>DAITNL010000006.1:0-14934 GCA_036834665.1 Candidatus Competibacteraceae bacterium | reverse complement strand
CCGCCGATACCGAACCGGTTACGGTAGCGGCGCGCGAGGCCTGGTTTCATGATCATAACCCGGCACGGCGACCGCTGCTGGTGGCTGAGGATGCGCAGGGTCTGGCCGGCTGGCTGAGTGTGCGTTCGTTCTACGGACGTCCAGCCTATGCGGCCACGGTGGAGCTGGGCTACTACATCGCGCCGCAGCGTCAGCGCCAGGGTGTGGCCCGACGGCTGCTGGCGGAAGTCCTGGCCCAGGCGCCCGGCTGTGGCATCAAGACCCTGCTGGCCTTCGTGTTTGCGCATAATCTGCCGAGCGTGCGCCTGCTGGAACAGTTCGGTTTCGCCATCTGGGGCGAGTTGCCGACGGTCGCGGAAATGGATGGCCGGTGCTATGACCTGCGGATCATGGGCCGGCGCGTGGCGGCGGAGTGCCCGTCATGAACGTGCTGTGCTGTGCCGAACTGGGCCGCGAGCCTCTACAGGCCCTGCTGGCGCGTTATGGGCTGCGCATTGACTGGCTGCCGCTGGCCAGCGTGATTCCCGGCAGCTACTGGGGCGAGAGCGAGGCCGGCCTGATCGGTGATCGGCTGCTGCTGCGCGATGACACACCGGTCCATTCGGCGCTGCACGAGGCCTGTCACTATATCTGCATGGATGCTGAGCGCCGCGCCCGCTTGCATACCGATGCCGGCGGCGAGCCGATCGAGGAAAACGGGGTGTGCTACCTGCAGATCCTGCTGGCCGATGCCTTGCCGGGATTTGGACGGGTGCGGATATGGGCGGATATGGATGCCTGGGGTTACAGCTTTCGCCTCGGTTCAGCCCGCGCCTGGTTCGAGCAGGATGCCGACGATGCCCGCCAATGGCTGTTGGACAACGGTCTGATTGATGCGACGGAGCGGCCCGTTTATCGGCTGCGCCAGGGTTTGGAGCAACCCGCTTGATTTAGAGCCACCGCGCGGATTACCTCGTTCGAGTAATGGACGGCTGCGGCGCAGGCGGCGACGCTGCACCATGCGTAAACAGCATCAACCCTGGAGCCGCTGAGCATGACGATTCAGGTGAAGTATTTTGCCAGCCTGCGCGACCGCCTGGGCCGTGATGGCGATGAGCTGGAGTCTGTAGCCGGTTTGACCGTGGCCGGGGTGTGGGCAGCCTTGCATCCGCAAATACCGTTGCCGCCAAATACGCTGGCGGCGGTCAATCTGGAATACGCCAGCCTGGAACAGGCCGTGCGCGCGGGTGATGAAGTGGCCTTTTTTCCGCCGGTGACGGGAGGGTAGGGGATGCGCGTTGAACTGCGGCCCGCGTCGTTCGCACCGCTGGTGGAACTGGCGGCTTATCAAGCTGAGGTCGATACGCGCCTGCGGGGCCAGTATGGCGCCTTGTCGACGTTTATCGGCACGATGCGCGATTTTAACGACGGTGTCGCCGTGCAGGCGATGAACCTGGAGCATTATCCGGGCATGACCGAATACCAGTTGCAGCGGATTGCCGAGACGGCCTGGCGGCAGTGGCCGGTGCTGGATGGGCTGCTGCTGCATCGGGTGGGTGCCCTGCAGCCCGGTGAGCCGATTGTTCTGGTGGCGGTGTGGACAGCACAGCGCGCGGCTGCCTTTGCAGCCTGCCGGTTTCTCATCGAGGAACTGAAGGCAAAGGCGCCGTTCTGGAAACGCGAGGAAACCGGGCAGGGTGCGCACTGGGTGAGTCACAACACGCCTGCCTGAGCGTGCGGGTGCGTCGTCTTAGTGGATCGGGTATGCTGCAGACATGAACGCTACTGAACCGCCTTCGCTGATTGCCGCCCGCTTCCGCGGTTTCCTGCCCGTGATCATCGACGTGGAAACCGGCGGCCTTAACGCACAGACCGACGCTCTGCTGGAGATCGCTGCGGTCATCGTGCGCATGGACTGGCAGGGCAACCTGCGGCCGGTCGGTACGCTGGCGCACCATGTGCAGCCCTTTCCCGGTGCGCGCCTGGACCCGGCCTCGATGGCGGTAAACAATATTGATCCCGATCATCCATTCCGCTTCGCAGTGCCGGAGGAAGAAGCGCTGACGGCCATCTTTCGCGAAGTGCGCCGCGAGCTGCGTGATACCGGCTGCACCCGCGCCATCCTGGTCGGCCACAATGCCTTTTTCGATCTGGGCTTCCTGAACGCAGCAGCGGCGCGCGCCCGGGTCAAGCGCAATCCGTTCCATCCCTTCAGCAGCTTCGACACCGTTACCCTGGCCGGTCTCGCCTATGGCCAGACCGTGCTGGCGCGGGCACTGCAGGCGGCTGGCATTCCCTGGAACGAGCGCGAGGCGCACTCGGCCATCTACGACGCCGAGCGTACCGCAGAGCTGTTCTGCCAGATCGTCAACCGCTGGAAGGAATTCGGCGGCTGGGCGCCGCCGGACGCCTGAGCAGCGTTTTCAGGTGGCCGACCCGACTGCGTATGGCAGCGGTTCCAGATGCAGCACTGGCCCCTCGGCATTGCTCAGTTGCAGCGCGCCCTGCTCAGCGCAATGTACCAGCGCCACCGCCAATAGCATCTGGCCACCCTCGGGATGCGCGACCGCATCGACAATCCGCCCCGCGCCCTGGCTGGCATCGGCCTGCGCCGAGAACAGGGCGTCGCCGGGCTGGGGGGTGTGCGGACTGTCCAGCCGTGCCCGATACATGCGCCGCTTCAGCTTACCCAGGTAATGGGTGCGCGCTACCACCTCCTGACCGGTGTAGCAGCCCTTCTGAAAGCTGATGCCATCCAGAACATCCAGATTGAGCATCTGCGGCACGAACGCATCTGCGGTTGCCGCATAAACGCTGGGCAGACCGGCGAGAATGTCCAGCAGGCGCCAGGGCTCGCCACCTGCCGCCACGCAGACCGGCGCCAGCGCAGTCCAGATCACCGCCAGATCGGCGGCAGCGCCATACAGGGCAAAGCGCGGCACTGGTCCAGGCAGGCGCAGGGTGGTAATGCCCGGCCCATCTGGCGCAGCGCTGTGGGTCACGCCATTCACAGCCTCGGGCAGCGCCCCGAGCCGCGCTGCCAGCAGCTGCGCGCTATCCGCACCGGCCACACCGATACCGATCAGCTCATCGCTGGCATCATCCAGCGTGGTCCGGGATCGCAGCACATAGCGGCGCAGCCGGGTCAGGGTCGGCCCGACCAGTTCCCGTGGCAGCGCCAGGTAAATCGCATCGCCATGTTGAAACAAGCGCAGGCAGGCCAGTGCCCGGCCCTTGGGGCTGCAATAGGCACCCAGCAGGCTGTGCTCCGCGCGCAACTGGCGAACATCGCAGGTCAATTGCCCCTGCAGAAAACTGTCGCTTTCGGGGCCTTGCAGGCGAATCAATCCCAGTTGCGACAGATCACAACACAGCCCACCGCTCAGCGCCGCCCGCAGGGCGGGTTCGGCAGCGCCAAACTGCGCAATCTGGTCATTACTGCACACCGCGCCGGCCTGTTGCAAAAAAGCAATCCACTGGGCGTTCATATAAGTCCCATTATTTTTCAGTTGGATAAAGGATTTGCATGCTGCCGGGGCCGGTCAGGCGCCGGTATGGGGTTCATTGCGTTCACCGCCCTTGGACGGCATAATAACCACGCTTATTACAGACCAGGGGAAACGCGCGGTATGCCTTCCCTGGTAGTCCCGCCGGCGGATGGGGCTAGGATGGCTGGCCACCACCATCCCCCAACAGAGTGTGAGTTGTCATGAGTAATAGCAACGATCAGCAGACGCTGCCAGTGCAGCCAGCCGTTACCCCCGACCCTCCCCAAGACGTTCAGCCGCCCGCAAAACCCAAGGAATACGGCGGCCCCAAAGGTCCCGAACCGACTCGCTACGGGGATTGGGAAAAAGCGGGGCGCTGCATCGACTTCTAATCGACTGGTGCGCCCGCTCGCGGGTCCGGACACCCTTCCCATCCTCATATCCATCCCCATGGCCAATCCACGGCAATTCGTCCGCGATTCGGCTATGCTTTGCACCGCACAAAATAACGGCTTCTTCGCCACTGTGTAACGAGGAGAAACGTATGTCAGCCAACAAGCGGCCGCTATCGCCGTTCATGATCGGCCCCTATTACAAACCGCAAATGACTTCGATGCTGTCGATCACGCACCGCGCCACCGGTGCCGGTCTGGTGGTCGGCACGCTGCTGCTGGTGTACTGGCTGGCGGCGGCTGCGCTCGGTCCCGAAGCCTACGAGCATGCCCAGGCACTTTTGGGATCGATGCTGGGTCAACTGTTCATGTTCCTGTGGACCTGGTCGCTGTTCTATCACATGGCCAACGGCATCCGGCACCTGTTCTGGGACGCTGGCTACGGCTTTGAAATGGAAACCGCCACCAAATCTGGCTGGGCGGTGGTGTGGTCGTCCATCATCCTGACGTTCCTGTGCTGGCTGATCGCCGCGCCCTGAGGAGAGAGATCATGAGCATTCGTACCCCGCTCGCCCGCGTTCGCGGCCTGGGCACTGCTAAAGATGGCACGCACCACTGGTGGGTGCAGCGCGTCACCTCCATCGCTCTGGTGCCGCTGATCCTGTGGTTTGTCCTGTCCATGCTGGTGTATTCGCGCGCCGACTACGAGACGCTGCGTCACTGGCTGGGCAACCCGATCAATGCCGGATTGCTGGTGACGCTGCTGGTCACGGCGTTCTACCACGCCAAACTGGGCATGCAGGTCATCTACGAGGACTACGTCCAGCCGGAGTGGCTCAAGTACACCCTGCTGCTGGTTACCCAATTCGTCCTGTTCCTGCTGGGCGCCATTTCCACCGTCGCCGTGCTCAAGGTCGCACTGGGCTGATGCCCACCACCGGAGGCTGAGGTTTCATGTCCAACGCATACAAGCTTGTTCATCATAATTACGACGTGGTCGTGGTCGGGGCCGGCGGCGCCGGGCTGCGCGCCACCTTTGGCATGGCGCAGAAGGGTCTGAAGACCGCCTGTCTGACCAAGGTTTTCCCCACCCGCAGCCACACCGTAGCGGCGCAGGGTGGCATGTCGGCGGCGCTCGGCAACATGGGGCCCGACCTGTGGCAGTGGCATATGTACGACACCGTCAAGGGTTCCGACTGGCTCGGCGACCAGGACGCCATCGAGTACATGTGTCGTGAAGCCATCCCGGCGGTCATCGAGCTGGAGCACTACGGTGTGCCGTTCTCGCGCACCGAGGAAGGCAAGATCTATCAGCGGCCGTTCGGTGGCATGACCACCAATTATGGCGAGGGCACCGCCCAGCGTACCTGCGCCGCCGCTGATCGTACCGGTCACGCCATTCTGCACACCCTGTACCAGCAGGCGCTGCGCCATGACGCCGAGTTCTTCATCGAGTACTTCGCGCTCGACCTGATCATGGATGACGAAGGGGTCTGCCGCGGCGTGGTGGCCTGGGATCTGTCCGATGGCACGCTGCATGTATTCAACGCGCACATGACCGTGCTGGCCACCGGTGGTTATGGCCGCGCCTACTTCTCGGCGACCTCCGCCCATACCTGCACCGGTGACGGTAACGGCATGGTGCTGCGCGCTGGCCTGCCCCTGCAGGACATGGAATTTACCCAGTTCCATCCCACCGGCATCTACGGCTCCGGCTGTCTGATGACCGAAGGCTGCCGCGGCGAGGGTGGCTACCTGACCAACTCCAACGGCGAACGCTTCATGGAGCGTTACGCGCCGAACGCCAAGGATCTGGCCTCGCGCGACGTGGTCAGCCGTTCGATGACCATCGAAATCCGCGAAGGCCGTGGCGTTGGCGAGCATAAGGACCACATCCACCTGCATCTGGAACACCTGGGTGCCGACGTCATCAACGAGCGCCTGCCGGGCATCGCTGAGACCGCGCGCATCTTCGCCGGCGTGGACGTGACCAAGGAACCGGCCCCGGTGCTGCCGACCGTGCACTACAACATGGGCGGCATTCCGACCAACTATCGTGGCGAAGTGGTCATCCTCAAGGATGGCAACCCCGACCACATTGTCCCCGGCCTGATGGCCATCGGCGAAGCGGCCTGCGTGTCGGTGCATGGCGCCAACCGTCTCGGCTCCAACTCGCTGCTCGACATCGTGGTGTTTGGCCGCGCTGCTGCCATCCGCTGCGCCGAGCTGATCCCGGCCAACAGCCCGGCCAAGGGTGTACCGCAGGCTGCGGTGGACAAGATCGTGGCTCGCTTCGACGGCCTGCGCAACGCCAAGGGTGAGAACCCGACCGCCAGCCTGCGCATGCGCATGCAGCGCACCATGCAGAACCATGCTGCGGTGTTCCGGACCGGCGAATCCATGGCCGAGGGCATCAAGCTGCTGGAAGACGTGTTCGCCGGTTTCGAGCATGTCGGTGTCAGCGACCGCAGTCTGGTCTGGAATTCCGACCTGGTCGAGACGCTGGAGCTGGACAACCTGCTCGGCTGTGCCATGGTCTCCATCAAGTCGGCGATCAACCGGCCCGAGAGTCGCGGTGCCCATGCCCGCGAGGACTACCCGGACCGTGACGACGCTGGCTGGATGAAGCACACCCTGGCGTGGCTGGATGCCAAGGGCGGCGTGACCATCGACTATCGTCCGGTGCACACCTACACCCTGACCAATGAGGTGGAGTACATTCCGCCCAAGAAGCGCACCTACTGAGAGGGGATGACGACGCCATGCCTCAATTCAATCTGCCGCCCAATTCCGTCATCGGCAAGGGTAAAACCTACTATGCCGGCGCCGGTGCCAAGAACATCAAGCGCTTCCAGGTGTACCGCTGGGATCCGGACAGCGGGGAAAACCCGCGCATGGATACCTACGAGGTTGACCTGGCTGCCTGCGGCCCGATGATCCTGGACGCCCTGCTCAAGATCAAGAATGAGCTGGATCCGACCCTGACCTTCCGCCGTTCCTGCCGCGAAGGCGTGTGCGGCTCCTGCGCCATGAATATCGACGGCACCAACACCCTGGCCTGCACCAAGGCCATCGACGAGGTGTCGGGCGATGTCAAGATCTACCCGCTGCCGCATATGTCGGTCGTCAAGGATCTGGTGCCGGACCTGACCCACTTCTATGCCCAGTACGCCTCGATCAAGCCCTGGCTGCAGTCGATCACGCTGCCGCCGGAGCGCGAGCGCCTGCAGTCCAAGGAAGATCGCGCCAAGCTCGATGGTCTGTACGAGTGCATCCTGTGCGCCTGCTGCTCGACCAGTTGTCCGAGCTACTGGTGGAACAGCGAGCGTTACCTGGGCCCGTCGGCGCTGCTGCAGGCCTATCGCTGGATCGTCGACAGCCGCGACGAGTTTACCGGTGAGCGCCTCGATGATCTGGAGGATCCGTTCCGGCTCTATCGCTGCCACACCATCATGAACTGCACCAAGACCTGCCCGAAGGGATTGAATCCTGCCAAGGCGATTGCGGAAATCAAGAAGCTGATGATCGAACGGCGCTAAGCGCTCATTGCGCCATGCCCAGCCCCTTTCCCGCATGCGGGCGAGGGGCGTTTTTTTGTGAGGAGAACGGATCGTGGATGAACAAATCGGCAAGTTGCGCTGGCGCTGCCGGCGCGGCATGAAAGAGCTGGATCTGCTGGTGCTGGGTTATCTGGATCGCCATTATCCGACCGCATCAGCCGAGGAGCAGCAGGCCTTCGCCGACCTGCTGGAACAGCAGGATCCCCTGCTGATGGCTTATGTGGTGGGTCGTGACACGCCGAGCGATGCGGCGACCGCGCGGGTGGTCGAGCGCATGCGGATTCTGCTGAATTCCTGATCCCGGTGCGATTGCACGCGCGTGATCGTGCGATGCGTCATTTCACCCTCTTGCATCTCGAACTGCGGCCTTCGCGACTGCTCCTATTGAGCGGCGGCGTCGCGCATGGCTTGGCCGCAACTGCAACCTGTCTGGCAGGCGTGCCGTTCATGGCCAAGGCCGTGCTGCTGGCGGGCATGCTGGGGTCGCTGCTGCGGCTGGTTTATGCACACGGCTGGCGGACTGGTGCCGGTTTTATAGCCCGCGCCGAGTATCTGGACGGACGCTGGCGGCTGGAAACCGGTGCTGGCCTTGTGTATCGCGCCCGGCTGACCGGCAGCTACGCGCAGCCGTATCTGCTGATTT
This sequence comes from Candidatus Competibacteraceae bacterium, assembly GCA_036834665.1. GTDB lineage: Bacteria > Pseudomonadota > Gammaproteobacteria > Competibacterales > Competibacteraceae > RXIX01. Next base: position 6,872 of record DAITNL010000006.1, on the reverse strand, counting down.
TGAACTTTCGGCTTGATAACGGCCGCGCCCAGACCGTGCTGCTGCTGCCGGATGCGCTCGCGGCCGAAGAGCTGCGACGGGTGCGGGTCTGGCTGCGAACCCGGCGCAGCGCCGACCGGATCTGAATGTATCTCAGGCGTCGGTGGCGGGCCGGCGCGGCGGATAATCCTTGCCGGCGAAGTTTTCCGGCACCAGGATGGTGTCGCGCGGCGGCAGATTCTCCTGGGTCGCCGGGTAGTCGAGCGTGTAATGCAGGCCGCGGCTTTCCTTGCGCTCCATGGCCGAGCGAATGATCAGATCGGCTACCACAGCCAGATTGCGCAGTTCGATCAGATCACTGCTGATGCGGAAATTACCATAATACTCAGCGATTTCCCGCAGCAGCAGTTCGACGCGGTTCTTGGCCCGCTGCAGGCGCTTGTCAGTGCGCACGATGCCGACATAGTCCCACATGAAGCGCCGCAGTTCCTGCCAATTGTGCGTGACCACCACCTCTTCATCGGAATCGGTGACCCGGCTTTCATCCCATTCAGGCAGGGCCAGCGGCACAGAAACCTGCGGCAGGCGCGTCCGGATATCGTCTGCTGCGGCCGCAGCGAACACCAGGCATTCCAGCAGCGAATTACTGGCCATGCGATTAGCGCCGTGCAACCCGGTGAACGCAGTTTCACCGATCGCGTACAGGCCATCCAGATCGGTGTGACCGTCCAGATCGGTCAGCACGCCGCCGCAGGTGTAATGCGCTGCCGGTACCACCGGCAGTGGCTCGCGGGTCATGTCGAAGCCGTATTCCAGGCACTTGGCGTGGATGTTCGGGAAGTGGGCGCGGATGAACTCAGCCGGCTTATGGCTGATGTCGAGATAGACGCACTCGGCACCAAGGCGCTTCATTTCATGGTCGATGGCCCGGGCGACGATATCGCGCGGTGCCAGTTCCAGGCGCGGGTCAAAGTTCTGCATGAAGCGAGTGCCGTCGGGCAGTAGCAGCACGCCACCTTCGCCACGCACCGCTTCGGAAATCAGGAAGGACTTGGCTTGCGGATGGTAGAGGCAAGTGGGATGGAATTGCATGAATTCCATGTTCGTGACCCGGCAGCCCGCCCGCCAGGCCATGGCAATGCCGTCGCCGGTGGAGCCGTCGGGATTGCTCGAATATAGATAAACCCGGCTGGCGCCGCCGGTGGCCAGGATGACGAAGCGGGCGGCGAACACCTCGACCCGACCGGTATGGCGGTTGAGGACATAGGCGCCCAGGCAGCGATTACCCGGCAGGCCTAGCTTGCGCGTGGTGATCAGGTCGATGGCGCTGTACTGGTCGTGCAGGGTGATATTCGGGTGGCGCAGAGCCTGGGACTGCAGGGTGTCCTGGATGGCGCGTCCCGTGGCGTCGGCGGCGTGCACGATGCGCCGGTGGCTATGGCCGCCCTCGCGATGCAGGTGATAATCGCTGCCGCCGTCGCTGCCGGCCTCGCGCGTGAACGGCACCCCCTGGGTGCTGAGCCAGTTGATGATGGCGGGGCCGTTTTCGACCGTAAAGCGCACTGCGTCGGTGTGGCACAGACCTGCGCCGGCCACTAGCGTATCCTGCAGATGGGCATCGATGGAGTCCCCGGCATCCAGGACAGCGGACACGCCACCTTGTGCGTAGTAGGTGCTACCCTCGTGCAGCGGTCCCTTGGCCAGGGCAACGATGCGGGCGGTATCGGCGAGCCGCAGGGCCAGGCTCAGACCGGCGGCTCCGCAGCCGATGATCAGCACATCGGTGGATGAGGGTGCAGTGGACATGGCTTGTGAGCGACTCCGTGGATAGGGTATCGTTGGAAAAGCGTCATGGAGGGACGTGCAACCCCGCCGGCTCAGGGAAAGGGTCGGGACGCGCCGATTCCGATGCGCGGGAGCTGCACGGTCGGTCGGTCTGTGGCATGGAAGCGCTGATCGGTCAGGCGCACGGGGCGCTTCAGGAACGAGGTCGAAAGCCAAGGCGCGGATCTCCATAGGCGCCATCCCGCCATTGAATATCCACACTATAACCGCATCCTGGCAGCTATGCGAACTTACCGGACCGGCTCCGGTCTATCGTTTTGTTCGCATGGATATTGCCATTGAATCGAAAGGGGTCAGCCCGGATGGGCGAAGTGCATCTAGATCGCGAGCTGGTTCAACGGGTACAGAAAGGCGATAAAAGTGCGTTCGACCTGCTGGTGCGTAAGTATCAGCTCAAGATCATCAAGCTGATTTCCCGCTACGTGCATGATCCTAGCGAAGCTCTGGATGTCTCGCAGGAAGCCTTTCTCAAGGCCTACCGGGCCTTACCGGGCTTTCGTGGAGACAGTGCCTTCTATACCTGGCTGTACCGGATTGCCATTAATACGGCCAAGAACTATCTGGTTGCCCAGGGCCGGCGCCCGCCGGGTTCCGATATCGATGCTCACGAAGCCGAGCAATACGAAGGCCAGTCGCTGCTCAAGGAGTACGAGACGCCTGAGCGACTGCTGCTCAAGGACGAAATCGAGGCGACCGTGTTCCGGGCGATCGAGGCCTTGCCAGAGGATTTGCGCACAGCTATTACCCTGCGTGAGCTGGAAGGCATGAGCTACGAGGAAATCGCCCAAACTATGGGGTGTCCGATCGGTACCGTGCGCTCCCGGATCTTCCGGGCCCGTGAGTCGATCGACGCCAAATTGCGTCCACTATTAAGCTAGTTTCGGGATAGAGTCATGGCTGATAAACCCGCTGAGCAATTATCGGCACCGGTCGAAATGAACATGAACAGCGCAGCTAGCCAGTTGTCGGCAATGATCGACGGTGAGCTGCCCGGCCGGGAGAGTGAGCTGGTCCTGCGTCGTCTGGGCCGGGACCACGACTTGCAGGGACGCTGGGAGCGTTATCACCTGATCAGCGATACGCTGCAGGGACATCTGCCGGCGAGTCTGGATTCCGGATTCGCCGAGCGCATCCGGTTGGCCATCGAAGCCGAGCCCCTACCACAGCCGATGGTGCGACTTCTGCCGGCTTGGTATAAACCAGTCACCGGTTTTGCCCTGGCGGCCTCGGTGGTGCTGGTGGCCCTGTTCGGCCTGCGCCTGAGTCAGACCGACGCCGCTCTTGCGCCGGTCGAGACCGCTGCCGTGTCGCGCCCCGCCGTGACGGTAATCGCTGCCGCGCCTGTTGCTGCGCCCTTGCAGCTTGCGGCAATCGATCAGCCTGCCGGCAACGACGCCGAGGTCGGCGCGCCGATCGATGCCCGGCTCAACAGCTATCTGGTCAGCCATAACGGCTACGCGTCCATGAACAGCATGCACGGCATGCTGCCCTATGTGCGCATGGTCGGCTATCAAACCAACCGCTAACACCGCGAATGAAGCGGACACTCTTGTACTGCGCAGTCCTGGCGCTGGCCGCCGGATCCGTAGCGCCGGCCACAAATAGTCAGGTGAACGAGGATGCCAAGCCCGCCGCGGATGCCAGGTACTGGCTGCAGCGCATGGTGCAGTCTGCTCAGACCCTGAGTTACGAAGGCACCTTCATTTATGTGCAGGGGCCGCACATCGAGGCGATGCGCATTGTGCACGGCAGCGGTCCCGATGGTCAGCGGCAGCGGCTGTTCTCACTCAATGGCGCGCCGCGGGAAATCCTGGTCGCTAACGACAGCGTGACCTGCCTGCTCCCGGAGCAAAAGGCACGCTTTCCCGGTGCCAACTATCAGGGTTCACCGTTCCTGCCGGCTATCCCCCAGGATCTGGATCGACTGGAGCGGTACTATGATCTGCGTAGCCTGGGTGAGGATCGGGTTGCCGGCCTGGATGCACAGGTGATTGCCATCAAGCCGCGCGATGGCTGGCGCTATGGCTACCGGTTGTGGCTGGATCGGCGCAATGGCATCGTCCTGCGTTCGGCGCTGCTGGATGAGCATGATCATCCGGTTGAGCAGCTGATGTTCACCGATTTGCAGCTTAAGCCAGCGATCGATGAGGTCTCTTTGCAGTCGCCAGCATTGCCTGCGGCCGAATCTACGGCGGTGTCGCCGCCCGCCGAGCAGGCCGCTGGTGAAACCGTCACCCAGTCGCCTTGGCGCGTGGAGCCGCTGCCGGCCGGTTTCGTCAAGGTTCTGCACAATCGGACCCGCGCTGCGGTAGCTAGTCGATCGGGTAGCGAGCACATGGTCTTTGCCGATGGCCTGGCTACGGTTTCGGTGTTTCTGGAGGCGATGCAGGAGGGTTCTACACCGCTGCTGCAGGGCGAGTCCCGCTTGGGCTTGATGAACGCCTATGGCACCGTGGTGGATGGCTATCAGGTACTGGTGGTTGGTGAAGTGCCGGCGATGACCGTGCGGCGCATTGCCACCGCACTGCACCGCAGTCCGGCGGAAAAATAGGAAAATAGCCATGATCGAGGAGAGCGGCATTGTCGTGGCTCTGGAAGAGGGTGACGCCTGGGTGGAAACCCGGCGTCAATCGGCTTGTGGCGCCTGTCAGGCCAGTGAAGCCGGTTGTGGTACGGCGGCGCTGGGCAAGATCTGGAGTGGTCAGCGTACCCGGGTACGGGTCAGCGCGCCGATCGCGGTGCATCCCGGGGATGCGGTGATCATCGGACTGGCCGAGGGTGCCCTGTTGCGCAGTGCACTGCTCGTCTACCTGCCGGGGTTGCTGCTGCTGCTGGCCGGTGCGATGCTCGGACGGTTTGTCTTTGCCGACGCCGGTGATGAGCCCGTGGTGTTGCTGGGTGCTCTAGGCTTGGGGCTGGGCCTGTGGGTGACCCGGGTGCTGTCGCAGCATGTGCGGCGTGACAGCCGCTTTCAGCCGGTCATTCTCCGTCATCAGGCGCCAGTCGCGGAAACGGTGCCGGATGCCTGGCAATAGCGCTATAATTGCTTCTTCAGCCCCGGTGGTATTGTGCTTAAAGCCCCCGCAGCCATCCCGGCGCGGGGGCTTTAGTGTGTAGGGCGCGGTTGGCTTCAGGCCAGGGCTCTCGTTGGGGCAGCGTGTTGTGGGCTACCGTTTTTCACAGTGGGATTCATGGATCACATTCGCAACTTTTCGATCATCGCGCATATCGATCACGGCAAGTCGACCCTCGCCGATCGCTTCATCCAGATCTGCGGCGGTCTCAGCGCGCGAGAAATGGCCGAGCAGGTGCTCGATTCCATGGATCTGGAACGGGAGCGCGGCATCACCATCAAGGCCCAAAGCGTGTCCTTGCGCTATCCGGCCCGTGATGGCCGCACCTATCAGCTCAACATCATCGACACCCCCGGTCACGTCGATTTCTCCTATGAGGTATCGCGCTCACTGGCCGCCTGCGAGGGCGCGCTGCTGGTCGTGGATGCCGCGCAGGGCGTCGAAGCGCAGAGCGTTGCCAACTGCTACACCGCCATCGAGCAGGGCCTCGATGTGCTGCCGGTGCTCAACAAGATCGATCTGCCCTCGGCCGAGCCGGAGCGGGTGGCCAACGAGATCGGTGACATCATCGGCCTGGACGCCAGTCAGGCGGTGCGGGTCAGCGCCAAGACCGGCCTGGGCGTCGAGGATCTGCTGGAAGCGATTGTTGCTCATATCCCCGCGCCCAGAGGTCAGTCGGATGCTCCACTCAAGGCGCTGATCATCGATTCCTGGTTTGACAACTTCGTCGGCGTGATCTCGCTGGTGCGGGTGGTCGATGGCCGGATCGTGCCCAAGCAGAAGATTCAGGTCATGTCCACCGGGCGCGCCTTCCAGGTGGAATCGCTAGGCATTTTCACCCCCAAGCGCAACGAACGGCCGGCGCTGGAGGCCGGCGAAGTCGGCTATGTGATCGCCGGCATCAAGGACATCGATGGCGCCCCGGTCGGCGACACCTTCACCAGCACGGATCGCCCGGCCACGCAAGCGCTGCCCGGTTTCCAGAAGGTGCAGCCCCGGGTGTTCGCCGGGCTGTTCCCGGTCGATTCGGATGATTTTGGCAACCTGCGCGAAGCCCTGCAGAAGCTGCGCCTGAACGATGCCTCGCTGTTCTTCGAGCCGGAAACCTCGCAGGCAATGGGTTTTGGCTTCCGCTGCGGCTTTCTTGGCCTGCTGCATATGGAGATCGTTCAGGAACGGCTGGAGCGCGAATACAACCTCGATCTGATCACCACCGCGCCGACCGTGGTCTACGAAGTACTGACCACCGCGCAGGAACTGCTGAAGATCGACAACCCGGCCAAGCTGCCCCCGGCCAATGAGATCGCCGAGGTCCGCGAGCCGATCATCGTCGCCCATATTCTCACCCCGCAGGATTATCTAGGCTCGATCATCACCCTGTGCATCGAAAAGCGCGGCGTGCAGCGCGGCCTGCACTACGCCGGCGGCCAGGTGCAGCTGAGCTTTGAGATGCCGATGAGCGAAGTGGTGATGGACTTCTTCGACCGGCTGAAATCAGTCAGTCGCGGCTTTGCCTCCTTCGAATACAGCTTCGAGCGCTTCCAGGCGGCGCCGCTGGTCAAGCTGGACGTGCTGATCAACGGTGAGCGGGTTGATTCGCTATCGGCCATCGTCCATCGTGATCAGGCCCAGTACCGTGGCCGCGAACTGACAGTCAAGCTCAAGGAGCTGATTCCGCAGCAGATGTTCGAAGTGGCGATCCAGGCCGCCATTGGCAGCCAGATCATCGCCCGCACCACGGTCAAGGCATTGCGCAAGAACGTGCTCGCCAAGTGCTACGGCGGCGACATCACCCGCAAGCGCAAGCTGCTGGAAAAGCAGAAGGCCGGCAAGCGCCGTATGAAGCAGGTCGGCAAGGTGGAAATTCCCCAGGAAGCCTTCCTGGCGGTGTTGCAGGTCGACAAGAACTCGTGAACACTTCCGTCCCGCCCCGGACCCGTATGAAAGCCCTATGCCCATGAATATCGATTTTGC
>DAITNL010000005.1:0-44237 GCA_036834665.1 Candidatus Competibacteraceae bacterium | reverse complement strand
CCTCGGCCGGCCATGCCACGGGCGACGCACTCGCGGCGGTCTCCCCGATCTCGGCAGCGTCCTCGTCGCTATCGCTATCGCGTTCGCCCAGCAGCCAGTCAGCAGCCTGGCCACCGTTGCGTGCGCCCAAGGTGGCGAAATCAAACAGATTCGTATCGGCCAGATGCGAAGGCGCCACATTCTGCAAGGCAGCGAAGATGGTTTCCACCCGCCCGGGCGCCTGTTTCTCCCACTGCCGCAACAGGGTCTTGATCGCCTGCCGCTGCAGATTGTCCTGCGAGCCGCACAGGTTACAGGGAATGATCGGAAACTGCCGGGCATCGGCGTAGGCGATCAGATCGCGTTCGCGGCAATAGGCGAGCGGGCGGATCACCACATGGCGGCCATCGTCACTGAGCAGCTTCGGTGGCATGGCCTTGAGCTTGCCGCCGTGAAACAGGTTCAGGAACAGGGTTTCGACAATATCGTCGCGGTGATGGCCAAGGGCGATCTTGGTCATGCCGTGCGCGGCGGCGAAGGTGTAGAGAATGCCGCGCCGCAAGCGCGAGCACAGCCCGCAGGTGGTCTTGCCTTCGGGAATCACCCGCTTGACGATGCTGTAGGTGTCCTGCTCGATGATGTGAAAGGGGATGCCGATGTCGCGCAGGTAATCAGGCAGAACCTGTTCTGGAAAGCCAGGCTGCTTCTGATCAAGATTGACGGCGACCAGTTCAAAGCGCACCGGGGCACTCGCCTGCAGCTTGCGCAGGATGTCGAGCATGGCAAAGGAATCCTTGCCACCGGACAGGCAGACCATCACCCGGTCGCCCTCCTCGATCATGTTGAAATCCTGGATGGCGCGCCCGACCTGGCGCCGCAAGCGCTTTTGCAGCTTGTTAAAGTTGAACTGCTGTTTCCTGATCGCTACTGTCATGAGTGAAGGTTCCCGGAACGGCTCGCGCAGGACTCGACTTTAACCGAAATCAGCCTGCTTGCGCCAAGGTCGACGGCGCGGGGCATCGCTTGCCGCCCGTTCGCCAGCGGACTAGACTGCCGGCCGATGACCGTAGCCCGCGCCACGGTCGGGAATTCTGCCCGAATCCGCGCTGCCGGTCGGGACAGGAACAGCCGCTTCCATCTTGAGGACCTCCGGAGAGCCCGCCATGGAGATCAATAACATCGAACATTACAAGCACCGGCTCGTCGAGCTGCGCATCGAGCACCGCGACCTGGACGACGTAATCGCCCGTTTGTCCAAAGACCCCCTGATTGACGAACTTGAACTGAAACGGCTGAAAAAGCGCAAGCTCATGCTCAAGGACATGATTGCGCACCTGGAAAGCAAACTCATCCCCGATCTGAACGCCTGAGCCGACCGCTGCAAAAGACCGGGGCCGCCCGGCCTTGCGGCCCGCGGCGGCCCCTGCCCCCACTCCCACCACCACGTGGGTTTTGCCTGTTTTCCGCCTCTCCCGCCTAGCGCGGTTCCGCTCCGTACTTGCGCAGATGTAAGGTCCGGGCCTGACCGATCCAGTCATCACGCTTGATGCGGCCGCTGAAATGGATCACCTCGGTTTCCAGACGCTCGATATCCGCTGGATTCAGGGCAGCAATCTGCTGATAGCTGCAAATGCCCGCAGCCTTCAGCTTGCCTTCCAGCACCGGGCCGATGCCATTGATCTGCTTTAGATCATCCGCGATCGGCGCCACACTGGCCGCTTCGCAGGTTTCCACGACCGGTGAGGTACTCGCGGCTTCGCGGGCTTCCGCAAGCAGGCGGATACGCTCGTTGATTTCCTCCAGGCGCCGGGCGATCCCCTGCACATCATCCCGGGTAGGCACGCCCAGTCGCTTGAGGGCACGGGCAACGCGATCCTCGAACAACTGTTCCAGATTATCCAGGGTGTCCCCGGCCCGACTGCGCACGTCCTCGACCATGCCACGCACCTCATCCACCCGATCCTTCATTTCGCCGACTTTTTCCTCGGCCATCCGGCGGGTCTGATCACGGATTTTTTCTCCTTCCTTAACCAGGGAATCGACCAGCCGACCGGTTTCCTCCTGGGCCTTGCTCACCACCGCCCGCACCTGTTCGCTCACGGTCTCGGGTAGGCTTTTTTCGGTTTCATCACTCATGTCCTGGCTCCTCCGGCGGATGGCTGATTCACGCGGGTTGTCGCGGTATTTATGATTAACTGTAGCAAGCAGGACTAGTGCAAACACCCTAAAGCCGGCGCGGCCGAACCCGGATCAGACGCTGCAAATCCGGCGCACACGAGCCCGGCATGCCAGGGGTATGCTAGAGTATGAATCAGCCGATCAGCCCCGCCGGATGCACCTCAACCGCCAGGGCTTTCCCCACTCTCCCCCAGCATACCGATCACCCCATGATCCTGAGCCGTTTCCTCAAGCCCAAGTGGCAACACGCTGACCCCGAAACCCGCAAGCAGGCCGTACAGGGCTTGGAGAGCGCCGATCCGACGCTGCTCGACCTGGCCCGGCAGGATACCGACCCGGCGGTGCGCCGGGCGGCCCTGGAGCGGATCGGTGATCTTGACCTGCTGCAGCACAGTGCCGCTGCTGATACCGATCCAACGGTGCGCGAGGCCGCCGCCACCCGCTACCGCGCGCTGATGGCCGGCACCGCTGCAGGCACCCCGGTGCTGGCCGCGCGTCTGGACCGCCTGCGCCGCCATCCGGATGCCGCCTTGATGGCCTATCTGCTGCAGCACGCCGCCGAGGCTGAACTGCGCGCCGAGGCCCTGCAGGTAGTCACCACGGAAGCGGCGCTGGCCGAAATCGCGGTGAACAACGCCCACGCCGATGTGCGCCTGGCTGCTCTGGAACGTGTCCAGGATCCAGAACTGCTGGAACAGGTCGCCCGCAACAGCCGCAATCGTGACAAGCGCGTGCATCGTCAGGCCCGCGAGCGCCTCGACACCCTGGTCGCCGAGCAGGCGCGCGCCGCCCATCTGGAACGCCTGTGCGCCGATATGGAGGCGCTGCGCTGGGATGGCGAAAGCGGCCATAACGCCGGCCACTTTCCCAAGCTGGAACAGGAATGGCGGGCCCTGGAAGACCGTGCGCCGCTGGCCCTGCGCGACCGCTACGCTCAGGCCCGCGAGCGCTTCCTGGCCGAGCGTCAGGCCAGTGCCGGGCGCCGCGCCCAGCGTCTGGATCTGATCGAAACCCTGGAGACGCTGCTGGAGCAGTTGCGCCAGGCCCGCGAAAGCGACGCGACCCTGGATGCGAGCATCCGCGCCCAGGTTGATTCCGCTCCGGCGGCCTGGCAGGCACTGGGCACGCCACAGGACAGTGAGGGCCGGCGCCTGGAGACCCGCTTTCAGACCTGCCTGCAGGATATTCATGAACAGGAGCGCCACCTGCAGCGCAACCAGAGCCGCGCCGGGCGCCTGCGCGCGGTTCTGGAACAGGCGGACAATCTGCTGCAGCAGGCCAGTGAAGTACGCGAGGCCGATCTCAAGACCCTGCGGCAGCGCTGGGATGGCCTGGAGCGGCCGGAACACGCCGCCCTGAACGGCGAGCTGCAAAGCCGTTTTGACGGTCTGCTCGACAAGCTGCGCGCGCGCCTGCAGCGCCAAGTGCAGCAGCGCGATCAGGAATGGCACGAGCTGCAGGAACTGGCCAGTCAGCTCGAACTCATTGCCGGCGAAGGCGAGCTGCAGCAGGCCACCGCGCTTTACGAGCAGGCCCGCCAGCGCCTCAAGCACAATATCGGCCTGAGCCGCGCACAAATGACCGCCATCGAGGAACGCCTGCAGGCCTGCTCCATGCGCCTTGGCGAGCTGCGCGACTGGCGACGCTGGGGCACCCATCAGGCCCGGGAGCAGCTCTGCGCCACCGCCGAACAGTTGGTCGGCCTGGAAGCCGATCCGGCCGATATCGCCCAGCGTATCCAGCAGGCGCGAGAGGCCTGGAAGGCACTGGATCATCAGGAAGGCGCTGCGCCCAAGGCGCTGTGGAAACGCTTCAATGGCGCCTGCGAACGTGCCTACGCGCCCTGCCAGGCCTATTTTGAAAACCAGGCCCGCGAGCGCCAGCAGCACCTCGCCCAGAAAATCGCGCTCTGCGAACAACTGGAACAATTTGTCGCTGCAACCGACTGGCATCAACCTGACTGGCGCGAAGCCGATCGGTTGCGTCGCCGCGCCCAGGAACACTGGCACAAGCTCGGACCGGTCAACCGCGCCGAGCGCAAACCCCTGGATCGCCGCTTCCAGCAGGTGCTCAAGACGCTCGACACCCATCTAGGCGCCGAGCGCAACCGCGAGCTGCAGCGCCGCCAGCAGCTCATCGAACAGGTTGAGGCCCAGATCGAGTATCCCGATCTGCGCACTGCCATCGATATCGCCAAGCGCGCCCAGGCGGAATGGCACCCGAGCGTGCAGGCCAGTCCCAAGCAGGAACAGGCGCTGTGGAAAGCGTTCCGCGCCGCCTGCGACGCGGTCTTTGCCCGCCGCCAGGCCGAACAGCAGGCCGCCGATGCCGAGCGTCAGGGTAATCTGGTCCGCAAGGAAGCCCTGTGCGCGGAACTCGAAGCCCTTAGCACCAGCGATCCGGCACAACTGCCAGCGACGCGTAGCCGGCTGCGCGCCATCCAGGATGAGTGGGACGCACTCGGCCCCGTACCCAAGACCGAACAGCGCGCCATTGGCCAGCGCTTTGAGAATGCCCTGCAGCAGTTTTCCCGCCATGAGCAGGCACTGCGCCAGCGCGATGCCCAGGAAACCTTTACGCAGTTGCAAAACCGCGCCCGGCTGTGCGCCCGCCTGGAGGCAGTGCTGGAAGCGCCGGAAGCAATCGACGCCACGCTGTCAGCGGAATTGCAGCAGGAATGGGCGACACTGCCGGCCCTGCCGACGGCACTGCTCACCCCACTGCAGCAGCGCTTCACCGCTGCCGGGCAGGCCCTCAGCGATCCCGATACGGGGCGCAAGCTGCGCGAGACCCTGAGTAGCAATCTGGCCCGCAAGCGCGTCTGGTGCGTGTGCATGGAGATTGTGGCCGGCGTGGATTCGCCCCCCGAATACGCGGCGCTGCGCATGGAATATCAGGTGGCACGGCTGTCGGCGTCGCTGGCCGGCGCGCGCGTGCAGGGTGATGCGCTGTACGACGCACGCCAGTTGCAGGAGCACTGGTTCCGCTGCGGCACCCTGCCCGCCGCCGAGGCCACCGCGCTGGATAGCCGCTTCCTGCGTGCCGTGCAAGCCTGGTGGCAGCGGGAGAACACCTGAATACCGCTGACCCCGCGCGTGGTGGACTGACGCCCGGTGATCTGACGCTGGCGCTGCTGGCGAATCTGGCCTGGTCGCTGAATTTTCTGGCCGGCAAGATTGGCGTCAGCCACTTTCCGCCGCTGCTGTTCACCACCCTGCGCTTTAGCGTGCTGCTGCTGGTGCTGCTGCCCTGGCTACGCTGGCTGCCGGGCCGCATGCGTCCGGTGTTGGTGATCAGCGTCCTGCTCGGCGTGCTGCACTTTGGCATGGTGTTCATCGGCCTGGCCGCCAGCGGTGATATCGCTTCGGTGGCCATCGCCACCCAGCTCTATGTGCCGTTTTCGGCGCTGCTGGCGGTGCTATGGCTGGGCGAACGGCTGGATCGCTGGCGAGCGACTGGAATTGCTGCGGCACTCGGTGGCGTGCTGGTGATCGGTTTTGATCCACTGGTGTTCCGCCATCTGGATGCGCTGGCCTGGATCACCGGCGCCTCGCTGGTGATGGCGGTCGCGACCATTTTGATGCGCCGCCTGAGCAATGTGGGCGTGTTGTCGCTGCAGGCCTGGATCGGTGCGGTCGCTACGCCCAGCCTGCTCCTGCTCTCGCTGCTGCTGGAACAGGGGCAGATGACGGCACTGCGCAGTGCTGGCTGGCTGGATCTGGCCGCACCGGCCTATTCGGCGCTGGGCGCTTCACTGGTCGGGCACGGCATCGTCTACCACCTGCTGACCCGCTATCCGGTGGGCCTGATCACGCCTTTAATGTTGCTGACACCGGTGCTGGCGGTGCTGTTCGGAGTGCTGTTCTGGGGCGATCAGCCCACCTGGAAGCTGCTGCTGGGCGGTCTGCTGACTCTGGTCGGCATTGCCGTGATCACGGTGCGCCCGGTCGGGCCGGCCCGCACTCAATGATCGCAGCGCACCAGTTGCTCGATCAGCGGTTGCAGAATGATTTCCATGGCGAAACCCATCTTGCCGCCCGGCACCACGATGGTGTTGCGGCGGGACATGAAGGCATCGTGGATCATGTGCAGCAGATAGGCGAAATCCGGGCGGGTCTTGCGCGGATCGCGGAAGCGGATCACCACAAAACTCTCATCAAGGGTCGGAATGTCACGGGCGGTAAAGGGATTGGAGGTATCCACCGTCGGCACGCGCTGGAAATTGATGTCGGTGCGCGAAAACTGCGGCACGATGTAGTGGGTGTAATCATGCATGCGCCGCAGGATGTTATCGGTCACCGCCTCGGCGCTGTAGCCGCGCTCGGCGGTGTCGCGGTGGATTTTCTGAATCCATTCCAGATTGACGATCGGCACCACGCCGATCAGCAGGTCGACATAGCGGGCGACGTTGACCTTGTCGGTCACTACACCGCCATGCAGGCCCTCGTAGAACAGCAGGTCGGTGCCGACCGGCAACTGCGCCCATGGCGTAAAGGTGCCTGAGCGCTGCTCAAAGGGCTGGGCTTCCTCGGCATCATGCAGGTAATAGCGGCGCAGCCCGGTGCCGTGCTCGCTGTATTCCATGAACAGTGCTTCGAGACGGTCGAACAGGTTGCCCTCGGGCCCAAAGTGACTGAGATTGCGCCCCTCGCGCAGCGCCTGAGCCACCTGGCGGCGCATTTCCTCACGATCATAGCGGTGGAAACTGTCGCCTTCGATCACGGCGGCATTGATGCCATCGCGCCGAAAAATGTGTTCCATGGCTACCCGGACCGTCGAGGTGCCAGCGCCGGATGAACCGGTGATCGCGATAATCGGATGCTGTTTCGACATAGCCGCCCCGCACGCTGAAACCCCATATTCAGGGTGCGCCTATTATACGCGCGCGGGCGCCATCACTCAGCCACGCGATGACGTTTCCCCGGGCGATGCGGTGCCGGTTGGGTCCGGTTCGGCACCATCGACATGATCACTGCCCAGCACCGCGCGGGCGCGCAAGGCCAGCACGATCAGGAAAGCGGTCATGCCAAAGCCGATCACAATCGCGGTCAGCACCAGAGCCTGCGGAATCGGATCAGCAAAGTGCACGCGGCCCGCTTCCAGTACCGGTGGCTGTTGCAGGGCCAAGCGTCCCGAAGCCAGCAGCAGCAGATTCACCGCATAGGACAGCAGCATCAGCCCCAGGGCCACGCTGAAGGTGCGTGCCCGCAGCAGCAGGAACACTCCGCAGGCGGTCAACAGACCGATCAACGCTGCCAGCAACAGATTCACGCTGCCTCCCGCCCCGGATCGCCCAGGCCGAGCAGAATCGCCAGCACCGTCGCGATCACCACCAGGAATACGCCCAAATCAAAGGCCATGGCACTGGCCAGCTCGAAATCACCGAACAGCGGTAATTGCACATGAACAAAGGCCGAAGTCAGGAAGGGATAACCCAGCACCATGCTCAGCGCGCCGGTTATGGCAATCAGCAGCAGCCCGGCGGCCATCCAGCGTGAATAATCCAGCGTCAAGCGCGCCGTCACTGCGCGAAAATCGTCAGCCAGATACTGGGTCACCACTGCCAGCGCCGCCACCAGCCCGGCAACGAAACCACCTCCGGGCAGGTTGTGACCGCGCAGGAACAGATAGACTGCCATCAACAGAATCAGCGCCAGCAGCGGCCGGACGCCGATTTGCAGCAGCAGGGCGCGCGGCGGGGACACGACCGCCGGGGCCACCGCCTGCGGCAGGCCACCCGCCAGCAGCGCGGCGATGCCCAGTGCCGCCACCACCAGCACCGTGGTTTCGCCCAGGGTATCAAAGCCGCGAAAATCGACCAGGATGACGTTGACCACGTTGGCACCGCCGCCCCCAGGCAGGCTATGGGTCAGAAAATAATCAGCCAATGCCGGCTGCGGCGCGACATTCAGCACACCCCAGGCCAAAGCGGCCACGCCCAGGCCAGCCGCCAGCGCCAACAGCATATCGGGCCACGGGCGACCCGGCACATTCTGGCGCATCTCCTGTGGCAGGAAGCGCAAGGCCAGCAACAGCAGTACGGTGGTGACCACTTCGACGGTCAATTGGGTCAGTGCCAAGTCCGGCGCAGAAAAGCGCACGAAGGCCATGACCACCACCAGTCCGGCCCCGCTCGCCGCCAGCAGCGCCAGCAGGCGCCGCTCATGCCAGCGCACCGTCAGTAGCGCCATCAGGGCCAACAGCAGGCCGAATACCAGGTCCAGCGGATTGAGTGCCGGCCCCGGATGGACAGCTGCCGGCAGGCCCGTCGGCCACAGCCCAAGCAGGCCCGCCAGCAGCGCTGACAGCACCAGCAGCGCCAGATAACGCTGCAGCGCGCCATTCTCCAGACGCCCGGTCAACCCGCGCGCGCCATCCAGCAAGCGCTTCAAACCGGCCGCAAACAGCAATTGCCCAACCGGCGGCGGATAGCGTTCATGCAGGCGGAATAGGATCGCGCGCTGGCTGTAGACCAGCACGCCACCGAACAGGGCCAGGGCGCTCATCAACAGCGGCAGGTTGAATCCATGCCAGATCGCCAGACTGTAGGGCGGCAGCGCGGCACCCACCACACTGCTCGCCGCTACCGCCAGCAACGGCCCAACCGTGTAGCCGGGCAGCATGCCCACCAGCAGACACAGCGCCACCAGGATTTCCACCGGCACGCGCAGATAGCGCGGCGGCTCATGCGGCAGGCGCGGTAGATTGATCGGTTCACCGTTGAAAAACACGTCGTGGATGAAGCGCGCTGAATAAGCGACCGAAAATACCCCGGCCACCGTCGCCAGCACCGGGAACAGCAGACTGATCTCGCCCAATCGCGCCAAATGCACCGTCTGAGCGAAGAACATTTCCTTGCTCAGAAAGCCATTCAGCAACGGCACGCCGGCCATCGCCGCCGCTGCCACCATGGCCAGCAGCGCAGTCTGCGGCATGTATTTGAACAGGCCGTTGAGCTGGCGCATGTCGCGGCAACCGCTTTCATGCTCGATGATCCCCGCCGCCATGAACAGCGAGGCTTTGAACGTGGCGTGGTTGATGATGTGAAACACACCGGCAACCGCAGCCAGTGGCGTACCGATCCCCAGCAGCAGGGTGATCAGCCCAAGGTGGCTGATGGTCGAATAGGCCAACAGGCCCTTGAGATCGTGCTGAAACAGGGCCATGTAGGCAGCGAACAGCAGGGTGAACAAGCCCACGCCACCGACCAGGGAAAACCAGGCTTCAGTACCGGCCAGCACCGGGAACAGTCGCGCCAGCAGAAACACCCCGGCCTTGACCATGGTCGCCGAGTGCAGATAGGCACTCACCGGGGTTGGCGCCGCCATGGCCTGCGGCAGCCAGAAATGGAACGGAAACTGTGCCGACTTGGTGCAGACACCGAGCAGGATCAGCAGCAGAATACCCAGGTAGGCCGGATCGTCGCGCACCACATCACCACGCAGCAGCACCGTTGACAGTTCGAAACTGCCGGCCAACTGCCCCAGCCACAGCAGACCCGCCAGCAGCGCCAGGCCACCGCCCGCGGTCAGGATCAAGGCCAGGCGCGCCCCCCGGCGGGCATCGCCACGTCCGTGCCAGTAGCCGACCAGCAGGAAGGAACACAGGCTGGTCAGTTCCCAGAACAGCAGTAACAGCAGCAGGTTATCGGCCAGGACGATGCCGAGCATCGCGCCCATGAACAACAACAGCAGGGCATAAAGGCGGGCCAGATTATCGTGCGCCGCCAGATAGTAGCGGGCATAGAGCACCACCAGCAGACCAATGCCGGTGATCAGCAGGCCAAACAGCAGACCCAGACCATCGAGGCGCAGGCTCGCATTCAGACCCAGCGCCGGAATCCACGGCCAACTCCACTGCACGAACCGACCCGCAAACACGGCAGGCGCCAGGCCGAGCAGCAGGATCATGCTCAGCGCCACGACCAGCGCCGTGCCCCAGGCACAGGCATTGCGCCCCCAGCGCTGCATCCAAAGCGGCAACGCTGCACCCAGCACCGGCAGCAGAATAATCAGGGCCAGCATGGCATAGCCAAAAGGGCGGTCGGAAACCGGTCCCGGCCGCCCTGCTCTTTCCTGCTCACCGATCCGCTCCTAGCGACTCGCATGCTCCAGCAACCGCCGCAACTGGTAGCGGTAAATGAACCCTGGCAATGCCGCCACCGCGAACAGGCAGGCGGTAACGGTATAAAACTCCCAGCCCTGCTGACTCAGGACACCGGTGGCCTTGTATTCAAAGCCAAATCCGATCCCCAGAATCAGCCCATACAGCAGCAGCCATTCGAGCAAGCGCAGGCCGCCTGGTTTAACCCGGTCGCGCGCCAGCACCAGCAGCCAGCGATCGCTCAACCAGGGCAGGTTCGCGGCCAGCGCCGCCAGCGCCAGCCACAATCCCGCAATCCATCCCTGCAGCATTGCCGCCCGATTCCCGTGATTACGGCGTCAGCCCAGCAGCGCCGTCGAGCACAGGCTCATCAGCGCGGTTGGGTACAGACCCAGCACCACCAGCAGCAGGCCGTTAGCACTGATGACCACCTCGGTATCACGGCTCATTTCAATCGGCGTGTTGTCCTCGGGCTTATCGAAGTACAGGCACTTGACTACCCGCAGGTAATAGAAGGCACCGATCACCGAGAACAACACACCGAGAATCGCCAGCCAGACCAGGCCGATATCGACGATCGACTGCAACACCATCCACTTGGCGTAGAAGCCGACCATGAACGGCACTCCAGCCATCGACATCATGATCACCATCATCAGGAAGGCCAGCCAGGGGTTGCGGTCATTGAGCCCCTTGAAGTCGTCAATATTCTCCGCCTCAAAGCCAGTCCGGCTCAGCACCAGCAGCACACCGAAGGCGCCAACCGCCATCAGCACATAGACGATGGTGTAGAACATCGCTGCCGCGTAGCCTTCGGGAGTGCCGGCGAGAATACCCAGCAGCAGGAAGCCGACATGGGAAATGGTCGAGTAGGCCAGCATGCGCTTGATATTGCTCTGCGCGATGGCCACCAGGTTACCGAGCATCATCGACAGCATCGCCAGGATAATCAGCATCTGCTGCCAGTCCGCCTGCAGGGTGCCTAGGCCATCGACCAGAATGCGCATCATCAAGGCAAAGGCGGCCAGTTTCGGCGCCGAACCGATGTACAGGGTCACCGAGGTCGGCGCGCCCTGATAGACATCCGGCACCCACATGTGGAACGGCACCGCGCCCAGTTTGAAAGACAGGCCCACCACCAGAAACACCAGTCCGAACACCAGCACAGGATTGTCCAGACCCTGCTTGGCGACCGCATCAGCCAGCAGTTGGATATCGATGCTGCCGGTGGCACCATACACCATCGAGATGCCGTATAGCAGCATGCCCGAGGCCAGGGAACCAAGCACGAAGTACTTCATCGCTGCCTCGGAGGCTACCGGCGAGTCACGATCGATCGCCACCAGGGCATACAGCGACAGCGACAGCATTTCCAGACCCAAATACACACTGAGCAGGCTGTGCGCTGAAACCATGATCATCATGCCCAGCACGCCAAACAGCCCCAGCACGTAATACTCGCCCTTGAACAGGTCGCGCCGGCGCAGGTAGTCGCGCGAGTAGAGGAACACCGCGGCGGAAGCCAGGTAGATACACAGCTTGAGCAGATCGCCCATCGCGTCCTTGACGTAGTGACCAAACATGGTGGTCACCGGCGCGTGGGCGTAGGTGAACAGTGTCAGCAGGGCCGCACCCAGCAGGGTCAGCTGCGCCAACCCGTAGGTGATGTGCCGCTGCCGCTGCTCCAGGAACACGTCGACGACCAGTACCAGACAGGTCATGGTCAGCACGAACAGTTCCGGCAGTACCGGCATGAAATCAGGGGCGACGAAGTTCATGAGGTTTCCCTATTCTCGATTCTTCTCTGCGACAGGAGCCTACAGCTTCGACACGATGACGTGCTGCAGCAGATTATCCACCGAGGCATGCATCACCGAGGTCAGCGGATCCGGCCAGATGCCGAGCAGCAGCACTGCTGCCGCCAGCAGGCTGAGCATGATCAGCTCCCGGGTGTTGATGTCCTCCAGCTCAGCGACATGGCTGTTGCCGATCTCGCCAAAGATGACCCGCTTGACCAGCCACAGGGTGTAGGCCGCGCCGAGGATCAGGGTGGTGGCCGCCAGGAAAGCGATCCAGAAGCTGGCCTTGAAACTGCTCAAAATCACCAGGAACTCGCCAATGAATCCGGAGGTGCCGGGCAGGCCCGCGTTGGCCATGCTAAACAGCACCACGAAGGCGGCGAAAATCGGCATGGTGTTGACCACACCACCGTAGTCCTTGATCTGGCGGGAATGCATCCGGTCATACAGTACGCCTACGCATAGGAACATGGCGCCGGAAATAAAGCCGTGCGATACCATCTGTACCATGCCACCTTCGATGGCCATGGTCGCACCGCCGAGACCGCCGGTTTGACGATAGATGCCAAAGATGATGAAGAAGCCCAGGGTGACAAAGCCCATGTGCGCGATCGACGAGTAGGCGATCAGCTTCTTCATGTCCTGCTGGATCAGCGCTACCAGACCGATGTAGACCACCGCCACCAGGGACATGGTGATCACCAGCCAGTCGAGCATGCTGGCGGCATCCGGGGTAATCGGCAGGGCAAAGCGCAGGAAGCCATAGCCACCGATCTTCAGGGTAATGGCTGCCAGGATCACCGAGCCGCCGGTGGGCGCTTCAACGTGGGCATCCGGTAACCAGGTATGCACCGGCCACATCGGCACCTTGACCGCGAAGCCGAGCATGAAGGCGAAGAAGATCAGCACCTGTTCGGTCATGCCCAGCGGCAGCTTGTGGAAATCGAGAATCTCGAAGCTGCCCGCCTGGTTGTACATGTAGATCAGGGCGATCAGCATGAACACTGAACCGAGGAAGGTATACAGGAAGAACTTCAGGGTTGCGTAGACCCGCCGTGGGCCACCCCAGATACCGATGATCAGGAACATCGGGATCAACATCGCCTCGAAAAACACGTAGAACAGCAGAGCGTCGAGGGCGGCAAACACCCCGATCATCAGCCCTTCCATGATCAGGAAGGCGGCCATGTACTGGGCGACTCGGTATTGAATCACTTCCCAGCCCGCGATCACCACCAGCACCGTCATGAATGCGGTCAGCAGGATCAGCGGCATCGAGAAACCATCGACACCCAGATGATAGTTCACGTTGAACGCCGGGATCCAGGGCATGAACTCCTGGAACTGCAGCGCCGCCGTCGCGGCATCGAAGGACGAATACAGCGGGAGAGTGATCAGGAAACTCAGGATGGCCACCGTCAGGGCCAGCGCCTTGGCGCGTCCGGGGTTTTCATCGCCCACGAACAGGACCGCGGCGCCGCCGAGAATCGGGAACCAGATGGCAAGACTCAGCAGAGGCAGTTCCGACAGCATGGTTTTTCTTCTTCCAGGTTAGCGGACGAACCAGGTCAGCAGGACCAGCAGGCCGATGATCATCGCGAAGGCGTAGTGATACAGGTAGCCCGACTGCAGGTGCCGGGTCACGACCGCGAACCAGCCAACCAGGCGCGCCGTACCGTTCACCATCAGGCCGTCAATCAGACCTGCATCCGCGTATTTCCACAGCATCGTGCCCAGGTTCTGGCTGCCACGCATGAAGACCGACTGGTAGATCTCGTCGAACAGATACTTGCGATCCATGACATCGTACAGCTTGGCAAAACGCTGCTGGACCCGATCCGGCAGGTCCGGTCGCATCATGTACAGGTACCAGGCTGAGCCGAAGCCCGCCAGCACCAGAATAAAAGGCAGACCAGTCAGGCCATGCAGGGCAAAGCCCAGCGCACCATGGAAGTGCTCAGCCAGGTGTTCCAGCACATTGTGCTCGGGCAACACGAAGATCACGCCCTTAAACAGGTCGCCAAAAAGCATCGGCCCGATGGTCAGGGCACCAATCACTACCGACGGAATAGCCAGCAGGATCAGCGGCACCGTCACCACCGCCGGCGTTTCGTGCAGATGCTCCTGGGTGTGATGGTCCATCCGCTCCTTGCCATGAAACACCAGGAAATACAGGCGGAATGAGTAGAACGAGGTCACGAACACGCCCAGCATCACCGCGAAATAGGCAAAGCCAGCGCCCGGAATATGCGAATAATGCACCGCTTCCAGGATGCTGTCCTTGGAGTAGAAGCCGGCGAAGCCCGGCGTACCAATCAGAGCCAGGGTACCAATCAGGAAGGTCGCCCAGGTAATCGGCATGTACTTCCACAGCCCACCCATCTTGCGGATATCCTGCTCATGATGCATGGCGATGATCACCGAGCCGGCACCGAGGAACAGCAGCGCCTTGAAGAAGGCATGGGTCATCAGGTGGAAAATGGCCGCCGAATAGGCCGACACACCCAGCGCCACGGTCATGTAGCCAAGCTGCGAAAGCGTCGAGTAGGCCACCACACGCTTGATATCGTTCTGGATGATGCCCAGGAAGCCCATGAACAGCGCGGTAATCGAACCGATCACCAGCACGAAGCTCAAGGCAGTCGGCGACAGTTCGAACAGCGGCGACATGCGCGCCACCATGAAGATACCGGCAGTGACCATGGTCGCGGCGTGGATCAGCGCCGAGATCGGGGTGGGGCCTTCCATCGAATCGGGCAGCCAGACATGCAGCGGTACCTGGGCGGACTTGCCCATCGCACCGATGAACAGCAGGATGCAGGTCACCGTCATCAGCGACCAGTCGACACCCGGAATGATTTGCACGGTCGCTTTGGCCATCAGCGGTGCCGCCGCGAATACATCAGCGTAGTCGATGCTGTTGAAGGCCATCAGAACGGCAGCGATACCGAGCAGGAAGCCAAAGTCACCGACCCGGTTGACCAGGAAAGCCTTGAGGCTGGCGAAGGTAGCGCTCGGGCGCTTGTACCAGAAGCCGATCAGCAGGTAGGACACCAGACCCACACCTTCCCAGCCGAAGAACAACTGCAGGAAGTTGTTGGCCATGACCAGCATCAGCATGGCAAAGGTGAACAGCGCGATGTAGCTGAAGAAGCGCTGGTAGCCGTCGTCATCATGCATGTAGCCGATGGTGTAGATATGCACCATCAGGGACACGAAGGTGACGGTAGTGATCATCACCGCAGTCAGGCTGTCAACCAGGAAGCCGACTTCCAGGCGGATGCCTTCGACCATCATCCAGGTGTAGACAGTCTCGTTATACGGCGCAGCGCCGTCGAAAACGTGATGCCGGAGCACGACCAGCGATAGCAGAAATGCAACTGCCACGCCGATGATGGTGACCCAGTGCGCGCCGGCACGACCAATCTTGCGGCCGAATAAACCGGCGATGATCGCGCCGATCAGGGGCGCGAGCACAATTCCGAGGTAGACGTTTTGCATGCGGCTAGCCCTTCAACGTATCGAGGTCGGCGACATTGATGGTGCGACGGTTACGGAACAGCACCACCAGGATGGCCAGGCCGATAGCCGACTCGGCCGCCGCCACGGTCAGGATGAAAAAGACGAAGACCTGCCCGATGGTGTCGTCGAGGAACCGTGAAAACGCAATGAAGTTGAAATTCACCGCCAGCAGCATGAGCTCGATCGACATCAGCAGGATGATGACGTTCTTCCGGTTCAGAAAGATACCGGCCACGCTGAGACAAAAGAGGATCGCTCCGAGCACGAGATAATCAGTAAGCGCGATCATCTATCCCCCGCCTTTAGCTTTTTGGAATGTGGAAAATCGGGTTGGGCAGCGGGCGGAGCACACCCGCGAGCGGGTGCGCCTCCCCCTAGATGCCAGGCTACTTGTTCTTTTCCGCCGCCATGCGCACGATCCGCAAACGGTCATCGCGCGAAACCCGCACCTGTTGGGACGGATTCTGGGACTTGGTGCCCTCGCGGCGCCGCATGGTCAGCGAGATGGCGGCAATGATCGCGACCAGCAGGATCACCGAGGCGATCTCGAACGGATAGACGTAGAAGGTGTAGAGAACGCTGCCCAGTTCCTTGGTGTTACTGTAATCGGCAGCATGCGACACCAGGCTGTAGCGGTCGCCACCGAAGTAGCTAGAGCTCACCATCAGCCCCATCTCGACCACGATGATCAGCGCGACCGCCACACCAAATGGCAGATACTTGGTGAAACCTTCCTGCACCGGCGCGACATTGACGTCGAGCATCATGATTACGAACAGGAATAGCACCATCACCGCGCCGACGTAAACCAGCACCAGGGTGATGGCGAGGAACTCAGCTTCGATGAGCAGCCAAAGCGCGGCGCTGGTGAAAAACGCCAGAACCAGAAACAGCGCGGCGCGTACCGGATTGCGAACCGTGATCACGCCCACCGATGCCAACACCAGGATGAGCGAGAAGACGTAGAACAGAAACTTTTCAAATCCCATGAGCGGACCTGTTTGCTTTTTTTGGCAACGGAAGCCGGCTAGCGGTAGGCCGCGTCAGCGGCCCGGTCGGCGGCGATCTGCGCTTCGCAGCGATCCCCATGAGCAAGCAGTTTCTCCTTGGTCATGATCTGCTCACCGCGTTTCTCGAAATGATAATCGAAGACCCGGGTTTCGACGATGGAATCCACCGGACAGGCCTCCTCGCAAAATCCGCAGAAGATACACTTGAACAGGTCGATATCGTAGCGGGTGGTACGACGAGTGCCGTCAGCGCGTGGCTCGGATTCGATGGTGATCGCCAGCGCCGGGCACACGGCCTCGCACAGCTTGCAGGCGATACAGCGCTCCTCGCCGTTGGGATAGCGACGCAGGGCATGCAGGCCACGGAAGCGCGGTGACTGTGGCGTCCGCTCTTCGGGAAACTGCACCGTGATTTTTTTGGAGAACAGGTAGCGGCCGGTCAGCCGCATGCCGAGCACCAGTTCCCACAGCATGAAGCTTTTGAAGTAGTACCGCAGGGCGTTCAGGGTATTCATCGCTCTCTCCACTTCAATCGAACCACGGACCCACGTGCGCCAGAACACCCAGCCCGACTACCAGCAACCAGACCAGCGTCACCGGAATGAAGACTTTCCAGCCCAGCCGCATGATCTGGTCGTAGCGATAGCGCGGAAAAGTCGCCCGGAACCACAGGAAGAACAGCAGCATGAACGCGATCTTCAGGATCAGCCAGAGCGCGCCCGGTACCCAGGCGAACAGCTCGCCCAGTACGGGAATGCCTTCGAAGGGTGATAGCCAGCCCCCCAGGAACAGCGTCGCTGCCAAGGCGGCCACCAGGATCATGTTGGCATACTCGGCAAGGAAGAACACCGCAAAGGCCATGCCCGAGTACTCGACATGGAAACCGGCGACGATTTCCGACTCGCCTTCGGCAACGTCGAATGGCGCGCGGTTGGTTTCGGCAACCCCGGAGATGAAGTACACCACGAACAGCGGCAGCAGCGGCAGCCAGAACCAGTGCAGCAGGCTGCCCTGCTGTGCCTGCACGATCTGGTTCAGATTGAGGCTGCCGGCGGCCATCAGCACGCCAACCAGCGCAAAGCCCATGGCGATTTCGTAGGCGACGATCTGCGCCGCCGAGCGCATGGCGCCGAGAAAGGCGTACTTCGAGTTGGACGCCCAGCCGGCGATGATCACGCCATAGACGCCCAGCGAGGTCAGCGCCAGCAGATACAGCAGACCGGCATCAAGGTGGGAGATCATCATGCCGTCACCAAACGGGATCACGGCCCAGGCAGCGATCGCCGGTCCAAAGGACAGCATCGGCGCCAGCACGAACAGGAAGCGATTGGCCCGGCTCGGGATGATGATTTCCTTGAACATCAGCTTGACCGCATCAGCGATCGGCTGCAGCCAGCCCTTCGGGCCGACCCGGTTCGGACCGAGCCGAACCTGCATGTAACCGATGATCTTGCGCTCGGCAAAGGTCAGGTAAGCCACCCCCACCAGCAAGGGAACCAGGAGGACGACGATTTTTAACAGGATGAGAATGACCGTCAGCAGCGTTTCCATGATCCGCGATCCTGGTTGTTATTGGATGACCACCGGACCCACCGAGGGACCCAGCGCCACGCTGGCGTTCAAGCCGGCCGGAATCCAGGCGCAGCCCTTGGGCAGGCTCTCATCCAGAACCAGCGGCAGATCCACCGCTACGCCGTTGCGGGATACCTGCACCTGCTCGCGTCCCGCCACACCCAGTTCCGCGGCGACATCCGGATGCAGGCGTACCTCGGCAGGCCGGGCCAGCGGACTGGACTGCAGCGCGCGGGCACGGCGTACCAGGGCATCGACTGCGTAGATCGGCACATCGGCGACCCGCTGCAGGCCCGTGGTCTGCAGCGGTACCAGCGGCTTGTCGAAGTTCACCGTCGCGTTGTCCAGCTTAACCTGCGCACACGCACTGCGGGCCTCGGCCAGCACGTCTTCCGAGCCCAGGTACTCGAAACCCTGCAAACCACAGAGATTACCCAGCACCCGCAGCACCTTCCAGGCCGGGCGCGCTTCACCAAATGGGCGACTGGCCCCGGTGAAGCTTTGCCAGCTACCTTCGGCATTGACATAGGTACCGGAGGTTTCGGCAAAGGTGGCCATCGGCAGAATGACGCGGGCATAGCGCTTGGTCACCGCACTGGCATAGGGACTGAGCGCCACCACCAGCTCGGCGCCCTGCAGGGCGTTCAGAGCTGCTGCACCATCCCAGCAGTCCAGTTCCGGCTCGATACCAACCAGCACATAGGCCTTGCGCGGATCAGCCAGCATCGCCCGCGCATCCAGACCCGTGCGGGGTGCCGGCTTGGCGCCGGGCAGACGGTGCGGCAGCGCACCAGCCAGCCAGCCGCCGGCCGAATTGGCAGCTTCCGGCAGATAGCCCAGGGTAGCACCGCTGCAACGAGCGATAAAGACCGCCAGGGCGCGCAACTGCGCATAGGCCGGGTGTGCTACCGCAAGATTGCCGAGCAGGACCGTCGCTGCGGCGTTGTTGACCAGATGGGCCGCCATGGTGCGCGCAGTGTCGCTGGGCACGAAGAGCGCCAGCGGCGCCAGCGCGGCCGGCAACATCTCGCCCTTCAGTTCGGCCACAGCCTGCGCCACGCCCGCCAGTGCCGTCACGATGCCCGCCGGATCGGCAATGATCTTGGCCGCCACCGGAAAGCGGAAGTCAAAATCGCGCGGATTGATAAACATGACCTGGCCACCGGCCAGGGCCGCCTTGCGCAGGCGATGCCCGACCAGCGGCTGCTCCATGCGCACGTTGCTGCCGATCAGCAGCGCCGCGCCCATCCGTTCCAACACATCCAGCGACTGGCCGAGCCACGGGAATGCCGGCGCCGTATCCTGATCGCTGAAATCGGCCTGACGCAGGCGGTGATCGATGTTGTTCACGCCCAAGCCGCGCGCCAGCTTCTGCGCCAGATACAGCTCTTCCACGGTTGCGGTCGGCGACACCAGGAAACCCACCGCGTCGGCGCCGTGGCGGGCAATCACCGCCTTCAGGCCAGAGGCTGCGGCTTCGAGGGCATTTTCCCACTCACTCTCGACGCCGCCGAGCAGGGGCTTGCTCAGCCGATCGTCGCTGTAGATGCCTTCGTAGCTGAAGCGGTCGCGATCCGAGAGCCAGGTTTCGTTAACCTGCTCATTTTCGCGTGGCACCACCCGCATCACCTGACCGCGCAGGGTGTGGATGAAGATGTTGGATCCCACCGAATCATGCGGCGCGATACCGGCATGCTGCACATATTCCCAGGAGCGCCCCTTGTAGCGGGATGGCTTGGCGGTCAGCGCGCCTACCGGACACAGATCGATGATGTTACCCGACAGCTCCGAGGCGACTGCCTTGGATACATAGGTGCCGATTTCCACATTTTCGCCGCGACCGGTCGCGCCCATCTCGCGCAGCCCAGCGATTTCCTCGCCAAAGCGCACGCAGCGGGTGCAGTGGATGCAGCGGGTCATATCGGTTGCGACCAGCGGTCCGATATCCTTGTCCTTGACCACCCGCTTGCGCTCAGCGAAGCGCGACACATCACCGCCATAGCCAAGCGCCACGTCCTGCAGTTCGCACTCGCCGCCCTGATCGCAGATCGGGCAATCCAGCGGGTGATTGATCAGCAGAAACTCCATGGTGCCCTTCTGCGCGGCGATGGCTTTGGGCGACTCGGTATAGACCTTCATGCCCTCCATCACCGGGGTTGCGCAGGCCGGCAGCGGCTTGGGTGCACGCTCAACCTCTACCAGGCACATCCGGCAGTTGGCGGCAATGGAGAGTTTCTTGTGATAGCAGAAACGGGGGATGGGAATACCCGCTGCATCGGTGACCTCGATGAGCATCGCGCCCTTGCGCGCCTTTAGCGGGATGCCATTGACTTCGATGTTGACCTGTTCCTCGCTCATCTTTTTCCCACTGCGACCGTGTTAGTGGTTTCGCGGCTTTACGCGGCTTGCGCCGTCGCGCCGGCGACCAGGCTGCGCTTGTGTTCGATGTAATAGGCGAACTCGTGGCGGTAATGCTTGACGAAGCTGCGCACCGGCATCGCCGCAGCATCGCCGAGCGCACAGATCGTGCGGCCTTCGATGCGGCTAGCAACGCTGTCGAGCAAATCAAGATCCTCAGGCCGGCCCTTGCCTTCGACGATGCGCGTCACCATGCGGTACAGCCAACCGGTGCCTTCGCGGCAGGGCGTGCACTGTCCACAGGACTCGGAGTAGTAGAAGCGGGAAAGGCGCTGCAGGACCCGCACCATGTCGGTTGTTTCATCCATGACAATGACCGCACCGGAACCGAGCATGGAGCCGGCAACCTTGGACACGGAGTCATAGTCCATGCTGGCCTTCAGCATGATCTCGCCCGGCACGACTGGCACCGAGGAACCGCCCGGGATCACCGCCTTGAGCTTGCGCCCCTTCCAGATGCCGCCGGCCAGCGCCAGCAGTTCGGCAAAGGGAATGCCCAGCGAAACCTCGAAGTTGCCCGGTTTTTCGACATGCCCGGACACCGAGAAGATCTTGGTGCCGCCGGCGTTGGCCGTGCCCAGATTCGCGAACCACTCCCCGCCATTGCGAATGATCGAGGGCACCGAGGAGAAGGACTCGGTGTTGTTAATCGTGGTTGGCTTGCCGTACAGACCGTAATTGGCCGGGAACGGCGGCTTGAAGCGCGGCTGGCCTTTCTTGCCTTCCAGCGATTCCAGCAGTGCAGTTTCCTCACCGCAGATGTAGGCACCGGCGCCCAGCGTCGGGTACAGATCAAAGTCGATCCCCGAACCCTGGATGTTCTTGCCGAGCAGGCCAGCGGCATAGGCTTCCTTGACCGCGTTTTCAAAGCGCTGGTAGGGCTCGTCGAGGAATTCACCGCGCATGTAGTTGTAGCCGACCGTCGACCCGGTGGCAAAACCGGCGATGGCCATGCCTTCGACTAGGGCATGCGGGTTAAAGCGCAGGATGTCGCGGTCCTTGCAGGTACCAGGCTCGGACTCGTCGGAGTTGCAGACCATGTACTTCTGCATCGACGTGTTGCGCGGCATGAAGGTCCACTTCAGGCCTGTCGGAAACCCGGCGCCGCCACGACCGCGCAGACCGGCCTTCTTGACCTCGTCAATCACCTGCTCCGCAGTCAGCTCACCGGCCAGGATCCGCTTCCAGGACTCGTAGCCGCCCACACTCATATAGGTTTCGATGGACCATGGCCGATTCAGGCCGAGCGTCCGGTAGCACACTTCGTTGGCCATCGCGCTTACTCCAGGCTATCGAGCACCTGATCGACCTTTTCCGGGGTCAGGTGCTCGTAGTAGACATGATCCACCTGCATCATCGGCGCCCCGCAGCAGGCAGCCAAGCACTCTTCTTCCCTTTTCAGGTAGAACTTGCCATCCGGCGTGCTTTCACCGAGTTTGATGCCGAGTTTCCTCTCGATGTGCGCTAGAACCGCATCGCCGCCGCGCAGCATGCAGGAAATGTTGGTGCAAACCGAAACGCTGTGCCGGCCAACCGGCTTGAGCTCATACATCGAGTAAAAGCTTGCCACTTCATAGACGGCGATCGGCGGCATGTCGAGATAATCAGCCACCGCGTCCATCAATTCAGTCGTCAGATAGCCACCGTTTTCATGCTGGACCTCGCGCAGGGCGGCCAGCACAGCGGACTGTTTCTGCTCAACGGGATAGCGGGCAACCCAGTGATCGATTTCCGCACGGGCGTGGCTGGATAACAGATCGCTCTTGCGTGCACTCATTAGCGGTCAATCTCCCCGAAAACGATATCCTGCGTGCCGATGATGGCGACCACGTCAGCCAGCATATGGCCGCGCGCCATCTCGTCCATGGCGGACAGATGCGCAAAACCAGGCGCCCGGATTTTGACCCGATAGGGCTTGTTGGCACCATCGGAGACCAGGTAAATGCCAAACTCGCCCTTTGGATGTTCGACGGCGGCGTAGACTTCGCCCTCGGGCACGCAATAGCCTTCCGTGAACAGTTTGAAATGGTGAATAAGGGCTTCCATATCCTCTTTCATGGTGGCCCGCGGCGGTGGCCCAACCTTGCGGTCGTCGATCATCACCGGGCCGGGATTGGCCTTGAGCCACTTGACACACTGCTTGATGATGCGATTGGACTGGCGCATCTCTTCAACGCGCACCAAGTAGCGGTCATAGCAGTCACCGTTCACACCTACCGGAATATCAAAATCCATCTGGTCGTATACTTCGTACGGCTGCTTCTTGCGCAGATCCCAGGCGATCCCGGAGCCGCGCAGCATCGGCCCGGAGAAGCCCAGTTGCATGGCGCGCTCGGGCGTCACCACGCCGATATTGACCGTACGCTGTTTCCAGATGCGATTCTCGGTCAACAGGGTTTCGTATTCATCGACCCGCTGCGGGAAGCGATCGGCGAAGGCCTCAAGAAAGTCGAGCATCGATCCCTGGCGGGTGATGTTCAGCTCATCGACATCCTTCTTGCTGTGATATTTCGAGACTTCGTACTGGGGCATCGTACCGGGCAGATCGCGGTACACGCCACCCGGGCGGTAATAGGTCGCGTGCAGGCGCGCCCCAGACACTGCCTCGTAGCAATCCATCAGATCCTCACGTTCACGGAAGGCGTAGAGGAAGATGGTCATGGCGCCAATATCGAGGCCATGCGCGCCAATCCACAGCAGATGATTGAGAATGCGGGTGATTTCGGCAAACAGGACACGAATATACTGGGCACGCAGCGGCGGCTTGATGCCGAGCAGCTTCTCGATGGCCAGGACATAAGCGTGCTCGTTGCACATCATTGAGACATAGTCGAGCCGGTCCATGTAACCGATGCTCTGGTTAAACGGTTTGCTCTCAGCCAGTTTTTCGGTCCCGCGGTGCAGCAGACCGATGTGCGGATCGGCACGCTGCACGACTTCACCATCCAATTCCAGCACCATGCGCAGCACGCCATGGGCGGCGGGATGCTGCGGCCCGAAGTTCAGGGTGTAATTGCGAATCTCAGGCATCGGCGACTTTCCTTCAGTGAGACCCGGACAGGTAGCGATTGTCCTTACGGATGACGCGAGGCACCAGCACACGCGGCTCGATGCTCACCGGTTCGTACACTACCCGGCCGCGCTCGGGGTCGTAGCGCATCTCGACATGACCGATCAGCGGGAAATCCTTGCGGAACGGGTGGCCGATAAAGCCATAGTCGGTCAGGAGGCGGCGCAGATCAGGATGACCTTCAAAGATGATACCGTAGAGATCGAACGCTTCGCGCTCGAACCAGCTCGCCGATGACCAGATATCGATCACTGAGGGCACCACCGGCAATTCATCATCAGAGGCAAATACCCGGACCCGCAGGCGCTGATTATTTGTCACCGACAACAGGTGATAAACAGCAGCGAAGCGGCCCTTGCCGGCCACGGTCCGTTCGGCCGCGTATTGGACAGCCGCTGTGGAGCGACCGGGTGCCCGTTCGACGACGCCACGACTAAATCCCTTACTGCTGGATTCGCTGGTCGCCCATTCCGCCTCGCCATAGGTCGAGTAATCGACTCCGCAGATATCCATCGCCAATTCAAACGCGAACGATGGCTCGTCGCGCAGGGCGGTGAACACCTCAATGGCCTTGGCCGGAGGAATTTCAATGGTGATCTCGGCGCGGTCCAGCCGGCAGTCCTGCAGCACGTCGCCGAACCGGGCCTGGAGTTTTTCCACGAGAGATTGGAGCGTGTCGGCCATGGAGCATTCTCTCAACGGGCTATGGTGTTAGTGCGCCAGATCTTGTTTTGCAACTGGATGATCCCGTAAATCAGCGCCTCGGCAGTCGGTGGACAGCCCGGCACATAGATATCTACGGGCACGATCCGGTCACAGCCTCGCACCACCGCATAGGAGTAGTGATAGTAGCCACCACCGTTGGCGCAGGACCCCATTGAGATGACCCAGCGCGGCTCGGCCATCTGGTCGTAGACCTTGCGCAGCGCAGCGCCCATCTTGTTGGTCAGGGTACCGGCGACGATCATCACGTCGGATTGCCGTGGACTGGGCCGGAACACTACACCAAAGCGATCCAGATCGTAACGGGCCGCGCCGGCGTGCATCATTTCCACAGCACAGCAAGCCAGGCCGAAAGTCATCGGCCACATCGAACCGGTACGCGCCCAGTTGATCAGCTTGTCGGCGGTCGTTGTTACGACGCCCTTTTCAAGAATGCCTTCTATTCCCATTCCAAGGCTCCTTTCTTCCACTCATAGATGAACCCGATCACCAGGATGCCGAGAAAGATCGCCATCGAGACAAAACCGAACATGCCGATTTTGTCGAGCACGATTGCCCAAGGAAACAGAAAGGCGATTTCCAGGTCGAAGATGATGAAAAGGATGGCCACCAGATAGTAGCGGACATCGAATTTCATGCGTGAGTCTTCGAACGCTTCGAAACCGCACTCGTAGGGTGACAGTTTTTCGCTGTCAGGGCGGCGGGGGCCGAGCAGAAAGCCAATGCCGATTACGACACCAGCCATCACGATAGCGATGATCACGAAGATCAGGACAGGAAGGTAATTGGACAACATCAGAGTCGCACCTTCGACATGGGAAGCCGGGAGAACGCGCTACGATGGCCGGGTTTTGGACAAGGACCGGAGTACACCGGTTTGCTGCCACCCAAGACCGGAATTTTTTAGGATGATGCTGGATACAGCCGCTGAGGCACTTGAGTTCTTATCATTCGTAAGCCACATGGGCTTGGAACCTCGCGTCATTCTGGTGGCTGCGGCTCATCGCCTGGACCAGTCCGGCATATGGCCGCAGATCTGCCCTAGGCGATAAATGGCGTCTCGCGGCCGCGCCGGAGATGCTTCTATGTGTGCTTCTAGTCTGGTACCGATGGCCGGACTCGAACCGGCACGGCTTGCGCCACTAACCCCTCAAGCTAGCGTGTCTACCAGTTCCACCACATCGGCATGTAAAACCCCACGAGACAAACCCTATTGCTTCTGCGGCAGTTGCGGTACATCCGCAGGACCGCTATTGGTGCGCGGTTGCTCGCTCACCGTTTCAGTCGGCTGCAGCCGCTCGACAACGCTGCGCGGCGCGGTGCTCTGCGTCGCCATGTAAGCCAGGGTCAGGCTCGTCAAAAAAAACGCAGTCGCCAGGATCGCCGTGGTGCGGCTTAGAAAAGATGCGGCACCGCGCGACCCGAACATCGTCGCCGAGGAACCACTTCCGAAAGCCGCACCGGCATCAGCACCCTTACCCTGCTGCAACAGCACCAGGGCAATCAGCCCAATCGCGACAACAACGTGTACAACAAGAATGAGGGTGTGAATCATGGTGTAAAGTTTAACAGCCCGCCTTGGCAATCGCCAGAAACTCTTTGGCATCGAGCGAGGCGCCGCCGACCAGACCGCCATCGATATCCGCCATGGCTAACAGTTCGCCAGCGTTCGAGCCCTTGACGCTACCGCCGTACAGGATGCGCACCTGGCTGGCCAGAACCGGATCCTGCGCGGCCAGCTGGGCGCGAATGAAGGCATGGACTTCCTGTGCCTGGGCCGAGGTCGCAGTCCGCCCAGTACCAATCGCCCAGACCGGCTCGTAGGCAATCACGGCATCGGCAAAACTGCTGATGCCTTCCAGATCAAGCACGGCCTGGAGCTGGCGACCAACCACCGCCTCGGTGATGCCCTGCTCGCGCTCTTCAAGCGTTTCACCGACACAAAGCACCGGCTTGAGCCCAACCTTACGCGCAGCGGCGAATTTGCGCGCCACGACCTGATCACTCTCGCCATAGAGCGTGCGCCGCTCGGAGTGGCCGACCAGCACGTAGGCACAGCCAAAGTCATTCAGCATCGGGCCGGCCACTTCACCGGTATAGGCACCGGATGCGTGCTCGGAGAGATTCTGCGCGCCCCAGACGACACTGGAGCCTTCCAGCTGCTGGGCGACGCGATCCAGGTAGACGAACGGCGGAAACACCGCCAGCTCGACAGCCGAAACTTCAGAGGCACCCGCAAGAATACCTTGTAGCAATTCGCGGATACTGCCCGCGGAACCATTCATTTTCCAGTTTCCGGCCACGAGTTTACGGCGCATGCTGTTCTCTCCTCCTGTAAAAACCGGGCAAGCTTACGGATTTCACCCCTAAAAATCAATCACGCTGACAAGGTATCGCGCACTGTGCCTGCCAGTTCGCGGGCGTGACGTTCCACCGCGCTAGCATCGGCGCCCTCCACCATCACCCGCACGACCGGCTCGGTACCGGATGGCCGCAGCAACACCCGACCGGTATCGCCGAGTTGCACTTCGACGGCGCGGATCGCTTCGACAATCGGTGACCGATGCAGATTGACCTCACCGGTAACTGACACATTGATCATGATCTGCGGATACTTGGTCATGCCGGCCTTGAGTTCGTGCAGGCTGCGACCGGTGTGCAGCATCGCCGCCAGCACCTGCAACGCAGACACGATGCCATCCCCAGTCGTGGTGCGATCCAGGCAGATAATGTGCCCGGAGTTTTCGCCGCCCAGGATCAGATTCTCAGCCAGCAGGCGCTCCATCACATAGCGATCACCCACCTTGGCGCGCAGCAGATCCAGACCCAGCGCGCGCAGCGCCAGTTCCAGACCCAGATTGCTCATCAGGGTGCCGACCACCGCGCCAAACCGGCTGCCGCTGCGCAGACGGTCGCGGGTGATGATGAACAGCAGTTCATCGCCATCGAGCACCTCGCCACGCTGATCGACCATGACCACCCGGTCACCGTCGCCATCGAAAGCGATACCCAGGTCGGCGTTCTGCTCCAGCACCGCGGCACGCAGCTTCGCCGGTCGGGTCGAGCCGCAATCCAGGTTGATATTGAGACCGTTCGGGGTGGCGCTGAGCGGAATCACCGTCGCGCCCAGCTCATCAAATACATCCGGGGCAATGTGATAGGTGGCGCCATTGGCGCAGTCGACCACGATTTTCATCCCAGCCAGACTGGTGTAGGCCGGCACCGTGCTCTTGCAGAATTCGATATAACGGCCGGCGGCATCGACAATGCGCTCGGCCTTGCCCAGAGCATCCGGTTCCACGGTGGTCAGCGGCTGCTCGAGCAGATCTTCGATGCGGGTTTCGACGGCGTCGGGCAGCTTCTGGCCATCCCGGGAGAAAAACTTGATGCCGTTATCGTAATAGGGGTTGTGCGAGGCGCTGACCACGATGCCGGCGCAGGCATGCAGGGTGCGGGTCAGGTAGGCGATGCCAGGCGTTGGCATCGGACCGAGCAGGGCGACATTGACGCCGGCAGCTGACAGGCCCGCCTCCAGCGCCGATTCAAACATGTAGCCGGAAATGCGCGTGTCCTTGCCGATCACCACCTTGTTAAAACCACGGGTTTGCAAAGCCCGGCCCGCTGCCCAGCCCAGCTTCAATACAAATTCTGCGGTAATCGGATGTTCACCTACCCGGCCGCGAATGCCGTCCGTACCAAAATAGCGCTTGCCCATCGGCTGATCCTCATGGTGCCTTGGCGCATTATAGCGGCCGGTCCGACCGGCCGCGAATCGCTGACGTAGCCGGCACCATCAAACGGCAGCGCGCACCGCCGCGCAGACCCGCAGTGCCTGCACGGTTTCGCGTACATCATGGGCGCGCACGATGTTGGCCCCCTGCCAGACCGCCAGCACCGCGCCGGCCAGACTGCCCGGCAAACGCTCGGTCAGGGGCACATCCAACAGCGCGCCAAACATGCTCTTGCGCGACAGGCCGACCAACACGCCCGCAGCCAGATCCGTAAAGCGCTCCACACAATGCAGCAGTGCTAGATTGTGTTGCAGGGTCTTGCCAAAGCCAAAACCGGGATCGACCAGAATACGCGAACGCGGAATGCCAGCATCCCCGCAGACGCGCACCCGCTCGGCCAGAAAGGCATGCACCTCGGCCACTACATCGCCATAACCCGGCTCCTGCTGCATGGTGATCGGTTTACCCTGCATGTGCATCAGGCACACCGGCAGGCCGCTAGCTGCCGCTGCCGCGAGCGCGCCGGGCTGGCGCAGGGCCCACACATCGTTAATCAAACCAGCGCCGGCACTGGCCGCAGCACGCATCACCTCGGGCTTGCTGGTATCCACCGAAATCGGCACCGGCAGCACCCGCGCCAACCGCTCGATCACCGGCAGCACCCGCGCCAGTTCCTCGGCGACCGGGACCGCCGGCGCGCCCGGCCGGGTCGATTCACCGCCAACATCGATGATCGCCGCCCCTTCCGCGACCATGGCCTCGGCCCGCCGCAGTGCGTCATCCAGTTGCGTGTAATGCCCGCCATCGGAAAAGGAATCCGGCGTCACGTTCAGCACACCCATGACCACTGGCTGGCGCAAATCCAGCACCTTGCCCGCGCAATCCCATTCCATCACCACACTCCCCCATTAAAATGCAAGACCCCTCTTCCATACCGGCAAGAGGGGTCGGGTTCAGGCTATGCCGCGATTGGCAGCGCGCGCCTCAATGCTGCTGGGCTGGATCACCGATCGAGCCCTTGACGCGCTCATCATCCTTATTTAAATCAACCGGCGTCCCCGCCGAGGGTGGTGCCTGATCGGCGCTGTTGTCGACCGGCTCGCGCGGCGGCCGACCGCTCATGATGTCATCAATCTGCTCGGCGTCGATGGTTTCGTACTTGATCAGGGCTTCCGCCATGGCGTGCAGCTTGTCGAAATTCTCGCGCAGCAGACGCTCGGCGCGCTGGTAATTGCGGTCGATGGTTGAGCGGATTTCCTCATCGATCACGTGTGCGGTCTCGTCGGACACATTCTTGTGCCGGGTCACGCTACGCCCCAGGAACACCTCGCCATCATCTTCGCTGTAGGTCAACGGACCTAGCCGATCGGACAGGCCCCATTTGGTGACCATGTTGCGGGCGATGTCGGTCGCGCGCTCGATGTCATTCTGCGCGCCCGTAGTGACGAAGTCCGGCCCGAACACGATCGCTTCAGCGATGCGTCCGCCAAACAGGCTGGAAATCTGGCTTTCCAGGCGCTGCTTGCTGTAGCTGTAGCGGTCGCCCTCAGGCAGGAACATGGTCACGCCCAGCGCCCGGCCGCGCGGGATGATGCTGACCTTGTACACCGGGTCATGCGCCGGCACCAGGCGACCAACGATGGCATGGCCGGCCTCGTGATAGGCGGTGAGCTTTTTCTCGTCCTCGCTCATGACCATCGACTTGCGCTCGGCCCCCATCATGATCTTGTCCTTGGCCTTTTCGAAATCGTCCATGTCTACGTCGCGCTTGTTGGAACGCGCGGCGAACAGGGCGGCCTCGTTGACCAGATTGGCCAGATCAGCACCGGAGAAGCCTGGGGTACCCCGGGCAATCAGCGCCGGCTTGACGTTACCGGACAGCGGCACCTTGCGCATGTGCACCTTGAGAATCTGCTCGCGACCGCGCACATCGGGCAACGGCACCACGACCTGCCGATCAAAGCGACCGGGACGCAGCAGCGCCGGATCAAGCACGTCGGGCCGGTTGGTGGCGGCGATGACAATGATGCCCTCGTTGCCCTCAAAGCCGTCCATTTCCACCAGCAACTGGTTCAGGGTCTGCTCGCGTTCATCATGGCCACCGCCCAGACCGGCGCCGCGATGGCGGCCGACAGCGTCGATTTCATCAATGAAGATGATGCAGGGCGCATGCTTCTTAGCCTGCTCGAACATGTCGCGCACCCGCGAGGCACCAACGCCAACGAACATTTCCACGAAATCGGAACCGGAAATCGAGAAGAATGGCACTTTGGCCTCGCCGGCGATGGCCTTGGCCAGCAGGGTCTTGCCGGTGCCGGGCGAGCCAACCATCAGCACGCCGCGCGGGATCTTGCCGCCGAGTTTTTGGAATTTGCCGGGATCGCGCAGGAATTCAACCAGTTCGGCCACTTCCGACTTGGCCTCGTCAACGCCGGCCACATCGGCGAACGTGACCTTGATCTGGTCCTCGCTCATCATCCGCGCCCGCGACTTGCCAAACGACATCGCCCCGCGCCCGGCACCGCCGCCCTGCATCTGCCGCAGGAAGAAGACCCAGATGCCAATCAGCAGCAGCATCGGGAACCAGCTGATGAAAATCTGCATCAGCAGGCCCTGCTTCTCCGGCGGCTGGCCTTCGATATCGACGCCGTGATTGAGCAACTCGCCAATCATGGCACTGTTATCGGTCTCCGGGCTGTAGGTCGTGAAGCGCTCACCGCTGCCGGAGCGGCCCTGGATGGCACGTCCATCAATGGTCACCTGAGCGATCCGTCCCTGTTTCGCTTCCTGCAGGAACTGCGAGTAGGACATCTGCGCGGAAGGCGCGACCTTCGGCCCGAAGCTGTTGAACACGGACATCAGCACGACTGCGATGACCACCCACAGGAGAATATTCTTGACCATATCGTTCAAGGTGCGCACCTCAACCAATCTGTAGTGGGAGCCGGGCGGGAAACCGGCCAGCCCTTGCCGGGCGTAGAGAATTCAGCTGCAAAATAATGTTTTTTTAGACCGGCTTAGCCCCGATAGTTCCTGGCCAGCAGGTACTGCTCGGCACTGCGTGCCCGTGAGGCGCGCGGCTTGCGTGGCGCTACCGTGCCAAATGCGGCACGCAGTTCACGCAGAAAAGGATCGAAACCTTCGCCCTGAAACACCTTGGCCAGGAAATCGCCGCCGGGACGCAGCGTGCGCCGAGCCATATCCAGCGCCAGTTCCGCCAGGTACATGCTGTGCGGCTGATCCACAGCCTTGATGCCGCTGGTGTTGGGCGCCATATCCGACATCACCAGATCCACCGGCCGCCCATCGAGCGCCACTAGCAATTGTTCCAGTACTGCGGCCTCGCGAAAATCGCCTTCGATGACGGTCACGCCGGGCAGCGCGTCCATCGGCAGGATGTCCAGGGCAATGACGACACCCTGAGGACCGAGCAACCGTGCCGCCAGTTGCGACCAGCCACCCGGCGCGGCGCCCAGATCGACCACTGCCATACCCGGACGCAGCAGGCGATCTTTTTCATGAATCTCCAGCAGCTTGTAGACCGCACGCGAGCGATAACCTTCCTGCTGGGCGCGCTTGACGTATTCGTCGCTGAAATGCTCGCGCAGCCAGCGGTTACTGCTCTTGCTACGCGCCATGCCGGTTGCACTGCTCACGTTCGAAGCGAGCCAACACCCGGCGCACCCGAATCAGCATCCAGCCCATGCCCAACAGGCCATAGCTGACCAGCAGCAGCAGTTGCAGCAACAGGCCGTTCACCACCCGGCCCTGCACCAGCAACAGCAGAACGCCAACCGCCAGGATGATCCCCAGATCAAGCTTGACTTCGTTCAAGGGGCTCGGGGCTACCGTCAGGCCTTTGCCAGCGGTTACACTGCCCGAATCTTTTGCCATGTCCGGTCCCTCTTCATGTTCAGCCTTACGAATCCGCAGAAGCGCCAGCTCAAGGCCCTCGCCCACCCTCGCAAGCCGGTCGTCATCATCGGCGACAATGGCCTGACCGATGCGGTCATGCAGGAAATCGAGATCGCCCTCGACCACCACGAATTGATCAAGATCCGCGTCAATGCCGAGGATCGCGCGGCACGCGACGGCATGATCCTGGAGATCTGCGCAGCGACCTCAGCGGCGCAAATCCAGCGCATCGGCCACATCGCTACGCTGTTTCGCCGCAATCACGAATCGCCGCGCATCGCGCTCGACTGAGCGTAGCGGGCACAGGCGCTGCATGATAGCAGACTTCTGCGGCGCATCAGCGGGTGTTCCAGGCTGCGATCCAGTCCGGCAAATGCGCGCCGGGCATGGGCCTGGCCACGAAATAGCCCTGCACCTCATCGGCACCCAGGCGGGCAACCGTTTCCCACTCCTGTTCGGTCTCGACGCCTTCGGCGACCACGGTCAGGCCTAGCTTGCGTCCGAGAAGAATGCTGGTCTCCAGGATCGCCAAACCCTCCTCGTCCTGCAGTGCGCCCTGCACGAAGGAACGATCAATTTTAAATTCGCCAAAGGGTGCGCGCTTGATCTGGCCCAGATTGGAATAGCCCGTACCAAAATCATCCACGGCCAGCGTCATCCCTTTCAGGCGCAGACGGATCAGGGTGTCGAGTGTGGCGGTGAGGTGGTCCATCAGCTGGCTTTCGGTGATTTCCAGCACCAGATTGGTGGCCGGAAATTCGTAGCGATCAAGCAGGCTCACCAGTTGATCGGGAAGATCCAGGTTTTCGAACAGCCCAGCCGGCATGTTCACGGCGATCTTGAGCTGTGGATAGGCAGCCTGCCAGTCGCGCCCCTGCTCCAGGGCCAGGCGAATCACCGCATGGGTCAGCGCTTCGATCAGGCCGCTGGATTCAGCCAGGGTGATGAAGGCGTTCGGATACAGCAGCCCAAACACCGGATGTTGCCAACGCACCAGACTTTCGACGCCAACCACCTGTCGCGTCACCACGCTGACCCGTGGCTGGTAATGCAGAAGCAGCGCGCCGCTGTCGATAGCCTGGCGCAAATCCTCGACTGACACCTCGGGACTGGGGCGCAGCGAAGCCGGTTCGCCGCGCGTGCAGGCCTGTTGCAGCAGCCGCGCCAGGGTCTCGCGCTCGACAGGCTTGCGCAGGATGCCCAGCACGCGCAGGCGATGAGCACGCGCCAGCGACTCGGCAGTCCGCAGTATCTTGAGATCCTCGCCGGTCAGCAAAACCAGATCACCATCAAACCCGCGTCCGGCCAAATGACGCATGACCTGCACGCCATCCATTCCGGGCATATTGAGGTCACTGATTATCAGGTCGAACACATCCCCACGATCAAGCGCCTGCAGAACCTGCTGGCCATCACTCACCGCCACCACCTGCGTCACGCCCAACATGCCCAGCATGCACATCAGCAGTTCCGCCAGAAAGGGGTCGTCATCCACGATCATGACACGCAGCATCAGAGAATCTCGCGCCATATCCACACCTGCTCTGCCCTGGATAGATAGTATCTTGAGTTGACATCTCACCGGAAACATCCGTAGCCCATCCGTGCCACGGTCCAGCTCATCACAATAACCACCATCACGATTTTACAAAAGTTTTACAAAAGCCTTTGGATGATTTCTGGGGAATGCGCGGTGCCAGGCGAACCGGACGCAACACGAAGGTCACGCAGATTGAAATGCCCGGGAATCGACGAAGGAGAGAGGAGGCCGAGGCAACAGGCTAGTGTCAGTCGAATGGTGCTGGTGGTGGGACTCGAACCCACAAGGCCGCAAAGCCGCAGGATTTTAAGTCCTGTGTGTATACCATTCCACCACACCAGCGAAGGGATGATATTGGAGGCTAGGGTCGGAATCGAACCGGCGTCCACGGCTTTGCAGGCCGCTGCATGACCACTCTGCCACCTAGCCAAAACCCGCTGATGTCCCGGTTAGTCACCGGAAACATAAAAAAACCCCGAAGAACTTCGAGGTTTGATAATTCTTGGAGCGGGAAACGAGACTCGAACTCGCGACCCCAACCTTGGCAAGGTTGTGCTCTACCAACTGAGCTATTCCCGCTGCGAAGACTTGTCATTTTAGCGGCAAAAGCCATGCTGTCAAGCATGGTCGCCAATTTTTTTATCAGCCGTCCCGGAGCACCGGCCATGCCGCCGCCAGATAGTGCAGCATCGACCACAGCGTCAGCGCCGCGGCCGCCAGCATCAAGGCCAGACCCACTTCCAGGGTCGGAAACCCGAACAGCGGCTCCCGATACAGCAGCAACAATACAGCGACCATTTGCACCGTGGTCTTGAGCTTGCCGATTTTCGACACCGCAACCCGGCTATGACTGCCCACCTGCGCCATCCATTCGCGCAAGGCTGAAATGGCAATCTCCCGACCAACGATGATGGTTGCTGCCACCGCCATCAGCGGCGTGTGAATGGCCTGCACCAGCAACACCAGCGCCGCTGCCACCATCAACTTGTCAGCGACCGGATCGAGAAAGGCACCAAAGGCCGACGTCTGTCCGAGACGCCGCGCCAGATAACCATCCAGCCAGTCGGTCAGCGCCGCCAGGCCAAACAGGGCGCTGCACAGCAGATTGGCACCGCGAAAGGGCATGAAAAAGACACCCACAAACACCGGGATCAGCGCGATTCGCAACAGGGTCAGCCAAGTGGGTAGATTCAGTTGCATGATCTGAACATGATCAACCATCGCCATGGAAGGCATCATAAATGCGCTGTGCCAGTTCAGCACTGATCCCCTCTATCCGGGCCAGATCATCAACGCCCGCCCGCGAGAGTTGTTTAAGCCCGCCAAATTGCCTCAGCAGCGCCTGGCGACGCTTGGGACCAATACCGG
The DNA here is from genome assembly GCA_036834665.1 of Candidatus Competibacteraceae bacterium. Taxonomy (GTDB): domain Bacteria; phylum Pseudomonadota; class Gammaproteobacteria; order Competibacterales; family Competibacteraceae; genus RXIX01. The sequence goes on along the minus strand of DAITNL010000005.1, from coordinate 9,309 downwards.
GAATGCTTTCGAGCACCGAGGTCTTGCGGCTGACCATGCGCCGCTGACGGTGGCCGGTGATCGCAAAGCGGTGTGCTTCATCGCGAATCTGCTGGATCAGGTGCAAGGCGGCCGAACTGCTGGGCAGTATAAGTGGATGGTCCTGACCGGACAAGTAAAGCGTCTCCAGCCCCGGTTTGCGCTCCGGACCCTTGGCAACACCGACCAGGGTCACGCCGGTAACGCCACGCACATCCAGAACCGCGCGCGCCTGGGCCAACTGTCCGCGGCCACCGTCGATCAACAGGACATCGGGCATGACCACGCCCTCCTCGCCCAAGTGCGCATAGCGCCGCTCCAAGGCCTGATGCAGGGCGGCGTAATCATCACCGGGCGTAATACCCGCGATCGCATAGCGCCGATAAGCGGCTTTCAGTGCTCCTTCCGTACCAAACACCACGCAGGAGGCCATCGTGGCCTCGCCGCCCAGATGGCTGATATCGAAGCATTCCAGACGCGCCGGCACCGCCGCCAGACCGAGCGCCTCGGCCAAGGCGGCCAGACGCTGGCGCATGCCGGCCTGACTGGACAGGCGGGCTTCCAGCGCATGCCCGGCATTGCGCTGCGCCATCTCCAGCCAGCGCGCCCGCTCGCCGCGCGCCCGTCCACTGAGCACCACGCGCCGCCCCAACCGGGCCTGAAACGCCTCGGCCAGCAGTGCCAGATCGGCCGGTTCGGGCGTCACCAGCAGTTCAGCCGGCACCGCACGGTCGAGATAATGCTGGGCCAGGAACGCGGCCAACACCGGCTCCGCTCCGACCTCATCATCCTCGTCCTCCTCGGGCAGGCGCGGAAAAAAGGCCTTGTTGCCCAGCAGGCGGCCCTCGCGGAACATGAACACCTGTACGCAGGCCACCCCGGCCCGCAGCACGCAGGCGACTACATCGAGATCGCCGCTGACGCCTTCCACATGCTGACGCTCCTGCACCTGACGCAGTTCGGCGATGCGGTCACGGCATTGGGCCGCCTCCTCGAAACGCAGCGCCGTCGCCGCCTGCTCCATGCGCTGCACCAGGTCATCGATGATCTGCGCACTGCGTCCCTCCAGAAAGCGCTCGGCATCGTCAAGCTGGCGCTGGTAGGTGGCGCGATCGACGTAGCCGACGCAGGGCGCGGTGCAGCGCTGGATCTGGTACTGCAGACAGGGCCGGCTGCGACCCCGGAAGACAGCATCCTCACAGGAACGCAGCCGGAACAGCTTCTGCAGCAGATTCAGGGTCTCGCGAACCGCACTGGCGTGCGGATAGGGGCCAAAGTAGCGCCCTGGCGCCCGACGCGCGCCGCGATACAGTTCCAGGCGCGGAAAGTCGCCCGCAGCAATATGGATATACGGATAGCCCTTATCATCGCGCAACAACACGTTATAGCGTGGCTGCAGGCGCTTGATCAGCGTGCTTTCCAGAATCAGCGCCTCGGCCTCGGTATGGGTCACGGTGATTTCGATGGCATGAATCCGGGCCACCAGGCTGCGGGTCCGCGCTGAGGCATGGTGCTCGCGGAAATAGCTGGCGACCCGCTGACGCAGGTTGCGCGCCTTGCCGACATACAGCACCGCGCCCTGCGCATCAAGCATGCGGTATACACCAGGCAGGGGGGTCAGGGTCTTGAGGAAGCGCTGCGCATCGAAAGGTTCCATCATGGTATTAACCGGTGCGGCCATTGACCTGCTCCCGACTGTTCTAGAATGGGAATAGATGATCCGTGCATACCTTAAACCTCGGCGTCGCGCCTGCAACTTCGACACTGCATGCCATGAGCTTCGACCCGGCCCGTGTTTTTGGCGCTATCCTGCTGGCGGTGCTGGCCATGCTATCGCTGCTGGCTGGCGCGGCCATTGGTCTGTTGCGCACGCCGGCACCCCGCAGCACGGCGATTATCATGGCCTTTGGTACCGGGGCGCTGATCCAGGCCTTGGCTCTGGAACTGGCCTTTGCAAGCGCGCAGCGCCTGCTGCATGAGGCCGGTCTGAGCGGCTTGGGCAGTTGGCTGTGGGTTGCGTTCGGCTTTACCGTGGGCGGGGTGCTGTATTCACTCGGCGACCGCCGTCTGGAGCGTTATGGCGCTGCCCTTCGCCACCCGGCGCTGACCCGGCTGTATCTGCAACGCCAGAAGCATGCGCAATCCGCCGAACGGCTGGCGCAACTGGCGCGGGTCGAACTGCTGCGCGCCCTGCCACCTGAGGAGATGGCAGGCGTTCTGCTCTGCGTCGAGCCGCTGCGGGTCAGCGCCGGCACGGTGATCTTCCATCAGGGCGAGGCCGGTGATGCGCTCTATCTGATCGACGAGGGCGCGGTGCGCGTGCTGGACGCCCCCGAGGCCACGCCCGATGCCAGCGAACTGGCCCAGCTTGGCGCCGGGCAATCGTTCGGCGAAATCGCTCTGTTGACCGGCGCGCCGCGGACCGCGACCGTGGTGGCGCTGCGCGACAGCGTGCTGCTGAAAATCGCCCGCGAGCCGTTTGTGGAACTGCTGGATTGTTCACCGCGCCTGCGCCAGGCGGTTGAAACGCTCAATTCGCAGCGCATCCTGCAGAATGTCGTCCGCCGCCACGCTGCACCCGATGCCGAAAGCTGGCAGCAGATCGCGCTAGCCAATCTACAGCGCCTGAGCCATGCCGAGGAGACCGCGCTGATGACCCGACAGGCCTCGGTGGGCGCACCGCTGGCGCTGTTTCTCGGCGCACTGCTGGATGGCATTCCCGAATCAGTGGTGATCGGCGCGACCTTCGAATCGCTGGCGCAATTCCGCTTTACCTTCCTGGTGGCAGTGTTTCTATCGAACCTGCCCGAGGCGATCGCGAGTGCCGCCGGCATGAAGCGGGCCGGTTTCAGCGCGCGCCGCATCGTCACTCTCTGGAGCCTGCTGGTGATCGCGGGTGCGCTGGCTGCAGCGCTGGGCAATCTGTTCCTGGTCGGTGCTTCGCCCATGCTGCTGACCCTGGTCAGCGCCATCGCCGGCGGCGGCATCCTGGCCATGGTGGCCTCGGTGATGATGCCGGAGGCCTATGCTGACGGGGGTCCGGCGGTTGGACTGGCGACCATTGCCGGTTTCCTATGCGCGTTTCTGTTTACCTTCATCTAAACCGCAGCGGCGGATAAATATCGCCGCCTAACGCCCCGCGCCCGATGCTGCCGGATGGGCCGCCCGCCAGTCGCGCACCAGGCGCCGCGCCTGTTCCATCTCGGTCTGATTCAAGCGACTGGCAGCGTAATCGAGCGGCTGCGCCGCATCCACATAACCACTGGCGACCGCCAGATCCAGCCACATATAGGCCTTGACCCAGTCGGTTGCGACCCCACGCCCGCTGCTGTAGAACAGGCCCAGTCCGTACTGGGCCAGCGGCAGGCCACTCTCGGCAGCCTTCTCAAACCAGCGGAAGGCTTCGCGATCATCACGGGCCACACCACGCCCGCTCGCATACGCCACCCCAAGCAACACCTCGGCCAGCGCCAGACCCTGGCCGGCGGCCTTGCGATACCAGTTCACCGCTTGGGCATCATCGCGCGCCAGCCGGCCACGCCCATCGGCATAGAGCACACCCAGATTGAGCTGCGCGCCAGCCAGACCGCGCTCGGCGGCCTTGCGAAACCAGCTCACCGCCTGGGCATCATCACGCGCGGCGCCGCGCCCGGTCGCGTACAGCACGCCCAGACTGAACTCGGCCTCGGCCTCGCCCTGGGCGGCGGCCTTTTCAAACCAGCCAAACGCCGCACGTTCATCGCGCGCCGTGCCATCACCCGCCACATACAGCGCGCCCAAGCGCGTCTGACTGGCAGCGTGACCGTGCTCGGCGGCCTTGCGATACCAGTTCACCGCCTGAGCGCCGTCGCGGGCACCAAGCGTACCTCGGTCATAGGCCAGCCCCAGCCGGTATTGCGCGCCGACATCATCCTGTTCGGCGGCCTTACGCAGCCATTCCAGACCGGTCTGCGGATTGCGCGCGACACCCTCACCGCTGAAATAGCGCTCAGCCAGCTGCATCTGCGCCTGCGGATTGCCGCCGGTCGCCGCCTGATTGAGGAGCTGCATGCCGCGCACCGGATCGAGCACCACGCCGCGCCCGTTCAGATAGCCATTGGCCAGTTCCAGTTGCGCCACCGACAGTTCCTGCTCGGCGGCGCGCCGGTACCATTGCAGTGCTTCGCGTTCATCGCGCGGCAGACCGCCACGGCCCTCGGCATACATGCGCCCGAGGGCATACTGCGCTAGCGCTAGCCCGGTCTCAGCGGCCTGCCGATACCAGCGCACCGCCTCACTGTCATTACGGGCGGTGCCCTGACCCTCGGCATACAGCCGCCCGAGGTTGAACTGCGCCAGAGCCACACCCTGCCCAGCCGACTGGCGAAACCAGCGGAACGCCTCGCCCGGATTGGCCGCCATACCGCGTCCGAGCAGCGCGCGCAGCGCCAGATTGTACTGAGCCTCGGCATGTCCCTGTTCAGCAGCCTGCCGATACCAGCGCACTGCTTCGTTATCGCTGGCCGTGACCCCGCGCCCGGCGGCATACATCGCGCCCAGGCTGAATTGGGCAGCGGCCTGGCCCTGACGCGCCGATCGCTCGTACCACTCCACCGCCACCTTGTCGTTGCGTGACACGCCACGGCCACTGGCGTAAAAGTTACCCAGTTCAAACTGGGCGCCAGGATGATTCTGCTGCGCGGCGCGCTGGTACCAGTTAGCAGCTTCACGATCATCCTGCGCCATACCCTGACCGCTGGCATACTTGCTGCCAAGTGTGTACTGGGCTTCGGGATTGCCCCGATCAGCGGACAGCCGCAGCCAGAACAGTGCCTCGCGTTCGCTGGGCGCTGCACCCGGATCGGCGGCATAGATCATGCCGAGATGAAACTGGGCATCGCCATTGCCCTGGGAGGCCGCCCGGCGCAGCCATTCCAGGGCGTTGCGCTGGCTTTGCGTCACGCCCTGACCACGCAGGTACATCAGGCCGATCATGGTCTGCGCACCAGGATCGCCCTGCTTGGCCCAGATCATGTAGTCCTCGAAGGCCCGGGCATAATCACCGCGCCGATAAGCCTCGGCGGCGCTGTTCGTGGAGGCATTGGGGGCAACGGGACGAAAGTCACCGTAATGCCAGATGCCTTTGTCATCCTGCCACTTTTTCACGCCACTGCCGTTCTCGGCGGGCGGTGCAGCCTGTACCGCCCCCGCCAACAGCATTGCCCACCACACCATCTTGCGCATACCGCTTTCCCCCAAGTCGCGCCGGGACATCTTGAATTTCTGTAAACAGCCTCAATTCTAATGATAAGCAGCGCGGCCGTCGCGGCAGCTCTATCGTGTCTGCGTCGCATCGGCTGCAGACACACGCCTACTCCATAAGACACCACCACTCATTGCAGAGGATTTTCGCATGGCCATCAATCTCCAGAAGGGACAACGCATCAGCCTGGACAAGGAAGCCGGTCGGCGCCTGAATCGGGTCGTCATGGGCCTCGGCTGGGGCATGAAGCAGGTGCAAAGTCGCGGTTTCCTCGGCTTTGGCAGCGGTACGCGCCAGGAAGCGGTCGACCTGGATGCCTCCTGCCTGCTGTTCGATGGCAATGGCCAGCTCACGGATACCGTCTGGTTTCGACAACTGCGCAGCCAGTGCAGCTCCATCCAGCACAGCGGTGATGACCGCTCGGGCGGGGGGGAGGCTGGTGCCGATAATGAGCGCATCGCCATCGAACTGGACCGGATTCCGCCGACCGTGCAGGTGCTGCTGTTCACGGTCAACAGCTTCAGCGGCGAGAGCTTCGCCGGCATTCCCAATGCCTTCTGCCGCCTGGTGGATGCGGCCAGTGGCAGCGAGATCGCCCGCTTCGATCTGTCCCTGGAAGGCGGCCAGCATACTGGCCTGATCATGGCCAAGCTGTATCGCCATAACAGCGAATGGAAGATGCAGGCCATCGGCGAGCACGCCGAGGGACGCACCTTCCACGACCTGTTGCCCGCACTGCGCCCCTACCTGTAAGCGACACGGATCGTCGCTCATGGATCTGCAACCCGGTCAGAATTGCCCCCTTTCCAGGCACAGCCCAGCGCCGGCCGCTGTCACCTTAGCCCTAGCCTGGGAGCCGGCCACCACGGCGCTGACTCTGGACGCCAACGCTTTTGCCCTGACGGCGACGGGCACGGTGCGCGGTGATGCCGATTTCATCTTCTACAATCAACCCACGCTGCCCGGCGGCGGCATCCAGCGGGCCGGGGACGGGCGCAGCTTCACCATCACCTTTGCCGCCCTGCCCGCCGGTATTGAACGCATCGTGATCGCCCTGACCATCGATCAGGGCCAGCGCCGCGGCCAGTCGTTTGGACAACTGACGCAGGTACGCACCGAGATCCGCGACGCGCAGAGTCAGGCTGTGCTGGCGGCGTTTCCGCTGGCGACGCGCATGATGGCGGAAACCGCGCTGATCATTGGCGAACTGTACCTGCGCAACGGTGAATGGAAATTCCGCGCCGTCGGCCAGGGTTTCGTCGGCGGGTTGGCACCACTGGCCCGGCAATACGGCGTCGATGTCGCCGATGACCCGGATGCCGCTGCGCCGGCCATGCCACCGGCGCCGCCGACCGCCAGCGCACCAGCAGCCAAACCGCTGCGTCTGGAAAAAATCACCCTGGAGAAAAAGGGCAGCAGCATTTCGCTGGAGAAGAAAGGCGCCGGTTTCGATGAACTGGTCATCAACCTGAATTGGAACCAGGGCAGCGCCAAGAGCGGCGGCTTCTTTGGCCGGCTGACCGGCAGCGGCAAGGTTGATCTCGACCTCGGCTGCCTGTTCAAGCTGCGCGATGGCCGTGCCGGCGCCGTGCAGGCACTCGGCGACAGCTTCGGCAGCCTGCAACAGCCGCCCTATATCCAGTTGATGGGCGATGACCGCAGCGGCGCCAGCACCGAGGGCGAATTCCTGCGCATCAACGGCCGCGAATGGGCGCAAATCGACCGGATCGTGGTCTTTGCCCTGATCTATCAGGGTGCGCCCAACTGGGCGGAAACCGATGCCGTAGTCACCCTGCGCACACCCAATCAGCCGACCCTGGAAATCCGCCTGGACAGCCATCGCAATGACCAGCGCATGTGCGCGCTGACCATGCTGGAGAACCAGGGCGGCAATATCAAGGTCACAAAGCTGGTCGAATATTTCGCCGATCACCGCGTCCTTGATCAAGCCTATGGCTTCGGCCTGCGCTGGGTTGCCGGCTCCAAGGACTAGGCGACTCCACGTTTTACCCCTATCCACACATCAATCAACCAAGGAGAAGACGCATGGCTCTCGAATGGCTCAAGCAACGCTTCAATGAAGTATCCACCACCCTGCAGGGCGAAGTTTCCAAGATTCGCAACAAAAGCTTCCTGGAATCGGTCGTGGCCGGCTGCGCCCTGGTCGCCTATGCCGATGGCGTGGCCCGCGCCGAGGAAAAGCAGAAGATGATAGGTTTCCTGCGCACCAACCCGATTCTTTCGGTGTACAGCACCGAGGACGTCATTGCCATCTTCGACAAGTACGCCAAGCAGTTTGATTTTGACCACCAGATCGGTCAGGCCAGCGCCCTGCAGGCGGTTGCCAAAGTCAAGGATAAGTCCGATGAAGCACGGCTGATGGTGCGGGTGTGCTGCGCGATCGGCGCCGCCGACGGCAATTTTGACGATAACGAAAAGGCGATCGTGCGCAAGATCTGCGCCGAACTGGGTCTGAATCCCCAAGACTTCGATCTGACCTGAGCGCCCGGGACGTCATGGAACAACATCTCGGTTTTCCGCTGGAAACCATCGCCATTTTCGTGGCGGTGGTAGCCTTCTCGGTCTGGCTCGACCTGCGTCTGCATAAGGACAGCGAGAACATCAGCATCCCCAATGCCGTGGCCTGGTCGCTGTTCTGGATCTGCCTGGCGATTGGCTTCTATTTCTACCTGAAAATCCACCACAGTCCCGAATTCGCCGATCTGTTCCTGGCCGGCTATATCCTGGAAAAGTCGCTGTCGGTGGATAACCTGATGGTGTTCGTCGCCATCTTTGCCTCCTTTGGCATTAAGGGCGCGCTGCAGCATCGCGTACTGTATTTCGGCATCCTCGGCGCGGTGATCTTCCGCATGCTGTTCATCGCCTTTGGCACCAGCCTGTTTGGCCTGAGCACCTGGATTGAATTCGTGTTCGCCGCCATCGTGGCCTGGACCGGCTGGAAGATGCTCAGCGGCGTCGGCGAGAACGACGAGATCGCCGATTACTCCGATCACTGGTCGGTACGGGTGACCCAGAAGCTGGTACCGATCTTTCCGCGCCTGCACGGTGGGCAATTCCTGGTCAGCCATGGCCATGTGCAAACCATGGTGCAACAGGATTCCAGTATCTCGGTTGCCCGCGAAGCAGCGGTCTATGCCACGCCGATGCTGCTGTGCCTAGTGTGTATCGAAGTCTCCGACATCATTTTCGCCTTCGACTCGGTGCCGGCAGTGATCGCCGTGACCCGCGAGCCGCTGCTGGTTTATTCAGCGGTGATCTTCGCCATTCTCGGCCTGCGTTCGCTGTATTTCGTGCTGGCGGCGGCACAGCAGTATCTGGTGCACTTGGACAAGGCCGTAGCCGCGCTGCTGTTCTTCATTGCCTTCAAGCTGGCGCTGCAGGCTTCCAACCATATCTTCCATTGGCCGGGTTGGGAAATTTCCGCCAATCTCAGTCTCATGATCATTCTCGGCACCCTGGCAGTGGGCGTGATTGCCTCGCTGCTGTTCCCCGGTGCCCCGGAGGAAGAGACAGAGAACGAAGCCCCCGCAAAGAAAGCGGATTAATCACATCCAGTACAGCGCGGGCAGCCTGGAGCCCTTCCCAAGCCGCCCGCGCCTTCGCCCTCAAGCATGTTGTCGATTGTAGGAAGGATGATCCCGATGGCCATTTCTCTCAACAAAGGCGAGCGCCTGTCGCTCAGCAAGGAAGCACCCAACCTGAAAAAAGTGCTGGTCGGTCTGGGCTGGGATGCCCGCGCCACCGATGGCACCGATTTCGACCTGGACGCCTCGGCGTTCCTGCTCGGTGTCGATGGCAAGGTGCGTTCGGAAGCCGACTTCATTTTTTATAACCAGCTCAAGTCGAGCTGCGGTTCGGTGCAGCACACCGGCGATAACCGCACCGGCGCCGGCGAAGGCGACGACGAAGCGCTGATGGTGGATTTGTCGCGCGTGCCGGCTGAGGTGCAGAAAGTCGCCTTCACCGTGACCATTCACGACGCCGATGCCCGCCGGCAGAACTTCGGCCAGGTCGGCAATGCCTATATC
>DAITNL010000004.1:26740-49312 GCA_036834665.1 Candidatus Competibacteraceae bacterium | reverse complement strand
CAACCAGCAGGGCATGATCACCCATTCCGTCCAGATAGTCCCAGACCTGCCGGTAGCCCACCGCGCGCATCGCCGGCGTGTCCGGATGCAGATCACCGCGCGCCCGCAGGCGCTCTACCTCGGTGATGAAGCCCTGTTCCAGCATGGCCTGAAAGCGTGCAGCAATGCGCTGGTGCAACAGGGCGCGCACAGCGGGTGCAATGATCAGGTTGATGCTGCGCAGCGGCATGAATTCGTCCCGTGCCACACGGCAAAGTTCCGTCAGCGGGCGTCCGCTGAGCAGACACACTTCCAGGGCACGCTGGATGCGTTGTGCATCATGGGGATGGATGCGTGCCGCCGCCGCCGGATCCTGCCGCGCCAGCTCAGCGTGCAGCGCGGCGCTGCCGTGTTCAGCCAGTTGCACGGCCAGTCGGGCACGCAATGCCGGATCAGCAGCGGGCAATTCGGCCAGACCCTGCCGCAGCGCCCGGAAATAGAGCATGGTGCCGCCCACCAGCAGTGGAATGCGCCCGGCCGCCTGGATCGCGGCGATTTCACGCCGGGCATCCTGGCAAAAACGGCCGGCGGAATAGGCTTCGGCGGGGTCGAGGATATCGATCAGTCGATGGGGCGCCCGACGCAGGGTTTCGGCATCGGGTTTGGCAGTGCCAATGTCCATGCCCCGGTAGACCAGCGCCGAATCGACGCTGATGATGGAACAGGGCAGGCGCTGCACCAGTTCCACCGCCAGTGCAGTCTTGCCAGACGCAGTCGGCCCCATCAGGCACAGGACCGGCGGCTGGGCATCGACAGCCGTCATGCGATCCTTCCCTTCAGCGCTCGACGAAGGCCCGTTCAATCACATAATCGCCAGGCTCGCCAATGTGCGGCGAGAGGGTGAATCCCCGGGCATCCAGGAGGGCGCAGGTATCCTTCAGCAATGCCGGACTGCCGCAGATCATCACCCGATCCTGCACAGGGTCAAGCCGAGGCAGTCCAAGATCGCTAAACAGCTTGCCGCTCTCGATGAGGTGGGTCAAACGCCCCTGATTGCGGAACGGTTCGCGTGTCACGGTGGGGTAATAGATCAGCTTTTCACGGACAATCTCGCCAAGAAACTCATCCCCCGGCAACTCGTGGGTGATGTAATCGGCATAGGCCAGCTCGCTGACATAGCGGACGCCATGCACCAGCACGACCTGTTCAAAGCGCTCATAGGTCTCCGGATCCTGAATAATGCTCATGAAGGGCGCCAGGCCGGTGCCCGAGCCGAGCAGGTAGAGTCGCCGACCGGGCAACAGATCGTCGATCACCAGGGTGCCGACAGGCTTGCGGCTGACCAGAACCGGGTCGCCTTCCTTCAGGTGCTGCAAGCGCGAAGTCAGGGGACCATCCTGCACCTTGATGCTCAGGAATTCGAGATACTCGTTGTGGTTAGCACTGGCGATGCTGTAGGCGCGCATCAGCGGACGGCCCTCCACGTCAAGGCCGATCATCACAAAATGGCCATTACGGAAGCGCAGCCCCGGATCGCGGGTGGTCTTGAAGCTAAACAGCGTCTCGTTCCAGTGATGGACACTCAATACATATTCGGTATTAAAAGCTTTCATCCGTCGGGCCGTTAAACATCGCCCGCCCATCCGGTTGCAACAGTCGACCGGGCAGGCTGGAAGCGATGGTGGGTTTAATGGAAAAGACGAGGGTTAATATCACTCATCGCGAGCAGGGCCGCTTATTCCACATCAAGCTACGCTACTCCCGCCATGCGGGTAATAAGCATGGTAAGCGACCAGGCGGCGTTGCCATTTGTTCCCGTTGACGAGGGCCACCATGCTGCATTGTTCGCCTACGACTATAGCGCAGGCGTGTTCGGCGTCGGGAATCCGGGCGAAGGGCAAGCGGATGCGTGAGCGATGATCCTGCGCCCTCAGCGTCCGCGACCAAACAGACAATCCAGTTCAGTCCGCGTCAGCTGCGCCCAGGTAGGCCGGCCATGGTTGCACTGGCTGCCATGTCCGGTCCGTTCCAGTTCGCGCAGCAGGGCGTTCATCTCCAGCAGATTGAGCGGCCGGTGGGCGCGCACCGCAGCATGACACGCCAGGCAGGCCAGCACCGCATGCAGTGCTTCCTCGGCGCGGGCGCTGTGCTCATGCTGAGCCAAGTCGGCGAGCATGTCGCGCACCAGCGCGGCGATGTCGCCGGCCGCCAGCAGCGCCGGTGCCTGCCGCACCACCACGCACTCGGATCCGAGGGCGGCAAGCTCCAGGCCGATGCGGGCAAACAGCGCTGCGTGCTCGTCAAGCAGGTGCCGCTCATGCGGACTGAGCGGCACGGTGACCGGCACCAGCAGTGCCTGCACTTCCAGGCTGCCGTCCGCCAGCGCGGCCTTGAAGCGCTCGTAGAGAATGCGCTCATGGGCCGCATGCATATCCACCACCACCAGGCCGTCGCTGTTCTCAGCCAGCACATAGCAACCCTGCAACTGACCCAGTGCATAGCCCAGCGGCGGCATTTCCGGCGCGATCGCCGGTTCCGCCGCGATGGGTTCCGCTGCTGATCCAGACTCGATCGCTGCACCGGTAACGATAGCGGCGTCATGATGCAGGCGACCGTAGAGCGCCAGTTGCTCACGCACCTGAAAAGGCGATGGTGTGTCCACGCCACGCCCCCAGCCGCTGCTCATGGACCCAGCAGGGCCACGGATTGCGCCGCCTTCTACCTGCAGACGCGCGCCCAGATCGTTCAGTGGAGGCGCGCTATTGCCCGGTTGCACTGCAGCCAGCGCCGCCTGGACGAGATGCCGGACCCCATCATGCACCAGCGCCGATTCGCGAAAGCGCACTTCCTGCTTGCTGGGATGGGCATTGACATCGACCCGCTCCGGGTCCAGTTCCAGATACAGCACAAAAGCCGGATAGCGATCCGCAGCCAGAATATCCTGATAAGCCTGACGCACGGCGTGGGCGATCACCCGGTCACGCACCGGCCGGCCATTGACGAACAGGTATTGCCCATCAGGCTGGGCACGCGCCACCGCCGGCAAGCCCAGCCAGCCCGATAGGCGTAAGCCGGCTGCCGCACCCTCCAGGGGCACGCTGGCCGCAGCGAAGGCCGCACCGCACAGCGTCGCCAACCGCTGCTGGCGGTTTTCTGGATCGCCAGCCGGTGGCAGATCCAGCAGCACGCGCCGGTTGTGCGCCAGGCTAAAGCCCACCGTGAAGCGGCTCAGCGCCAGCCGGCGCACCGCGTCTTCGATATGGCCAAATTCAGTACGCTCGCCGCGCAGAAACTTGCGCCGCGCCGGGACATTGAAAAACAGGTCGTGGACTTCCAGTGTGGTGCCGGGCGGATGCGCCGCTGGACACGGTTCGCCAATGTGATCACCGCCATCACCGCTGATCCGCCAGCCACTGGCCTCACCCGCAATCCGTGTGCTCAGCGTCAGCCGCGCGACCGAAGCGATACTGGGCAGCGCCTCGCCGCGAAAGCCCAGGCTGGCGACGTGCTGCAGATCGGCAAAGCTGTGGATCTTGCTGGTAGCGTGGCGCGACAGGGCCAGAGCAAGATCATCGGGGTGAATACCGCTGCCATCATCGCGTATCCGGATCAGGCGCAGGCCACCCTGCTCGATTTCGATCACGACATGGCGCGCGCCGGCGTCCAGGCTGTTTTCCAGCAGTTCCTTGACGACGGCGGCAGGACGTTCCACCACTTCACCGGCAGCGATCTGGCTGACCAGCTGCGGCGGCAGACGCTGAATGCGTGCGCTCATCGTCCGGGCCTCCACCACCAGAACAACATCGGACAGCGCCGCCCCGGTGGATCGCGGCGTACCGCGACCGGGGCGGCTCTCACGACAGGATCACTTGATGACGTTCTGCAGGGAGTCGAGCAGCTGGCGCGCACCCGGCGAATCGTCGGGCCGGTCGGCGCTGTCATGCACCACAACCACGGTTTCCTTGCCCTGGCCGGCGAGACGGACCCGGTAGCGGGTGCCCGGTGGTGGCGCATCCGCTTTCTTGTTGCGCCAGAACGCCATCTTGGACAGCCAGCCGTCATCACCCTTGGCCTGATTCTCCAGCTCGGGGTCGCGGTATTCCACCACATACAGGCCCTGGCCGCGGTTCTGCTCCTCGACCGCATAATTGCTGCTGTCCAGCGCCAGCCCGATCAGGCGCCAGGCCCGGGAATAATCCTCGCTGATCAGCAGCCGGCTCTGACCCCCTTCCTCGACCCGCCGCACCCGTGGCCCAGCCTGGGCACTGGCCGCCTGACGGGCTTCGGCGCGCTTTTCCGCCGCGCCCAGATAAACGGTCAGGCGGTTGAGCATTTCGGCTTCCAGTTCCGGATCCGAGGGTCGCCGCTGCCAGATGTAGGTGTTGGTAGCGCTGGCGCTGGTACCGCCGGCTGCCACTTCCTCGACACCGATATGGCTCAGGTAGACATCGGTGGCAGTGCCATTGGCAGCCCGCTCCAGACGCACACGGAACTTGTCGCGGGTCGGGGCCGAATAGAGCACATCAAGGTAATTCTTGAGCAGGCCGCGCAAACCATCCTGGGGAATATCGGCGCGATTTTCCATCCAGTCGGTTTCCATGATGCCGATGGTCGGATCGTCGCGCTTCAGGGCAAAGCCATTGCTGGTCCAGAATTCACGCACCTTGGGCCAGACCTGATCGGGCGGTGCGGCAATCACCAGCCAGCGCTGATTGCCATCCTGTTCCAGGGTGATGCCCGGCTGTGGCGGCAGCACCGCGCCAGTCTGACGCGCCTGTGCCTGCGGCCCCTTGCGCTCGCTGGCATAGGTGGACAGGCTGGCCGAGCCAGCCGGGTTCAGTTCCGGCACCGCCAGCGTATCGTCAATGGTCGAACCGGTCAGGTCCGGCGGAATCTCCAGCGGCTGCGCCAGGGTGCTCTGCTTGTAGTCCGGCCGCCGATCCGGCAGCAGGGTATCGAAGTTTTTCGAGCAGCCCGACAGAGCTGCAGCCACAGCAACCGACAGCGCGACTGCGCGACCGGAAAAATAGGGTAAGCGAATGCTCATGGTCTTGATCTTGATCTTGGCCCTGATCACAGCACGCCCGCCTGGCGCATCGCCGCACGCACCTCGGGATACAGCGCTTCCGACAGCGGCGTCAGCGGCAGGCGAATGCCCGCTGGAATCAGGCCCAGTTGCGCCACCGCCCACTTGACCGGGATCGGATTGGATTCGAGGAATAAGGCTCGGTGCAGACCGGCCAGCCGCGCATCGAGGGCTTCAGCCTGGACACGATCACCGGCCAGCGCCGCGACGCACATCTCATGCATCAGTTGCGGCGCAACATTGGCGGTGACCGAGATGACGCCGCGCGCGCCATTGAGAATTGCCGCCGCCGCCAAGGCATCGTCGCCGCTATACACGTCCATGCGTTCGCCGAGCCGCTGCACCAGTTCCTGAATGCGCTCAATGCTGCCACTGGCTTCCTTGATACCGACGATATTGGGAATGTCGGCGAGACGTTCAACAGTCTCAGGCTTCATGTCGCAGGCAGTGCGCCCGGGTACGTTATACAAAATCTGCGGAATGGCCACGCGATCGGCAATCTGCTTGTAATGCCGGTACAGGCCTTCCTGGGTCGGCTTGTTGTAATAAGGCGTCACCAGCAGGCAGGCATCAGCGCCCGCCTCCATCGCCTTCTGGGTCAGAAACAGCGCCTCGCTGGTGGAATTGGCGCCAGTGCCGGCGATCACCGGCACCCGGCTGCGCACGGTTGCAACCACATGCCGGACGACCGCGATGTGCTCTTCCCAATCCAGGGTTGCCGACTCGCCGGTGGTGCCGACGGCGATGATGGCATCGGTGCCGTTCTCGATATGAAACTCCACCAAGCGCGTCAGCGCCGCGAAATCCAGCGTGCCATCCGCTGCCATCGGCGTGACGATCGCCACCATGCTGCCACGAAACATAATGTTAGGATCTCCGTTTACGGGTCATCGTCGCATGGTACGGATCAAGGGCAGGCTTGACAAGCATCGGTCCGGCCTGCTGCCGGCCAGTGGTTTTCACCCCTGCGGGATGCCTGTACACTGCAGCTCATTGCTGATCGATCGCGGCGCCTGGAACCGCATTCAACGTGCCCGGCTCCACTCGTCGTCGTTCCATCCGTCCACCCCGCCGTAGGAAGCTCCGTTCGTGAAAAACTATCTGGTCGTCTCCGCCCTGGGTGAAGACCGTCCCGGTCTGGTGAATGAACTGTCTCGCGTGATCCTGGATTGCGACTGCGGCATCGTCGACAGTCGCATGACGGTGCTGGGCGGTGAATTCGCCATTCTGCTGATGGTCCAGGGCAACTGGAACACTCTGACCAAGCTGGAGATGCAGCTTAAGCGGCTGGAACAGACGCTCGGCATGACCATCGTCACCAAGCGCACCGAGGGCCGCACCCTGGCCGGCGACGTGCTGCCCTACGCGGTGGAAGTGGTAGCGGTCAATCAGCCGGGCATCGTCCACCATCTGGCCAGCTTCTTCGCCAACCGCTCGATCAACATCGAGGACATGGTCACGCGCAGCTACAGCGCGCCGCACACCGGCACGCCGATGTTCTCGGTCAATCTGGCCGTCGGCATTCCGGCCACCACCCACATTGCCATGCTGCGCGAAGAGTTCCTCGATTTCTGCGATGAGCTGAATCTGGATGCCGTCATGGAACCCATCAAAGGCTAGGCAGCCATGGCGATCGCCATCGGCGAGGTCGTACCCGAATTCAGCGCCGCCGCCAGCGCCGGTCAGACCGTCACCCTGTCTGCGCTGCGCGGCCGGCCGGTGGTGCTGTATTTCTATCCACGGGACAACACGCCCGGCTGCACCCGCGAAGGCGAACAGTTCCGCGACCTGCACGAGCGCTTCGCGGCGCTCGGTGCACAGGTGTTCGGGGTATCGCGCGACAGCCTGCGCAGCCATGACTGCTTTCGCGCCCGGCACGGCTTTCCTTTCCAGCTGATCGCCGATACTGACGAAACCCTGTGCCGGCTGTTTGACGTCATCAAGCTGAAAAAGCAGTACGGCAAGGAAGCGCTGGGCGTGGAGCGCAGCACCTTTCTCATCGATGCCGAGGGCGTGCTGCGTCGGGAATGGCGCAAGGTCAAGGTCGATGGCCACGCCGCACGCGTGCTGGACGCAGTCGTAAGCCTGACGCAGACCGGGGCGCCGTGACAGCCGCCCAGCGGCCTTCTACGCTGTGTCCTGAGCGCTGATTTCCCATCCACCGCTGCGCGCCACGAGGCCTGATCGATCCGCCATGCCTGAAACCGCCGCTGTCACATCCCCGTCTTCCCGTAGCGAACGCCGATTGTTCGTGCTTGACACCAACGTGCTGATGCACGATCCGACCGCGCTGTTCCGCTTCAAGGAACACGATATCCACCTGCCGATGATGGTGCTGGAGGAACTGGACCGGGCCAAGAAGGGCGTTTCCGAAGTCGCCCGCAACGTCCGTCAGGTCAGCCGCTTTCTGGACGAACTGATCACCGGAGCCAGCAAGGACACCATCGACCGGGGCCTGCCCCTGCCCGAACTGCCCGGACCGGAAGGGGCACGCGCCAGCGGCCGCCTTTACTTCCAGACCCGCCCCATCCGGGTAAGTCCGCCGGCCTCGCTGCCGGGCAATGTTCCGGACAATGACATCCTCGGCATGGCCCTGACCCTGCGTCAGGATCACCCGCGCTGCCAGGTCACGCTGGTGTCCAAGGACATCAACCTGCGCATCAAGGCCGCCATTCTCGGCATCAACGCCGAGGACTATTACAACGATCAGGCGCTGGATGACGTCAACCTGCTCTACAGCGGCGCCCGGGAACTGCCGGCGGATTTCTGGGATCGGCATAGCCAGAACCTGGAATCCTGGCAGGACAGCGGTCGCACCTTCTACCGGGTGCGCGGTCCGGAAGTGAGCCACTGGCATCCCAATCAGGGCCTGTTCCAGAGCGATGCCGACACCGCCGCATTCATCGTCCGCCAGTTGCGCGGCAGCGAAGCGGTGATCGAAATCCTCCGCGATCACACCCTGCCCCACCACGCGGTCTGGGGCATTGCCGCGCGCAATCGCGAGCAGAATTTCGCCCTTAACCTGCTGCTGGATCCAGACGTGGATTTCGTATCGCTGCTCGGTGCGGCGGGCACTGGCAAGACTCTACTGGCGCTGGCCGCCGGGCTGGCGCAGGTGCTGGACAGCAAGCGCTATCGGGAAATCATCATGACCCGGATCACCGTGCCCGTCGGCGAGGATATCGGCTTCCTGCCCGGCAGCGAGGAAGAGAAGATGACACCGTGGATGGGCGCATTGATGGACAATCTGGAAGTACTCGCTCCGCAGGAAGGCGGTGAATGGGGTCGCGCTGCCACCGCCGACCTGCTTAGCAGCCGCATCAAGATCCGCTCGCTCAACTTCATGCGCGGGCGCACCTTTCAGAACAAATACCTGATTCTCGACGAGGCGCAGAACCTGACGCCCAAGCAGATGAAAACCCTGATCACCCGCGCCGGTCCCGGCACCAAGGTGATCTGCCTGGGCAATATCGCCCAGATCGACACGCCCTACCTGTCCGAGACCACCTCGGGCCTGACCTATGTGGTCGACCGTTTCAAGGACTGGCCGCACGGGGGCCACGTCACCCTGCGCCGCGGTGAGCGCTCGCGACTGGCGGAGTTTGCCTCCGACCGCCTGTAGGATAGCCGGGCCGTGACCGAGCATCTGATCACCCTGCTCTCGCTGGCCTGGCTGCTATGGATCGCGCTGGTCGCGACCGGGCTCATCCTGGAACGGCGTTCGCCAGCCGCCACTCTGGCCTGGCTGCTGGCGCTGCTGTTCATGCCCTATTTCGGTTTCCTGGTTTACCTGCTGCTTGGGCCGCGACGACTGCGCCGGCGCCGCCTGCGCTACAGCCGGGCCCGCGAGCGCCTGATCCAGTCCACCCGGCAGCGGCTGCATGCGCCGCGCACCCCGCAGCCGGGCTTTGTCAGTGGCGATCTGGAACGGCAACTGGCGACGCTGCTCGCGCAGCTCGGTCAGGGCGCGCCCCTGGCCGCAACAGCCGTGACCGTGCTCAACAGTGGCGACGCCTGCTTCGCTGCACTCGTCAAAGCCATCGCCGAGGCCCGCCACCATGTCCACCTCGAATACTACATGTGGCAACCCGACCGGGTGGGCACGCAACTGCGCGACCTGCTGGTGGATAAGGCCCGCGCCGGGGTGCAAGTACGGCTGCTGCTGGATGCGATTGGCTCCAGTCGGGCCACCACGCACTTTTTACAAGCGCTCTGCGATGCTGGCGGCCAGATCGCCTGGTTCAATCCAATTGGCCTGCGCCGCTTCCGCTGGCGGCATGTCAATTTCCGTAGCCATCGCAAGATCGTGGTCTGTGATGGCCAGATCGGCTTTATCGGCGGCATCAACATCAGCGATCAGCACAGTGCCACACACAGCGGTCCGGAGGCCTGGCGCGATACCCATCTGCGCATCGACGGCGCACCGGTGCAGCGCCTGCAGTTCATTTTTCTGGAGGACTGGTATTTCGCTACTGATCAGGCGCCCTTTGAAGCGGCCTTTTTTCCCCGCCATGCCGACAGTACCGGGCCATGGCTGCAGATGGTCGAATCCGGCCCCGACAACAATCGCCATGCCATCGCCAAGCTGTATTTCGCCGCGATCGCCGGCGCCCAGCGGCAGATCCTGCTGGCCACACCCTATTTTGTCCCGACCGAGGCCCTGACTGCCGCCTTACTTACTGCGGCCCTGCGCGGCGTCGATGTGCGCATTCTCGCCCCCCGGCACAGCGACTCACGACTGGTCACCGCTGCCGCGCGCAGCTATTACGATGAACTGGTCAGCGCCGGCGTAAGCCTGTACGAATACGGCCCGGCGATGCTGCACGCCAAGCTGCTGGTGGTTGATGAGCGTGTTGCAGTCGTCGGCAGCGCCAATTTCGACAACCGCAGCCTGACCCTGAACTTCGAGGCGATAGCTGTGCTTTATGACACTGGACTCGCCGGCCAGCTCGCCGCCGATTTTGCCAACGACCTGAGCCACGCCAGCCGCTATGTCAAACCGGGCCGCCGCGCCACTCTAGGCCAGCGTCTGAGCGAAGCCAGCGCCCGGCTGCTATCGCCGCTGCTGTAGATCCAGCGCGGCGCGTCTCGCACGCCATCAACCGGCATCCACCAGCGGCCATACCACCACCCGGTTGCGACCCGTTGCCTTGGCTGCGTACAGTGCGCGATCGGCCCGCTCCAGCATTTCTTCCAGATTGAGCGCGACATCGCCGAAACCGACCGCCACGCCGATACTGATCGTGACCGACAGGCGCCCCCCCTGCACTTCGACCGACTCGGCGGCCACCGCCGTGCACAACCGTCTAGCGACCGCCACAGCGGTCATACGTGCGGTTTCCGGCAGCAGTACCACGAATTCCTCACCGCCATAACGCCCGACCACATCAATCTGTCGCAGGCTGGCCTGGATGATCCCGGCCACGGCGCGCAGAACCTGATCGCCAGCCTGATGCCCGCGACTGTCATTGATGGCCTTGAAATGATCCAGATCCAGCATCAGCAGCGCCAGCGGATGCCCATAGCGTTGGCTGCGCTCCAGTTCTCGCTCGGCCAGGGTGAAAAAGTAGCGGCGGTTGAACAGGCCAGTCAGCGCATCATGGGTCGCGAGTTGCCGCAAGGCTTCCTCCATGTGCTTGCGGTCGCTGATGTCGATGATCATCGCCAGTGCGCCGGCATAACGCCCCTGCGCATCCAGAATCGGA
The DNA here is from genome assembly GCA_036834665.1 of Candidatus Competibacteraceae bacterium. Lineage (GTDB taxonomy): Bacteria > Pseudomonadota > Gammaproteobacteria > Competibacterales > Competibacteraceae > RXIX01. The sequence continues at coordinate 38,542 of DAITNL010000004.1, read as the reverse complement.
TTGGTCGATAGCAGGGTCCAGATCTCGCCGCCATCCAACCGGCGAAATTTGAAATCATGCTGCTCGGCGATACCCTGGCGGCGCCGTTCTATTTTTTCCTTAGCCAGGCATTGCCCCTCCTCATCCATGAAGTCGAACAGTGTCTTGCCCTGCATCGCCGCCACCGAGCAGCCGAGCATCTCGGCCATGCGCGCATTGGCGAACGTGGTGCGTCCTTGCGCATCAATCTGCCAGATGCCTTCCTGAGCCGTTTCGACGATCCGCCGGTAGCGCTCTTCACTCTCGCGCAAGGTCGCTTCAGCATGCTGCTGCTCGGTGATATCGTGCCCTACCGCCTGCAATTCCAGCAGGCAGTCGTTCTCATCGAGAATCGCCTGAACGGTCCACTGCATCCAGCGCCATTGTCCATCGCCCCGCATCACCTGATGCACACAGGTACTCAGCGGATGCCCAGCATCACACCGCACAATACGCGCCCGTACGGCATCCTGGTCCGACTCTGGCACGATCGATAGAAAATCCGTGGCCAGAATAGCGTCCCGCGGGCGGGCAAAATAACGGCTGTAGGCATCGTTGACAAAAGTCAGCGTTCCATTGGACAGAAAGCGACACAGCAGGTCAGTCTGGCTCTCGATAATAGCTCGATAGCGCGCCTCGCTGAGCTGCAGCAGTTCCTCGGTCTGCTTGCGGTCGGTAATATCGCTAATGAATCCTTCCAGCGCCTGCACCGCACCGCGCGCGTCGAACACACCACGCCCCTGCTCCAGCACCCAGCGCTCCTCGCCGGCGGCGGTGATGATGCGATAGCTCAGGCGAAACGGCTCGCGGCGATACAGCGCCTGCTGAATCTGCTCCCAGACCCTGTCCCGATCCGCGGGATGAATCAGCTCGGCATAGGCCGCGCGTTGGCTGTTGTCAAGCAGATCGGCGACCGCATAGCCGGTCAGGGCCAGGCAGCCCTCGCTGACGAACTCCATGCGCCAGTCGGCACTGTTGCGGCAGCGATAGGCCATGCCCGGCAGGTTGCTCAGCAGCGTCAGCAACAGGCGCTGCTGTTCGCGTAGCAGCTGTTCCAGCTGCTGGTGCTCGGCCAGTTGCGCCAGCAGGTGCTGCAGAGCCTGTTCCTGATCACTCATCAGCGCCACTCAGACGGCCATAACCGGCACCGGTCGCGGCCATGCCTTCAGGATCGACTGCACCACGGTCGCCAGCGGAATGGCGAAGAATACCCCCCAGAACCCCCACAGGCCGCCAAACACCAGCACCGCGACGATAATGGCGATCGGGTGCAGATCGACCACCTCGGAAAACAGCAGCGGCACCAGGATATTACCGTCCAGACCCTGGACGATCAGGTACACGCCCAGCAGCCACAGGAATTCCGGTCCCCAGCCCCATTGAAAAAAGGCGACCAGCGCCACCGGTACGGTCACCACCACCGCACCAATATAGGGCACGATCACCGACAGCCCCACCATCAGGGCCAGCAACATGGAAAACTGCAGGTCCATGAAAATGAATGCCAGATAGGTCGCCACCCAGACCACGACCACTTCGAGGAATTTGCCGCGCACATAGTTGCCCATTTGCTGATCGACCTCACGCCAGACCTGCTGTGCCAGAGTGTGATCATGCGGCAGAAAGCCATGCACCCAATCCAGGATCAAGCGCTTGTCCTTCAGGAAAAAAAATACCAGCAGCGGCACCAGCACCAGATAGATGGTGATGGTGATAATCCCCATCCCGGCGGCCAGCGACCAGGACAGCACACCCTGACCCCAGGTCGCGATTTCCGCCCGAATGGCGTTGATAACCTCCAGGACCTGGGCCTCGGTAATGAATTCCGGATACATCGCCGGCAGACTGAGGAGCAGTTGCTGACCGCGGACGATCATGCTGGGCAACTGCTGCACGAGCTGGGTCAACTGCCGCGAGGTCAAGGGTAACAGTCCCAGCAACAGAAACAGCACAAAAGCCAGGAACAGCACGAATACCACCAGCACCGCCAGTGTGCGCGGCAGATGTATCCGGTGCTGCAGCTGCAAGACCACGCCTTCCAACAAATAGGCAATGACCATGCTCGCCAGGACCGGCGCCAGATCCTGGCCCATGAACAGGACGATGCTCGTCCCCAACGCCAGCACCACGGTCAGAATAACGGCCTGCGGATCACTGAAAAAACGCTGAAACCACTCGCTGATGATCTTCATGAAAATGTGATTGGAACGGTTCTGGATCAAGAGTGATGGATGTTAACAACAAACCCCATACCCCGTGCAAACCACGGCAGAATCCGGCGAACCGCACCCTGCGCCTGTGGTCTATGAACTCTTGGAACCATACTGGTGCGTCGCACTAAAAAGATGCAATAACAGACCGTGACCCGCCGGCGCGCCGTGTATATCCGTCAGGGAATCCGCGAGCCCTGTTTCATTCAGAGAACGTTCAGGTGTCTCGATTATAAACAAGCTATTGATTTAAAGCTCTTTAATCTAAAACCATCCCCGCAACACCGATCGGTGCCGCCCCCATGCGCCTCTAGCCGGATTCACCCCGTCCATCCCGGGTTGGTCCATTAATTGCTGCACTCCGATCGGCAGCGTCTGCGGGGGATCGAACCGCAATCAACCGCCATCACGATGGACCACGCCGACAGGATCCGGCCTGGAAAAGATGGCGCGCCGGCGGGTTAACCCGGCAGATACCCGACGCACGGAATCAATGGAGCATGCAAGCCGTACCGACCTAAAACACCTGATCCGGAAGCATCCCGGCTTCCGCGACACTCTGAGAGAGGTATGACGATGACCATTTTCAAGCGTTACCTGTCGCGCTACGAAGAGAGCCGCGAAGAAAACCTGTCACTCCAGGAATACCTGGATCTATGCAAGAAAGACCCCCTTGCCTATGCCAGTGGCGCCGAGCGGCTGCTCAAGGCCATCGGCGAGCCGGAACTGGTCGACACCCGCAATGACCCGCGGCTGTCGCGCATCTTCCAGAATAAGGTGCTCAAGATCTATCCGGCCTTCGAAGAGTTCTATGGCATGGAAGACGCCATTGAACAGATCGTGTCCTATCTGCGTCACGCCGCGCAGGGCCTGGAAGAGAAAAAGCAGATTCTCTACCTGCTCGGCCCGGTCGGCGGCGGCAAATCCTCGCTGGCCGAACGCCTGAAGCAGTTGATGGAACGGGTGCCGTTCTACGCCATTGAAGGTTCGCCGGTGTTTGAATCGCCGCTGGGGCTGTTCAATCCCGACGAGGACGGGCCGATCCTGGAAGAGGATTACGGCATTCCGCGCCGCTATCTGCGCCACATCATGTCACCGTGGGCGGCCAAGCGCCTGCAGGAGTTCAACGGCGACATCACCCAGTTCCGGGTGGTCAAGCTGCGCCCCTCGGTGCTGCACCAGATTGCCGTGGCCAAGACCGAGCCGGGCGACGAGAACAATCAGGATATCTCCTCGCTGGTCGGCAAGGTCGATATCCGCAAGCTGGAGCATTTCGCCCAGAACGATCCCGACGCCTACAGCTTCTCCGGGGCGCTGTGCCGCGCCAATCGCGGCCTGATGGAATTCGTCGAGATGTTCAAGGCGCCGATCAAGGTGCTGCATCCGCTGCTGACCGCCACCCAGGAAGGCAACTACAACAGTACCGAAGGTCTGTCGGCGATTCCCTTCGAAGGCATCATTCTGGCCCACTCCAATGAGTCGGAATGGCAGTCGTTCCGCAACAACAAGAACAACGAGGCCTTCCTCGATCGCGTCTATATCGTCAAGGTACCCTACTGCCTGCGGGTGTCGGACGAGGTCAAGATCTACCAGAAACTGCTCACCCACAGCTCGCTAGCCACCTCGCCCTGCGCGCCCGGCACGCTGGAAATGCTCGCGCAGTTCTCGGTACTGACCCGGATCAAGGAACCGGAGAACTCCAGCATCTTCTCCAAGATGCGGGTTTACGACGGTGAAAACCTCAAGGACACTGATCCCAAGGCCAAGTCGATGCAGGAGTATCGCGACTACGCCGGGGTCGATGAAGGCATGACCGGCATTTCCACCCGTTTCGCCTTCAAGATCCTGTCGCAGGTGTTCAACTTCGACCATACCGAAGTGGCCGCCAACCCGGTGCATCTGCTCTACGTGCTGGAGCGGCAGATCGAGCGTGAGCAGTTCCCGGCTGAAATCGAGGAGAAATATGTTTCCTATCTCAAGGGCTTCCTGGCGCCGCGCTACGCCGAGTTCATCGGCAAGGAACTGCAACAGGCCTACCTGGAGTCCTATTCCGAGTACGGGCAGAACATCTTCGACCGCTACGTGACCTACGCCGATTTCTGGATTCAGGATCAGGAATTCCGCGATCCCGACACCGGCGAATCCTTCGACCGGGCGGCCTTGAACACCGAACTGGAAAAGATCGAGAAGCCGGCCGGAATCAGCAATCCCAAGGACTTCCGCAACGAGATCGTCAACTTTGTGCTGCGGGCGCGGGCCAACAACGCCGGGCGCAATCCGGCCTGGACCAGCTATGAAAAGCTGCGCGCGGTGATCGAGAAGAAGATGTTCTCCAACACCGAGGACCTGCTGCCGGTGATCAGCTTCAACGCCAAAGCCAGCGCCGAAGAGCATAAGAAGCACGCCGAGTTTGTCGACCGCATGGTCGCCAAGGGCTACACGCCCAAGCAGGTGCGACTGCTGTCCGAGTGGTATCTGCGGGTACGCAAGGCATCCTGACCGAACCGAGTGGAGAGGCGTTATGGCCACGTTCATCGACCGACGGCTCGACGGCAAAAACAAGAGCACCGTCAACCGCCAGCGTTTCATCCGGCGTTTCAAGAGCCAGATCAAGAAAGCCGTGACCGAGGCCATGAACGGCCGCAGCATCACCGACATCGACAATGGCGAGAAGGTCAACATCCCCGCCCGCGACCTGTCCGAACCGGTGTTCGGCCACGGTGCGGGCGGGCGTCGCGAAGCCATTCACCCCGGCAACAAGGAATTCACGGCCGGGGATCGGGTCGCCCGGCCGCAGGGCGGCGGCGGTGGAGGCGGCAGCGGTAGCGGCCAGGCCAGTAACAGCGGCGAAGGTGAGGATGAATTCGTCTTCGAACTGTCGCGCGAGGAATTCCTCGAAATGTTCTTCGAGGATCTGGAACTGCCGAACCTGGTGCGCACCCAGCTGGCCAAGGCCACCGAGTTCAAATCGGTGCGCGCCGGCTTCAGCAGCGCCGGCAATCCGGCCAATATCGACGTGGTGCGCTCGCTCAAGGGCGCGATGGCGCGGCGCATGGCCCTGGCCGCGCCCTACACCCGGCGCCTGCGCGAGGCCGAGGCAGAACTGGAACAGTTATTGGCCGCACCGCCGGTCGATGAAAACCGTGCCCAGGAACTGCTGGCGGAAATCGAGCATCTACGGGCGCGGGCGCGGGCGGTGCCGTTCATCGACACCTTTGACCTGCGCTACAGCAACCGCGTCAAGCAGCCGCAGCCCACCACCCAGGCGGTGATGTTCTGCGTTATGGACGTGTCCGGCTCGATGGACCGGGCGCGCAAGGATCTGGCCAAGCGTTTCTTTACCCTGCTGTACCTGTTCCTGAAGCGCAACTACGAGAAAATCGAGGTGGTGTTCATCCGCCATCACACTGTGGCCAAGGAAGTGGACGAACAGGAGTTTTTCTACTCGCGGGAAACCGGCGGCACCGTGGTATCCAGCGCCCTGGTGATGATGGCCGACATCATCGCCGAGCGCTACCCAACCTCCAGTTGGAATATCTACGCCGCGCAGGCTTCCGATGGCGACAACTGGCACCACGATTCGCCGGCCTGCAAGGAAATCCTGGTGCAGCGCGTCCTGCCCCATGTCCGCTACTACTCGTACATCGAGATCACCCCGGACCGTCACCAGAGCTTGTGGGAAGTCTACGAAGAGCTGAAGGCCAATCACCCGCATTTCGCCATGCGGCAGATCGATGGTCCGGCTGATATCTACCCGGTCTTTCGGGACCTGTTCAAGAGGCGCACCGCATGAGCCAGTCCTCGCGCTTGATTACCGAGTCGTCCGAATGGACCTTCCCGATGCTGGAGCGCTACAACACCGTCATCGGCCAGATCGCCGCCGAGGAGTTCCAGCTCGACACCTACCCCAACCAGATCGAGATCATCACCGCCGAGCAAATGATGGACGCCTACTCCTCGGTCGGCATGCCGCTGGGCTACAAGCACTGGTCCTACGGCAAGCAATTCGTGATGACCGAGAAGAATTATCGGCGCGGGCAGATGGGCCTGGCCTACGAGATCGTGATCAATTCCGATCCATGCATCGCCTATCTGATGGAAGAGAACACGGCGATGATGCAGGCCCTGGTGATCGCCCACGCCGCCTATGGCCACAACTCCTTCTTCAAGGGCAACTATCTGTTCCGCACCTGGACCAGTGCCGACGCCATCATTGATTACCTGCTGTTCGCGCGCAACTATGTCGCCGAGTGCGAAGAGCGCCATGGCGAAGAAACCGTGGAACTGTTCCTGGATTCCTGCCACGCGCTGATGAACTACGGCGTCGACCGCTACAAGCATCCTGCGCCCCTGTCGCTCAGCGAGGAAAAGCAGCGCCAGCACGAACGCGAGGAGTATCTGCAATCGCAGATCAATGACCTGTGGCGCACCGTGCCCATGCGCAATGTGGAAGCCGCCGCCGCCGAATCGCGCCGCTTCCCGGCTGAGCCCCAGGAAAACCTGCTGTATTTCATCGAGAAGAACGCGCCGCTGCTCGAACCGTGGCAACGCGAACTGGTGCGCATCGTGCGCAAGATCGCCCAGTACTTCTACCCGCAGCGCCAGACCCAGGTGATGAATGAAGGCTGGGCCTGCGTCACCGGCGATACGCTGATCGTGACGGATCAGGGCCTGATGCGGGCGCAGAACCTGGTTGATTCGCGCTTCTCAGGATGTGTCGAGGATGGCAACCGGGTAGTCAACTGGTTTACGCATCCCGCCAAGCCGCGCATCCGCATCCGGACCCGGCATGGGTACGAGCTGCACGGCGGCGCTGACCACAAGATTTTCGTCGGCGGGGAATGGGTCGAACTGCAGAATCTGAAAGTCGGTGACACGGTAGAGATTCGGCGCGGTCAGTGTGTCTTCGCCAGCGCCGCAGCGCCGATTGACTACAGGCTGAAAGTTCGTCCCCGTATCGCTGATATCTGCACAAAACATGATGTGTCGCTCAGCACCTACTATAAATGGCGCCGGGCCTGCCCTAGTCTGTCGGTTGGCACCCAGACGGCGGTCCGGTTACAGGCGTGTGCCGACGAGTGGACGGCAATCAAGGCCGATCCAGATTGTCCCTGGGCCTTGCTGACGCCCGATGACCTGGCCCGCCGGCCCGAAACACTGGGACCGGACCTAGCGGAAGTGCTGGGCCAAGTGATCGGAGACGGGTTCGTCGACGCTGGCCGTATCAATCTGACCTCGCAGGATGTGGAACTGCTGGACTTCTTCGAGCAAACGATGTACGCGAGCTTTGGAGTGACGGCGGTGCGCCGACCAAGCCGCAACCACTTTAACTCGACGGTCCACAGCGCCGTGCTGGCGCGGCTATTCAAGCAAACCTTCGGGATCGCCACCGGCTGGGGGGCCTCAGGACGCAAGACGGCGCCGGACATTATCCTGCGCTCGCCGGAGGCCGTGGTTTGCGCCTTCCTGCGCGGGCACTTCGACACCGACGGTTGCATCTCAAAACCAGACCGTCAAGTCATCCTGGTCAGCAAGAGCCTTGCCCTGTTGCAGGTCGAGCAACTGCTGCTCCTGAATCTGGGCATCGTCAGTTCCGTCAGGCCGCAGCAAGACGGAACCTTCCGGCTCGTCATCACTGGATCAGATGTCCAACGCTTTGCGGAGAAAATTGGCTTTCGCCTGTCGTACAAGCGGCGGCTCCTGGAGGAGGCGTTAGCATCGGTTAAGTGGTTCCTTGATAAGGACGATTTGACCACTATTGAATCCATTGAGTACGACGAGGGACCGGTGGTTGATTTCAGCGTGGAAAACTCCCACGCCTACAAGGCCTCTTGCTTCATCAACCATAATTGTTTCTGGCATTACACCCTGCTCAACCGTCTGTACGAGGAGGGCTATGTCAACGATGGTTTCATGATCGAGTTCCTGCAATCGCACACCAGCGTCATTCAGCAATTGCCCTTCGATCACCCGTATTACTCCGGCATCAATCCCTATGCGCTCGGTTTCGCGATGATGTGTGACATCCAGCGCATCTGCCAGCAGCCCACCGCTGAGGATCGCCACTGGTTCCCGGATATCGCCGGTCAGGACTGGATCAAGACCCTGGATTTTGCCATGCGCAACTTCAAGGACGAGAGCTTTATCGCCCAGTACCTGTCGCCGAAGGTGATGCGTGATTTCAAGCTGTTCGCGGTGCTCGACGACGACACCCAGGACGAATTGGAGATCACCGCCATTCATGATGATCCCGGTTATCGGCGCCTGCGTCTGGCGCTGGCCGACCAGTACAACCTCGGCAGCCGCGAACCGAATATCCAGGTCTGGAACGTTGCTTACCGCAAGGACCGCTCGCTGACCCTGCGCCATACGCGCTATAACCGTCGCCCGCTGCATGCTGAAAGCACGCAGGAAATGCTCAAGCATCTGCACCGGCTGTGGGGCTTTGCCGTGCGTTTGGAAGCGGTTGACGAGAACGGTAAGGTGGAACTGGTCGGCGAGTGCCCACCCGGCCGGCATTAACCGCACGGGCTGCGACCCGTCCCTGCCATACCGTAACAGCCCGGTTCAACGCCGGGCTTTTTTATCGGCCATGCCCGCCCCGCTTCTACCCCAATACCTTGTCCGCCAAACCCACTTCGGCCAGATAACGCGGATACAGCGCATAGGCCGGCTTGAGAATCGGCAGCAGCTTCAGCGTCTTGGGCACATTGCCCTTGGCGACCACCTGGCGGCGGGTCAGCGCCGAGACCAGATTGACCTGTCCGTGCCAGAAGGCATGGGCGAAATCGGCACTCATGCGCATGGTCACTTCCGGCACTCCGGTGAATTGCGCACCCCGATAAATCAGCACCTCATCGCCACGCGCGTCAATGGTTATCACCGCCGTCGGCTGCTCGAATGCAAACTGCACGCACAGCCCGGAATCGCGCAGCGGTCCGCCAATCTGCGCATCGTGCTTAAGTCGCTCGAAAAAGCCGCCCAGCACCCGATACAGAGTTTCGGCATCAGCGAATACCTCGCGCTGTTCCTGGGCAGCCCCGGCCGCAGCGGCCGAACGCAGATCGGCTATGGACGCCGGCAGCGGCTTTACCGCAGTCGCATACACCTGGCGCACGATGCGCGTCACCGCGTCCCGCTCGGGTTCGCGTGGGTTGTACAGCATCGCACCATCGCTCATCGCCGTTTCAACCACCTGCTCCAGCTTCGCCAGCCCATCCTGCACCCCGGCATCGCGCAGATTCAGCGGCATCCCGGTCAAGTGCGCCAGTTGCCGATTCAACAGCCGCACGCGGGCAATTCCCGCCAGCGCCATCCGCCGCCGCAACCAGCGATCCACACCGCGCAGAGGTCTGACCAGTGGCCGCGCAAAACCCAGGCCGCTGTACTGCAGCAGATTACCCAGCGTTGCGCCCGGCTGCGGCAAGGCCACGCCCAGCGCCTCGGCGATATCGGCATAGCGGTCCAGACGCGCATCGAGGTTGTAGGCCATCACCTCCGGCAGCACCAGCGCATTGGCCAGCCCGTGCGGGATGTGATAGACGCCACCGAGGGCATGGGCAATACCGTGCACCATGCCGACCATCGAATGTGAAAAGGCGATACCGGCCAGACAGCTCGCTGCCAGCATCGCCCCGCGCGCCTGCAAATCGTCCGGCTGGGCACAGGCCAGCAGCAACTTGTCACGGATCAGGCGGATTGCCTGCAGAGCCAGGCCATCGGCCGCCGGTGACCATTCCTTATCGACGTAGGCCTCAATGGCGTGGGTGAGCGCATCCATGCCGGTCATCGCGGTCAGCCTGGGCGGCAGGCCACGGGTCAATTCCGGATCGAGAATCGCCAGATCAGGCAGAAACTGGGTTTCGGCAAAAGGCAACTTCACGTCGTGTTCGGGATCGGCGATCACCGCAACCTTAGTCACTTCCGAGCCGGTGCCGGCGGTGGTCGGGATCAGCAGCAGCGGCAACAGCCGCGTCGTGCCAAGCAGATAGGCGCCCTGGTGATCCTGCACCCGGCCGCCCTTGACCAGCAGGATGTTGGCGACCTTGGCGGTATCCAGTACGCTGCCGCCACCCAGACCGATGATCAGATCACAGCCGTGCTGCCGGCCCAACGCCGCGCAATCCTCGACGGTCTGGATGGTCGAATTGGGCGGCACCTGATCGTAGACGGCAACCATATCGATGGCGGTGCGCTGCAATCCGGCCCGAACCCGCGCCGCCAGTCCCGCCTGGACCAGATTGGCATCGGTGACCAGCAGCGCCCGGCGTGGACCGTAGTGCGCCAGGGCATCGGCCAGATGGTCGATGACGCCAATGCCGTAGATGACGCGGGTCGGCAGGGAAAATTCAAAGTATTCGGGCAACATGGGCGCGGTCCTGAAAAGCGGTTCTGGATCAATACGCGCAGCATACCCGCGTGCCGCACTGCCAGCTTGCCCGAAAGGGTCGGTTGATGCTGGCCTGCGGCGCAACTTCCACTAAGCTTGATCCATCCAACCCTGCACACGGGTGAACACCATCATGAATATCCGTCTTGCACTCCTGCTGACTGTGCTGCTGGGGTTTTACGCGCCGCTGGCCCAGGCCGGCAATGGCTGGAGCACGATCGCCTATCCGCTGGCCGGGCCACCGCAGGTGATCGGCTCCTATGCCGCCGGTTGCATCGCCGGCGCCGGGGCGCTGCCGCTGATGGGCGACGGTTATCAGGTCATGCGCCCGGGCCGCAACCGCTATTACGGTCACCCGGCGCTGCTGGCATTCGTGCAGTGGCTGGGCCGGCAGACTGCCGCACAGGGCGGACGCCTGCTGATTGGGGATCTGAGCCAGCCGCGCGGCGGGCCGATGCCAAACGGGCATCGCAGCCATCAAAGCGGCCTGGATGTGGATGTGTGGTTCTTACAGCAGCCGCGCGATCGGCTGCTGTCGCCGGCCGACACCGAGAGCATCGAGATGCCGTCGATGATCCGTGCCGAGGATGGGGTGCTGAACGGTGCACGCTGGTCACCGCGCTATCGGGATGCCTTGAAGCGGGCGGCGCTAGCGCCCGGTGTAGAGCGCATTTTCGTCAACGCGGTTATCAAGCAGGCGCTGTGCGACAGCGAAATGGATCGCAGCTGGCTGGAGAAGGTCCGTCCCTGGTGGGGTCACGATGCCCATTTCCATGTGCGGCTGGTCTGCCCACCCGATTCCGGTCAGTGCCAGCCGCAGAAACCCTTTCCGCCCGGCGACGGCTGCGATGCCGATCTGCGCAACTGGGTCGCGGATATCGTCCAGTCAGCGCGTGCGCCGAAGCCGGTTCGCAAGCCCGAACCGCCCTCGGCAGACCGGCTGCCGGTCGCCTGCAGCGCGGTGCTGAACAATCCGACCGCCTGGGAGCGCTAGCAGACGCGCTGGCGGCTAGTCCTCGCTCTGCTCCAGCCGCAGCGCGGCCGAATTAATGCAATAGCGCAGGCCGGTCGGCTCGGGGCCGTCGTCGAACACATGGCCAAGGTGCGCGCCGCAATCGGCGCACAGCACCTCGGTGCGGCGCATGAAAAAGCCGCGATCCTCAGCCGTGGCAACCCGGTCCGCCG
>DAITNL010000004.1:15370-26730 GCA_036834665.1 Candidatus Competibacteraceae bacterium | reverse complement strand
TCCCGGCATCGAACAGGACATTGCCACAGCAGGCGCAGCGGTAAACGCCCGGCGCGTGGCAATCGTGGTAAAGGCCGGTAAACGCACGCTCGGTACCCTTGCGCCGGCAGATAGTAAACTGCTCCGGCGTCAGTTGCGCGCGCCACTCGGCCTCGGTCTTGCTGATTTTGTAACCCATGATGTCGCCTCCGCGGTATGGCATCCAACCGCCGTTTCAGACCACGCCACCGCGCATTTGTCGCCCGCGCTCAACTGCGAATTCCCACCTGCAGCGCGGCACGCTGCTCCAGCGCCTCCCAGACATGCTCGGCCAGACCCACGCCCACTTCGTTAAAGGCCAGAAAGGTCAGGTCCGCGCCAGCCGCTTGTAGCAGCGCCGCTTCCTCGGGATGGGTGCTGATGGCGCTGATCAGGCCGCGAAACCCGTGGCGACGCAATTGCCGGGCAGCGATCTGCTTAGCCTCGGCATCGGGCATGGCCAGAATCACCGCCCGAATGCCGTCCAGGCGCAGCCGATGCCAGAAGCCCGGATCCTCGGCATCGGCATAGACCACGCGCCGGCCTTCCTGCACATGCCGCTCGACCTTGTTCAGGTCGGAATCGATGCCCGAGACCATGCGCACCCGGTGCAGTTCGGGCACGTTCTGGCGTTTCTTGAGGAAGTTGTAGGCGGCAGTGCCGGTATGGCCCATGCCGATGATCAGGATCTGCGTGCTGCCCAGCGAAACCGGCTGTTCGTCCGGATGGTGATCATGCCGCTCGAAACGCTCCAGGCGCTGCTCGAAACGCTCATACAGCGCATGGGCGAAACGATTGAGCGGCGCGGCAATCACGAAGGATAGCGCCACGGTAATCGCCAGCAGCACCAGCCAGTCTGCGCCCAGCTGACCGTTGCCGACCATGAACTTGACCACGATCAGGGTGAATTCGCTGTAGCTGGTCAGAGCCAGCGCAGTCAGGAACGCGGTGCGCGCACGCAGGCGAAACATCACCAGGATAAAGAAAAACAGCCCTGCCTTGAGCGGCAACAGCAGCGCCAGCAGCAGCGCCCCACCCAACATGCCCCAGCTCGGCAGGCCCATCAGGCCAATCTGCAGGAAAAAGCCCACCAGCAGCACTTCCTTGAGCGACCACACCGCCCGCGACAGCTCCATGGCCTTCGGATGACCGACCAGCAGCACGCCCAGCAGCAGCGCGCCCAGTTCCGCACTCAGACCCAGATGTTCGAAACCCAATCCGCCAACCACCAGCGCCAGGGTCAGCCCACACAGCACCAGCAGCTCATCATGGCCGCTCCAGTCGAGCAGGCGGGTCAGCAGCGGCCGCAGCAGCGGCAGGGCCAGCGCCAACAGCGCCCACGGCGATGGACGCGCCGCACCCGCAAACGCCATCAGGGCCAGCGCCACCAAATCCTGAATGATCAGGATGCCGACGGCCAGCCGGCCGTGAAAGGCACGCAGCTCGGCCTTTTCTTCCAGGACCTTGGCCGCCAGCACCGTGCTTGAGAAACCCAGCGTGGTCACCAGCAGCAGCCCCTGCCAGGCCGGCAGATCCAGCACCGCCAGCGCCACCAGACCCAGCAGCGCACTGCCCGCCAGCAGATGCAGCAGTCCGCCACCCCAGACCTCGGGCCGCGCCAGGCTCTTGATGCGCAGCTTCAGGCCCACACTGAACAGCAGCAGCAGCACACCCGCATGGGCAAGCTGTTCAAGCAGTTCAGTGCCCTGCTGACCGAAGGCATTGAGCAGGAAACCAGCGGCCAGATAACCGACCAGCGGCGGCTGGCCCAGATGGCGCAAAACCAGACCCAGCACAAAGGCCAGGGAAAGCCACAACACATCCATGAGTTAAAACAACGCACGTTGCATGACGATCACCGGAGCGGCCTAGGCTTGCTTGAGCACACGCACTACATACAACAGCACCATCGCCCCGACGGTCGCGGTAATCAGCTTGCCGATCAGACCGACCGCAGCAAAGCCCAGCAGGCGAAACAGGAAACCGCCCACCAGCGAACCGACCACGCCCACCACCAGATTACCCGCCAGCCCCATATCACTACCGCGCATGAAGTGGGTGGCGATCCAGCCCGCGATCAGGCCAATCAACAGAAATCCGATCAGGTCCATGGAGATTCTCCCGCTATGGGTTGCGTTGTAAATGCGCGCCATCATAATCCATATTCGGAATCACTCATCCGGTTCCCGTCAGGATCCCAACACGGCTATGGCGCCAGCCCACTTCGGACTGGACTTCTCCAACTGCGGCATCCATCGTCGCACACCAAGACCCTCGCCACCCATGAACTATGCTTTCATTGCCTTCCTGATCACGCTGGCCCTGTTTGCCGGGATCATGATGCTCCTGGAAATCGGGCGGCGCATCGGCAACCACCGGCTGGCCCAGGATGAAGCGGGCGCGCGAACCGGCACCAGCACTGTCGAAGGCGCAGTGTTCGCGCTGATCGGCCTGCTCATCGCGTTCACGTTTTCCGGCGCGGCCACGCGCTTTGATGAGCGACGCGCCCTGATTGTTCAGGAAACCAATGCCATCGGCACCGCTTATCTGCGCCTCGACCTGTTGCCGGCCGACGCGCAACCGGCGCTGCGCGAGCTGTTCCGGCGCTATGTCGATTCTCGTCTGGAGATCTACCGGAAACTGCCCGACATCGAAGCGGCGCGTGCCGAACTCGCCCGCTCCACGCAGCTACAGAACACCCTCTGGACCCAGGCAATCGCCGCCGGCCGCCAGGAAGGCGTGCCGCCAGCGGCGACCATGCTGCTGCTGCCTGCCTTGAACGAGATGATTGATATCACCACCACCCGCACCATGGCCGGCCAGATTCACCCACCGTTGATCATCTATGGGCTGCTGTTCGGGCTGGCGCTGGCCGGCGCCCTGCTGGCCGGCTACGGCATGGCCGGTGGCAAGACCCGCAACTGGCTGCACATGATCACGTTTGCTGCGGTCATGGGACTGGCAGTGTATGTCATCATCGATATCGAATATCCCCGCCTGGGCCTGATTCAGGTCGGAGCCTTCGATAAGGCGCTGGTGGAATTGCGCGCTAGCATGAACTAGGGCGGAGGCGGTCATTCGAGCACCCGCATCTTTACGATCGGCTATTGTCTTTGGAGCATCCACATCATGCATCAATCGCCCCGACCACGACTGATCCTCATGACCTTCGCGATCCTGCTGCTCCTGCTGCAAGGGTGCTCCACGCTCCCACGGCAGGAAGCGGTGCCAGTCGAAGAGACCACCCGCGCCATCATTCCAGGCGTTCCCAATGCCCGTTACTGGGTGGATACCGACATCAATCCCTTCATCCGCGATGCGGTCGCCTCCGCCCAGCGCGAGCGGGACTATCTGGTGCGCAGTGGCCATCGGGGTCCACTGCCGCCGGTCAGTTTCCTGGCCATCTCCGGCGGCGGTGACGATGGCGCGTTCGGTGCCGGCCTGCTGGTGGGCTGGAGCGCGAGCGGCACCCGTCCCGAGTTTAAGGGTGTTACCGGCGTCAGCACCGGCGCGCTGATCGCTCCGTTCGCCTTCCTCGGCGCCGACTACGATGATGAACTGCGGGCCGTGTACACCACCATCGGGCCGCCGGATGTCCTGCAGCCACGGGGCGCACTGGCGGCGCTGACCAGCGATGGCCTGGCCGACAATCAGCCACTCTGGCGCTTGATTTCCAGCTATATCAACGCCGATCTGCTTACGCGCATCGGCCGCGAATACACCGAAAAGGGCCGCCTGTTGATGATCGGCACCACCAACCTCGACGCCCGCCGCCCGGTGATCTGGAACATGGGCGCCATTGCCAGCAGTTCCGATCCCCGGGCACTAGACCTGTTCCGCCGCATCATGCTGGCCTCGGCGGCAATTCCGGCAGCATTCCCACCGGTCATGTTCGACGTCGAAGTGGACGGCAAGCCCTATCAGGAAATGCACGTCGATGGCGGCGCCATGGCCCAGGTGTTTCTCTATCCACCGCGCCTGTTTGAAACCGCCCGCAGCGAAGGCATGAAAATCGCCGCCCGCGAGCGCAAGGTCTACATCATCCGCAACGCGCGCCTCGATCCGCAGTGGGCCACCGTCGAGCGCAGCACCCTCTCCATCGCCGGGCGCGCCATTTCCTCGTTAATCCAGACCCAGGGCATCGGCGATCTATACCGTATCTATCTGACCGCGCAACAGGACGGTCTGGATTATCACCTCGCCTACATCGGCGCTGACTTTAAGGCCGTGCACAAGGAAGATTTCGATACCGCCTACATGCGCGCCCTGTTCGACTACGGCTATCAATTGGCAAGCAAAGGCTATTCCTGGCACAAGACGCCACCGGGACTGGCCGTTCGGAAACCATAAAGCCACGATCGGCGCAGTGCCCGACGACCGGACTGCCCGGGTGGACGATGCACCCCGCCGATTCCGATTCACTCCCGACTGATCCCGAGGTTTCCTGATGGACATCACGACTCTGGGCGAAGCCCGTTTTCCCTCGCCGCAGCGCCACACGGTCAGCGATCAGATGCGTGTCCCCTCCCGACTGATCCACGATCCGAGCGCCGCGCCGGGTACCGAGGAATGGCAGTTCGAACTGGCCGGACCGCGCGAACGCCTGTTCTTCGATCCTGCGCAAACCCGCGCGGGCATCGTCACCTGTGGCGGGCTGTGCCCCGGGCTGAACAACGTGATCCGCTCCCTGTTCCTGGAGCTGCACTATGGCTATGGCGTCAAGGACGTGCTCGGCTTTCGGGGCGGCTATCAGGGTCTCGACCCGGTGCGCGGTCTGGAGCCGTTCGTCCTGACACCCAGCTTCGTCCACGCCATCCACAAGGACGGCGGCACCGTGCTCGGCACCTCGCGCGGCCCGGTCGATATCGGCCTGGCAGTCGATAACCTGATCCAGCGCGGCATCCACATCCTGTTCACCGTCGGCGGCGATGGCACCCAGCGCGGTGGCCATGCCCTGTTCAAGGAAGCGCAGCGCCGCGGCCATCCGCTGGCAGTAGTCGGCATTCCCAAGACCATCGACAACGACGTCGCCTTCGTCTCGCGCACCTTCGGCTACCTGACTGCGGTCGAGGAAGCCGCCCGGGTGCTGCACTGTGCCCACACCGAAGCGCACAGCGTCCACAATGGCATTGCCCTGGTGAAGCTGATGGGCCGCCATGCCGGCTTCATCGCCGCCGGTGCCACCGTCGCCAGCCAGGATGTCAACTTCACCCTGATTCCGGAAATTCCGCTGCATCTGGATGGCGAACAGGGCTTTCTCGCCGCGTTGAAACGGCGCATCCTGCAGCGGGCACACGCCCTGGTCGTAGTCGCCGAGGGCGCCGGTCAGGATCTGCTCGCCAGCGCCCAGAGCAGCGATGCCTCCGGCAACGCCAAACTCCAGGATATTGGCCCGTTCCTGCGCGAACGCATCGAACAGTATTTCCAGGCCGAGCAGATTCCCGTGACCCTGCGCTATTTCGACCCCAGCTACCTGATCCGCAGCGTGCCCGCCGATGCCGAGGATTCGATCCTGTGCGACTTCTTCGCCCGCAACGCCGCGCACGCGGCCATGGCTGGCAAAACCGGACTGGTGATCGGCCTGTTGCATGACAGCTTCATTCACGTCCCCATCGACCTGCTGGTCAGCCAGAAAAAGCGTCTCGACCTGAATGGCCCCGGCTGGCGTGCGGTGCTGGCGGCAACCGGGCAGCGCCTGGACTAAACGGAACCCCATTCTGATGACCCACAACAGTTCCACCGAAACCGCTGGCTCCTCCTGGAACACGCGGTTGGGCGCCATCGCCCCCGGCTTGCCCACGCTGCTCCACTACCGCTTCGCCCGCGACTTCCGCCATGACCTGGTTGCTGGCGTATCGGTCGCTGCAGTGGCGCTGCCGGTCTCGGTCGCCTATGCACAACTGGCCGGCTTTACTCCAGTCGTCGGTCTGTACGCCAGCATCCTGCCGCTAGTCGCCTATGCCCTCTTTGGCACCTCGCGGCAACTGATGGTCAACCCCGACGCAGCCACCTGCGCGATGATCGCCAGCGCCATTACCCCGCTGGCCGCCGGCAACCCGGAGATGTACACCTCGCTGGCGGTCACCCTGACCTTTCTCACCGGCCTGTTTTGCATCCTGGCCAGTTTTCTGCGGCTGGGTGCGCTGGCCGATTTCCTGTCCAAACCGATCCTGGTCGGCTTTCTCAACGGCATTGCCCTGAGCATCCTGCTTGGCCAGATCGGCAAGCTGCTGGGCTTTAGCATCGAGGCCGGCGGCATCATTCCGCGCCTGCTGGAATTCATCGACAAGCTGCCCCAGACCCATCCACCGACCCTGGCGATTGGCCTGGGCAGCTTCGCGCTGCTGTTTCTGTCGAAACGATTCGTGCCGCGCCTGCCGGCGGCGCTGGTGGCACTGGTCGCGGCCGCAGCCACGGTTGCCCTGCTGCATCTGAATGAGCAGGGCGTCGCGGTGCTGGGCGCGGTGCCGGCGGGCCTGCCGGAATTACACTGGCCGAGCTTTCCGCTTCGCCACTTTCCCTCGCTGATCGCCGATGCCGCCGGTCTGGCACTGGTGCTATTTTCCAGCGGCATGCTCACCGCGCGCAGCTTCGCGGCCAAGAACCGCTACGAGATCGATGTCGACCGTGAATTCGCCGCCTTTGGCGCTGCCAATCTCGCCGCTGCCGTCTCGCAGGGCTTTGCCGTCACCGGTGCCGATTCGCGCACTGCGATGGCCGATGCCAGCGGTGGCCGCACCCAGGTCACCGGGCTGGTCGCCGCCGCGACCATGGCCGTGGTACTGCTGTTCCTGACCGATCCTTTGCAGTATGTGCCGATCGCGGCACTGGGCGCGGTGCTGGTGTTCGCCTCGTTCTCGCTGGTCGATCTGCACACCCTGCGCAGCATCTGGAAGATCGACCGGCGCGAAGTCTTCCTGTCGGTGCTGACCACGCTGGGCGTGGTGGCGGTGGGCGCGATCGATGCCATTCTGGTCGCGGTGGCGCTGGCCCTGATGCGCTTCGTCCGGTTGACCGCGCGACCGCGCGATGAAGTGCTCGGCAAGGTCGAGGGTCTGCCCGGCCTGCACTCGGTCGATCGGCACATCGGCGCCACCACCTTCCCCGGTCTGGTGCTGTACCGCTTCGACAGCCCGATCACCTTCTTCAACGCCGCCTATTTCCGGCAGCGGGCGCTGGCCGTCGCTGAAAGCGCCGGGCCTGGGTTGCGCTGGTTCGTCATCGATGCAATTCCGGTCAGCCATATCGACGTCACCGGCCTGTATGCGCTGCGCGATCTCAAGGAAATGCTGGAGGAACGCGGTATCACCCTGATCCTGGCCGGGCGCAAGACCGAGTTTATCAACTGGCTGCACCAGACCGGTCTCTACCAACCCGAATACGAGGAACACAGCTTCCCCACCCTGCGCCAGGCGATTAAAGCCTATCAGACCCAGATCCGCACCCTGGACATGCCCACCGAAGAAAGCTGACCGGAGACACCGCGCCGCCCGCATCCACCATCGCCACGATAGCGGACGCCAGCGGTCCGGTGTTACCGTTGCCCAGCACCGCGCCGCGCGCGCCACCCCGCCAACCATGGAACTTGTGATTCGTGTGTGGAATAGCCGGAGTTTTCCTCAATAGTGCAGCACCGGATCAGGCCCGCCTCAGCGCCGCACTCGCCGCGCTCCGGCATCGCGGACCCGATGACAGCGGCGTGCATATCGGAGCGCAGGTCGGGCTGGCCTTTACCCGCCTGTCGATCATCGATCTCGACCACGGCCACCAACCGCTCTACAGCGCCGATAAGACGCTTTGCCTGATCGGCAATGGCGAAATCTACAACTACCTGGAGCTGCGCCGGGATCTGGCAGCGAAAGGCTATTCATTCAGCACACAGAGCGATTTTGAACCGCTGCTGTATGCCTATCTGGAATACGGCCTGGATTTCCTGCAGCGGCTGGAAGGCATGTTTGCCTTCGCGCTATATGACCAGCGGCAGAACCGGCTGCTGCTGGTCCGCGACCGGCTGGGCATCAAGCCGCTGTTCTTCACGCAGCGTGCCGATGGCCTGTATTTTGGTTCCGAATTCAAGGCGCTGCTGGCCCTGCACCCGCAGCGGCCAACGGTCAATGCCCAGGGTCTGGCGCAGTATCTGCAAAGCGGCTTTGCCGCGCGCGGCCAGACGCTCTGCCAGGGGATCGAACGCCTCGGGCCGGGTGAAGCGCTGCTGTTCGACGCCGGCCATTTCCAGCGGCGCTGGCGCTACTGGTCGCTGCAGCAGATCCAGCCCCTGCACATCAGCCCCGGCGAGGCCGACGAACAGTTTACGGCGCTGATGGATGATGTGATGCGCAAGCACCTGCGCGCCGACGTGCCGTTTGGCCTGTTCCTGTCCGGCGGCATTGACTCGTCAACCCTGCTGGCCTTGATCAGGAACGCGGGCGCGGCGCCGCTGCGCAGCTATTCGATCGGCTTTCCCGGCAGCGAGGTCTTCAACGAATCCAGCGAGGCCGAGCGCATCGCCCGGCATTTTGGCATCGAGCATGTGACGCTGGCGCTGGATGGACCGGCGATGTTCGCCGCCATACCGCATGCAATCTGGGCCGCTGATGAACTGATCGAGGACAGTGCCGGGCTGGCGCTGTCAGCATTGGCCGCGCGCGCCGCCGCCGATGTGAAAATGGTGTTTACCGGTGATGGCGGCGACGAGGCCTTTGCCGGCTATGGGCGCTACCGTCGCCCCTATGTGCAGCGGCTGTTGCGCAGCCTGATCCGGCCGGGATCGGGCGGTTATCGCACCAAGCCGGGTTTTACCTTCTGGAGCCGGCGCAACCTGTTCCAGCCGCCCCTGCTGCGCGCCAATGACGACTGGCGCGCGCCGTTCATCGAGTCCTGGCAGAGCGCGCCGCGCGCCTGGAGCGACCTGCAGCGCATGCAGGCGGTTGATATCGAAACCGTGATGGCCGATCGCTATCTGGTCAAGACCGACCGCATGACCATGGCCTGGGGTCTGGAGGCGCGGGTGCCTTTTCTCGATCACCGGGTCATCGAATTCGGGCTGGCCCTGCCCGATGCACTGAAGATTGAAGGCCGGCTGGGCAAGGCGTTCCTGCGGCGCTGGGCGCAACGCTGGCTGCCGCTTGATCATCTGCAGTTACGCAAGCGCGGCCTGTCGGTGCCGGTCGATGACTGGCCACGCGGCCCGCGCCTGCAGCGCCTGGAGCAGGCCCTGCTCGGCAGTCCCGGCATTCAGGAATGGTTTCTGCCCGCCGGAATTCGCGCCCTGGTTGCCGCGCAGCAGCGCAAACCGGCCAGCGCTACCCGCATCAAGCTGCTGCGCCTGCTGCATTTCATGATCTGGCACCGGCTGTTCATCGAAGGCAATGGCGCCGAACCGGCCCGGCATCAGGATCCGCTGGAGTTCCTCGGCGTGTAGCGTAGCGGCCATCCCCGCCGGGCGGCATTCAATCCTGCAACAGCTTGCCCGGCTGGCGATAGGCCAGCGGCGCAGCGCCGGCGATCTTGCAGAACTTCTGTCCCGGGCGCAGCAGCCGCTCACGCACGCGCGCCAGCAGCAGGCCCGCGGTCGTGCTGTAGATCGGCACACGCGCCGCACCCCACGGTTCACCGAGCGGATCGACCAGCTCAGCAACCACCTCGCCGGCCTCGACACACTCACCCAGCGCCTTGCGGTACACCAGCACTCCGGCAGCCGGCGCACTCAGCACATCCACCCCTTCCAGCGGCGTCGGCGCGCAATGCGGTTCCGGCAGCGGTCCCGGATCGCCCGCGAGCACTCCGCGCCGCTGCAGGAAGCGCAGCAGAGCAGCAGCATCGGCCTGCGCCGTCTCATCGCAGACATCGGCCTGACCGCGCAATTCCACGGTAGTCGCAAAACAGGCCAGCGGAATCGGCCCGCCCTCCTCAGCCAGCGCCGCGCGCAGCATCCACCAGGGCCCGGCGCAGGCTTCATCGAACGGCCGGCCACCGGCGTTCTCCTCCAGCAGCACCGCCGCTACGCCCAGTTCCGCGCCCAGCGTCACCGCATCCTCGCGCTGCCAGCGCGAAGCGTACAGGTGCAGCAGCGCTTCGCTGTCGCAGTGCAGATCAAGCACGATATCCGCATCCAGCGCCAGCCCAAGCAGCGCGTGTTGCAGGACATCGCTCTCACGCGGGGCCGCCTGCTCAGCGAGTACCGCACGCAGCGCAGCGCGGATCAGGGCCACATTCGCCACAGCATCGCCGCTCAGATGGCCACGCAGACGTTCCCGCGCCCCGGCGGCCAGATCGGGAAAATCGCGGTTGAAGTTGCCGCCGCCATCGAAATTCAGGCGCCCGAGCAGAGTGCCGTTGAGATGCTGATCCAGACCAATCGGATTGGCGACCGGCACCACCACCACCTCGCCACGGATGCGCTGTTCCGCCTGGGCCTGCTCCAGCGCGTGCAGCAGATGCTGCGCGACCAGCAGGCCGGGAATTTCGTCAGCGTGCAGCGCAGCCTGGATATAGGCTTTAGGACGCGCGCCGGGCTGACCATAATAGTGCGCCAGCAGGCTGCGCTGAGTGCCGGGCGCCGGTGCGGGCAGGGCAATACGACTGATGGATGTGGGCATGGTGCCGCCCCTAGCGATTGAAGTTATGTGCGAAAGCGGTTATCCAGTCGGCATTACAACGCATCACTGGATTCCCGCATACGCGGGAATGACGAAAACCTACTGAGAATGGGTATTAAACCACTGTTCGGCCTGGGTCCGACTCTGAACAATGCACACCGGGTCCATTCAGGCCAGGGCCGTCGCAACACCGCGCAGCGCCGGATTTTCCGCGGTAATCACCCAGGTTGGAATCGCTGCCAGGTAGGCGCTGAAGCGACCCTTGGCCTCAAAGCGGGCGCGGAACGCTGAACGATCAAAAAAGTCACCCAGCCGGGGTACGATCCCACCCCCGATATACACGCCGCCGCGCGCGCCCAGGCTAAGTGCCAGATTGCCCGCCGCCGTACCCAGCGCCGCACAGAACAGGTCCAGCGCCTCGCGGCAGTGCGGACAGGTCGCAGCCAGACCGCGCGCGGTAATCTGCGCTGGCTGCAGCGCCGGCGCTGGCCAAGCATCCAGTTCCGCCAGCGCGGTATACAGATTCACCAGGCCCGGCCCGGACAGCAGCCGCTCCGGCGAAACATGGCCAAAACGACGCTGCAGCACCCGGCTCAGTGCCCATTCCCGCTCGCTGGTCGCCGCAAAGCTGACATGCCCACCTTCGGTCTGCAGCGGCAGCCAGCGCTGACCCGACCAGACCAGCCCGGACACACCCAGCCCGGTGCCAGGACCGATCAGGCCGATTGGCGCATCCGCAAGCGC
>DAITNL010000004.1:0-15360 GCA_036834665.1 Candidatus Competibacteraceae bacterium | reverse complement strand
CGCCACGCCACCGCCAATCGCCCGCCGCTCGTCCGCACCCAGCAGCGGCAGGGCCAGCGCCAGCGCGGTGAAATCATTGAGCATCAGCAGCCGCTCCAAACCCAGCGCCTGCCGCGCCGCTGCGATCGAGAACGACCAGGTGCTGTTGGTGAACTGAATCCAGTCGCCGCTCACCGGCGTAGCCACCGCCACCGCTGCCTGTCGCGGGCGCGGCCCGTTGCTGGTTGCGAGATACGCGGTCGCAGCAGTGACCAGATCGGGAAACTCAGCGCAGGCCAGACTGCGCTCGCCATACAGGCGGCCCTGCGCATCCACGCGGGCGAAGCGGGCATTGGTGCCGCCGATATCGGCGACCAGGGCATCGGATTCAATAGGCGTGACGGGCATCGGCACAGTTCCAGCGTGGATCAGTCCCTGGATTCTAGCGTAAGCGGCCGCACCCGGTACCAGGCCGCATACAGCGCCGGCAGAAACAGCAAGGTCAACAGAGTCGCGACAATCAACCCACCCATGATCGCCACCGCCATCGGCCCGAAAAAGGCATCGCGCGACAGCGGAATCATCGCCAGCACCGCGGCCGCTGCGGTTAGCACGATCGGCCGGAAACGGCGCACAGTCGATTCCACAACCGCCTCCCATTCGCTGCGCCCGGTAGCGATATCCTGTTGAATCTGATCGACCAGGATCACCGAATTGCGCATGATCATCCCGAACAGGGCAATCGTGCCCAGCATGGCCACAAAACCAAACGGCTTGCCCAGCAGCAGCAGAAACAGGGTCACGCCAATCAGGCCCAGCGGCGCAGTCAGCAGCACCATCACCACCCGCGAAAAATTACGCAACTGGATCATCAGCACGGTCAGCACCACCAGCACGAACATGGGCATCCCGGCGCCGACCGACCCCTGGCCCTTGGCCGATTCCTCCACCGAACCGCCAGTCTCCAGTTGAAAACCGTCCGGCAGGCGGGCACGGATCGGCGCCAGCAGCGGCTCGATCTGGGCGTTGACCGTGGCTGGCTGTATCGTTCCGTAGACGTTGGCGCGCACCGTAATGGTCGGCAGACGATTGCGCCGCCAGACCACGCCCGGCTCAAATTCATAACGCAGATAGCCCAACTGCCCGAGCGATATATTCTGCCCGCCCGGTGTCGGCACCGTGACATCGCCGAGCAAGGCCAATTGCGCCCGCGACATCCGGTCGCCGCGCACCACCACGTCAATTGCCTCATCGCCTTCCCGGTAGCGGGTCACGGCCAGACCGTTCAACGATACATTCAGCACCTGGGCCACCTCCTGACGGCTCAAACCCAGCAGGCGCACCTTATCCTGGTCAAGGTCGATACCCACCGCCTTGGACTGCTCGCCCCAGTCGAACTGGACGTTGCTCAGGTGCGGGTTGCCGCGCATCACCGTGGCCACCTCGTTGGCTAGATCGCGCAGGGTCGCCAGATCCGGCCCGGATACCCGAAACTGCACTGGAAATCCTACCGGCGGCCCATTTTCCACCCGGGTCACGCTGGCGCGCAGGCCGGAAAAATCGCTGGCGAAACGCTCGATCAGCCGCGTCCGCAAGGCCTCGCGCGCGGCTACGCTCTCGGTCAGGATCACGAACTGGGCGTAATGCGCGGCGGGCAACTGCTGGTCCAGGCCCAGGTAATAGCGCGGCGAGCCCCAGCCTACATAGGCAACGAAATGGGTGATACCCGGTTCGGCGGCCAGAATGCCTTCGAGCTTGCGCACCTCCGCTTCCACCGCGGGCAGTGAGGCGCCTTCCGAAAGGCGCAGATCCACCATCAGTTCCAGCCGGGTCGAGGCCGGAAAAAACTGCTTCTGCACCTGATTAAAGCCGGCCAGAGCCAGCGCGAACAGCGCCAGGGTGATGACAATCACCGTCCAGCGCCGCGCCACGCACCACTCGACCACGGCTCGGAAGCGGCGATAAAACGGCGTGTGGTAAACCTCGTACTCGCTGTGAATACCCGGCACCAGCACGGGCATATCGGGCGCCTGGTGGCGAATGCGCCGCCACCAGCGCCTGAGCCGACCCGGCGCCTGCGGTGCGCGCGGATCAGGCAGCAGTCGATAGCCCAGCCAGGGAATCACCACTACTGCCGCCAGCCAGGACAGCAGCAGGGCAATGGCATTGACCTGGAAAATTGACACCGTATATTCGCCGGTCGAGGAACGCGCTGTAGCGATCGGCAGAAAGCCGGCCACTGTAACCAGCGTTCCCGACAGCATCGGCCCGGCGGTGCTGGTGTAGGCAAAGGCGGCGGCCCGGGCGCGCTCCCACCCTTCCTCCATCTTCACCCACATCATCTCCACGGCGATGATCGCATCGTCGACCAGCAGGCCCAGGGCCAGGATCAGTGCGCCCAGCGAAATCTTGTGCAGGCCGACGTTGAGCTGCCACATCAGCAGAAAGGTCGCTGCCAGCACCAGCGGAATCGATAGCGCCACCACCAGCCCGCTGCGCAGGCCTAGGCTGAAAAAGGTCACACCGAGCACGATCAGCACCGCCTCGATCAGGGCGTGGACAAAGTTATCGATCGAGCGCTTAACCACGCCGGGCTGGCTGGCGATCTCGGCCAGTTCCACGCCCAGCGGCAGTTGCGTGCCGAGCGCGGCGATGCTGGCGCGCAGATCGTGGCCCAACTGGATAATGTCGCCACCCGGGGTCATCACTACGCCGATGGCCAGCGCCCGATGGCCCTGGTAGCGCACCCGCGGCGCCGGTGGATCGATAGAGTCGCGGCGCACTTCGGCCAGATCACCGAGGCGAAAACTGCGCTCACCGTTGCGAATCACCGTATCACGCACCGCCTCCACCGTGTCGAAGGCTCCACCGGGGCGCAGATAAATCCGGTCACTGGCAGTCTCGAAAAAGCCGGCACCGGCTACCGCGTTCTGTCGCGCCAGCGCCTGCAGCACGCGGTTGAGATCAAGACCGAGGGTGGCCAGCTTGGCATTGGCGATCTCGACGTAGATCCTTTCCTCCTGGACACCGAACAGGTCCACCTTGGCGACCTGTTTGACCCGCAACAGCGCGTTACGAATCCGTTCGGCGTAATCCTTAAGCTGCGCGTAGCTGAGCTCATCGGCAACCAGCGCATAAATGTTGCCGTACACGTCGCCGAATTCGTCGTTGAAGAACGGGCCCTGCACGCCCTCGGGCAGGGTCTGGCGGATATCACCGATCTTTTTGCGCACCTGGTAGAACACTTCGGGAATCACTGCCGGCGGGGCTGAATCCTTAGCGACGAACAGCACCACCGATTCACCAGGACGCGAATAGCTGACCAGCCGGTCCAGGTGCGGCGCTTCCTGCAGTTTCTTCTCGATCCGGTCGGTGAGCTGCTGCTCGACATCGCGCGCCGAGGCGCCTGGCCACAGAGTGCGCACCACCATCACCTTGAAGGTAAACGGCGGGTCGTCGGCCTGACCGAGACGCTGATAGCTGTACACGCCAATCAGGGCCACGATGAGCATGAAATAGCCGACCAGGGCGCGCTGGCGAATCGCCCATGCAGAGAGATTAAAACCCGTCATAAGGGCGATGCTCCGGGTGTGGCTGGCGCCAGCGGCTTCACGGTTTGCCCCGGCACCAGCTTGTGCGTGCCGGCGATCACTACCTGTTCCCCAAGCTGCACACCACTCTCCAGCACCACGCCATCCTCGCGGTATTGGCGGATGCGCACGGGCCGGCGCTCGACGGTGTGATCGGCGTTGACCACCCACACCATCGGTCCCTGCCCCTGATCGACTACGGCGGTCAAGGGCGCCAGCAGCGTATCCGGTGCGGCCGCCGGCTGGACGATCACCTGGGCGGTCATCCCCAGTTGCACGGCTGGATCGCGCGCCAGCAGGCGAATGCGTGCGGCATAGGTGCGGGTTTCCGGATCGGCGGCGGGCGCCAGTTCGCGCAGTTCGGCCGGCAGGCGCAGGCCAGGCCGCGCCCAGAACAGGACGCTCATCGCCAGCGCAGCACGGATCTCGGCCACCCGGCCTTCCGGAACATGAATCAGCACGTCCTGATCATCAAGCCGCGCCACGCGCAGCACGGTCTGGCCGGCACTGACCACCTGTCCGACATCGGCCAAGACTGCGGTGACCACGCCGGCATGATCCGCGTTCAGCGTCCCGTAACGGGCCTGGTTATCGGTGACCGCGCGCTGTGCCCGCAGTTGTTCCAGACGCGCCTGGGCAGCCTCATAGGCGCTGGCCTTGGCGTCGTAAAACGCCTGAGCAATCAGTTTTCTCTCCAGCAGGGCGGCATAACGGGTCCGCTCCGCCTGCGCCAGGGCATATTCGCTCTCCGCCGCCGCCAGTTGCGCATGGGCCGCCTGGGCATTGAGGCGCAGATCAGTCGGATCAAGCCGGGCCAGCGCCGCACCCGCCTCGACCCGGGCACCCCGCTCTACCAGCCGGGCAATAAGCTTGCCCGGCACCCGGAACGCCAGATCCGATTCATGGCGGGCGCGTACTTCACCAGAGTAAACCGCTGGCGTCGCCTGGCCGGCGCTGATGGCCTGCACCAGCACCGGCACGATCGCCGGCGCGGAAGGCAACTCCTGCCCGGTGCAAGCGACCAGCAGCAACAGAACGGGCAGCAGGCACGGCATCGTGCGGCGCGGCATAGGGGATTTCCTCTGGGCGTTCGGGGACATCGGCGACTGGCGGATTAGCCAAAACTCACATAAACTGGACTAAATGGTTTGATATTATCGAACAAAATACCACACTGTCTAGTTCCGTTATGTCATATGCAGACACGCCGCGGCCGGGCCGACCCAAGAGCGAGGAAAAACGCGCGGCGATCCTGCGCGCGGCCACCGAACTGTTCCTGGCCCGGGGGCTGCAAAACGCCTCGATGGACGCAGTCGCTGCCAGCGCCGGGGTTTCCAAGCAGACCGTCTATTCGCATTTCGCCAACAAGGACGAACTGTACCGGGCGGTCATCGTCAACAAGATCGAGCTCCATGGCTTCGGCAGTGCCGCGCTGCCCGAGAATTGCAATCTGGATGAAGGCTTGCACCTGCTCGGCATGCGCTTTGTCCAACTGCTGTTTGATCCGGAGGTGATTGCGATGCACCGGGTGGTCATCGGCGAGAGCGCCACCCATCCTAAAATCGCCGAATTGTTCTATGCGACCGGGCCGAGCAACACGCTATACACCATCACCGACTTTCTGGCTCGGCAGCTTGAGCAGCATCGACTGGCGATGGAGCGTGACGAACTCGGCTACGCCGCCAGGCAGTTTCTGAGCATGATCTGCGGTCACTACCAGATGCTCCTGCTGATGAACCTGCACATCGATATCAGCGAAGCGGCGCTGGAAACGCATGTAAAAAAGGTGGTCTGCCAGTTTCTGCGCCTGTACGCAGCCTGAAATCAGCAGACCTTGCCGCACTCCGCACGGAAAAATGGTCTATGGCTGTTGAGTCATCATCCAGGCAGCCCTGACCACGGTCCAAACACCGTCGCTTGCCGCTTGAATCCCGACCCTTCGGAGTTATCCATGCTTAATTTCAGCTTTTACAACCCCACCAAGATCCTGTTCGGCCAGAACCAGATTGCCAGGATCAGCAAGGAAATTCCCCCCGAGGCGCGCATCCTGCTCACCTGCGGCGGTGGCAGCATCAAGCGCAATGGCGTTTATGCTCAGGTGATGGCGGCGCTGGCCGGGCGCACGGTCCTGGAATTTTCCGGCATCGAGCCGAATCCGACCTATGAGACGCTCATGGAGGCGGTGCGGGTGGTGCGTGAGCAGCGCATTGATTTCCTGCTCGCAGTCGGGGGGGGTTCGGTGATCGACGGCACCAAGTTCATCGCCGCCGCCGCGCCATTTGCCGGCGAGCCGTGGGACATCCTCGCCAAGCGCGCCCCGATCGAGCAGGCCATCCCGCTGGGCACGGTGCTGACCCTGCCGGCCACCGGGTCGGAGATGAACAGCGGTTCGGTGGTCACCCGCCGCGCCACTCAGGACAAGCTGGCGTTCATGCACCCGCTGGTCTATCCGCGCTTCTCGGTGCTGGATCCAACCGTGACCCTGACCCTGCCGCCGCGCCAGGTGGGCAATGGCGTGGTCGACGCCTTCACCCACATCATGGAGCAGTATCTGACCTATCCGGTGAATGCGCCGGTGCAGGACCGCTTCGCCGAAGGTCTGCTGCTGACCCTGATCGAGGAAGGCCCCAAGGCGCTGGCCACGCCGGAGGATGTCGCGGTGCGCGCTAATGTGATGTGGTGCGCGACGCTGGCGCTGAACGGGCTGATCGGCGCGGGCGTGCCCGGCGACTGGGCCACGCACATGATCGGCCATGAGATTACCGCCCTGCATGGGCTGGATCACGCCCAGACCCTGGCCATCGTTCTGCCTGCGATGATGAACGTGAAGCGCGACCGCAAGCGCGCCAAACTGCTGCAATACGCGGCGCGGGTCTGGGAGATCAACAGCGGCAGCGAGGACGAGCGGATCGACGCCGCCATCGAGCGTACCCGGGCCTTCTTCGAGAGCCTGGGTGTGCGCACCTATCTGCGCGACTATGGCATCGGCGCCGAGGCCGTGCCGGCGCTGCTGGCCCAACTGGAGCGGCACCAGATGACCGCGCTCGGCGAACATCAGGATGTCGATTTGGCCACCAGTCGGCGCATTCTGGAACAGACACTGGCGGCCTGAGCGCCGAGACGCTGAACGCTGGATCCTGCCTCAGCGGGTATCTGGCGGCGGCGCGACGGACAGTGTGCTGGCGAACAGCCAGGCGGCGCGGCCACCCTGCTTGGCGGCGTACATCGCGCTGTCCGCCTTCTTCAGCAGAGTAGCGGCCTCGTTGCCATCCTCCGGCCACAGCGCAACACCAATACTGCCGGTCAGCGCAAACGAGTGCTCGCCATGGGTAAACGGCATCCGCAGCCCATGCAGAATCTTGTCGGCCAACAGCCCGGCATGTTCGGCCTGTTCGATCTGCCGCAGCACCACCACGAACTCATCGCCGCCCAGGCGCGCCACGGTATCGCATTCGCGCACGATTCCGCGCAGGCGCTGGGCACAGGTCTGCAACACGGTATCGCCGACCTCATGGCCATACTGGTCATTGATCGGCTTGAAGCCATCGAGGTCGATGAACAGCACGCCAACGCGCTGGCCCTGACGGCGGGCATCGCGGATCGCCTCCGAGAGCCGGTCAAACAGCAGCACCCGATTGGGCAGGCTGGTCAGGGCATCGTGGTGGGCAAGGAACTGGACCCGCTCCAACTCACGGCGATCCTCGGTGAGGTCGTTATAGACCGCCACATACAGGGTCTCGCCGCTCTCGCCGCGCACCGTGGAAATGGTCAGCCGCTGCACATACACCTCGCCGTTCTTGCGCCGGTTCCAGATATCGCCGCGCCAGACGCCCTCGCTGAGCAGGCGCTGCCACAGTGCTGCGTAAAACTCGGGCGAATGGTGATCGGACGCGAGCAGGCTCGGGCGGTTACCGTATACGTCCTCGGCGCTGTAGCCGGTGACCCGGGTGAAGGCTGGATTGACCGACAGGATGCGGGCACGGCAATCGGTGACCAGCACCGGATCGTTGATGTTGTCGACGATGCGCCGATAGCGCTGCTCACTGTCACGCAGTTCACGCAGCGCCTGCTCCAGTTGGGCGGTGCGCTCGCCGACCCGTTGCTCCAGGCGATCGTTGGCGGCCTGCAGTTCGCACAGCAACTGCTGGTTATGCACCCGCATCCGGTAGCGCTGGCAAGCCTCGCGGACGATGGTGCGAATCTCGGTGCTGTCCCAGGGCTTGGTGATGTAGCGGTAGATATGGCCCTGATTGATCGCCTGGATCACCGATTGCAGGTCGGCATAGCCGGTGATCAGCAGGCGGATCGCCTCGGGATCACTGTCCTTGATGCGCTGGAAGAACTCGGAGCCCGTCATGCCCGGCATGCGCTCGTCGGAGATCACCACTTCCACCGCCTGCTGCCTGAGGATCGCCAGCCCCGCTTCGGCATCGGCGGCGACATGGACGATGAATTCACGGCGCAGTTGCCGCTGCAGGGCCTGCCGGACTTCGGGTTCGTCGTCGATCACCAGCACCTGACAGGGCGGGTTGGCGCTGTTGGCTGCTTTCGCGAGGTATTCGGCCCCACTCATGACAGCCGCTCCGGCAGGATGAGGGTGAACGCTGTGCCCTGCCCTTCGACTGATTCGACCGTAATCTGGCCGCCGTGCCGTTTGATGATGTTATAGGACACGCTCAGACCCAGGCCGGTGCCCTGACCAACCGGTTTGGTGGTGAAGAAAGGATCGAAAATACGCCCAATCACCGCTTTCGGAATGCCACAGCCGCTGTCGCGAAAGCACAAAACGATCTGGCCATTGTTCTGACGCTGGCCGCTGATGCACAAGCGGCCGCCGCCGGGCATCGCCTGCAGGGCATTCACGATCAAATTCATGAACACCTGATTCAACTCGGCCGGATAACACTCTACCGGCGGCAGTGCGTCCAGATTCAGGTGCACGTCCACTTGCCGCGCGCGCAGGTCGCTGGCAGCCAGCGCCAGGGTGCTGCGCAGATTTTCACCCAGATCGACGGTCTTGCGCTCGGCCTCCTGCAGGCGCGAGAAGGTTTGCAGATCAGCGACGATGCGCCGCACCCGGCCAACACCATCGACAGTCGCGGCCAACAGGGCGGGAAAATCATCAAGCAGGAAATCCAGATCGTGCCGCGCCCGCAGTGCCGTCAGCGCCTCGGCAGTCACGCTGCGCGCCGCCAGCGTTTCCAGTGCCTGATAGGCGGTGCTCAGTGCCGCCACGCCCTCGCCGAGACTGTCGAGATTAGCGGCGATGAAGGCCGTCGGGTTGTTGATTTCATGGGCAAACCCGGCCACCAGTTGACCGAGCGCACTCATTTTTTCGGCATGTATCAGCATGGTCTGGGTTTCGCGCAGTTCCTCCAGAGCGTGCGATAGATGGGCATTCTTGCGGATCAGTTCGCGCTGCAGGTTCTGAATCTGCTGGTTGCCGCGCGCCAATTCGCGACCCAGACGCTCCAGTTCGAACACGTCGAACTCGCCCATGACCAGCAGCGCATCGGCCTTGCGATACACCGATGCCTGCAGGGTCCGCGTCACCAGGTGGCCATCGCTGACCGTCAGCCAGCCGCTGAAAATCAGCCCCTCATCACCGCACTCCAGCAGGCGGGCAAAATCGGGATTGGCTAGATATGCATGGCGCGGCCGGTCCGGCGTAGCGCCACCGAGCAGTTCGCTCATACCCTGATTGAGATAGCGTGCATCGCCCATGCGGTCGAATACCGCGATGGCCAGAGCCAGACTGGTGTCGCGGGCACGGGCCAGTTCGACGGCCCAATCGGCCAGGGCTGGCGGCAGCACAGGAGACAAATCACTCATATGGATAGCAACAGCGGGTGATTCATGCGCCGTCCACCGACGCATCGGTCAGGGCCACGAATGCCGGAATGTGGACGATAAACCAGTGATAGAGCGGATAGATGGCGGCAAATGAGGGTGGCGACAACTGCTGCTCCAGAACCGTGACCCAGGCGTTGAGCTGCGCCGGCCAGTAGCTGAGATGAAAGCCATGGGCGCGGTAGGCGCGGAATACCCACAGCACGGTATCGACCAGCACCTCGGCGTCGTAATGGCGCAGCAGCGATTCGACGAAACGGGCGTGGTTGTGGTGGTTGTCCTGCATCATGGCGTGGTTGCCGGCACCGACCAACAGGTCGAGATCGGCCCGCTGCAGCATGATCTGATTCAGCGACGCAACCAGCAGTTCACGCTGGTCGGCATACTCCTGTGCGGCAGCAGCGCTGAAGGCTGGCAAGGCGCGGGCGGTTTCCAGCAGATCCTGACGATTCATGGCCCGGTCTCCTGAACGGTCGGCGGTCTTGTTAATTTTGCGGTGCTGTTACTGTGCAAGCGGATACGGCAGTCTGATCCCAGTCGGCGACAAAACGGTTCAGCGCGTCGAGATCGGCCACATAGTGAACCGCCGGTCCCAGCGTCAGAGTCGGCCCCACCTGTCGCAATCCCTGCCCGCCGATCAGAATGGGCAGGGTCAGGAATTCGGCGCGCACCGCCTCAACCATCTGCAACAGCATGTCCAAGTGTAGATAAATGCTCAGCGAGAGGCCAAGCAGATCTGGACACTGTTCACGCAGCAGATGCAACAGTTCACGAGTCGGCATGTCGGCGCCCAGATAGAACGCATCCCAGCCGTGCATCTCGAAGACATCGCAGACCATCTTGGCGCCGATCTGGTGCAGCTCACCCTCGACCGAGGCCACGACAATGCGCCGATGCACCCGATGCGGGGCGATCACCCGCGGATAGACCTGATTCAGCAAACCCTCGACAATGGCCGTAGCCAGATGCTCGCGGGCCACCGAAATGCGGTTGCTGGCCCACAGTTCGCCAATCTGGTATAGGGCGGACTGGTACAGCTCCTGATACAGCGTCAGCACCGGAATACCGCTGCGCAACACCTGCTCGGTCAAGGCCAGACAGCGCGACCGGTCGCCATTGAGCAGCGCGGTGAGAAAGTCGGCACGGGCTGCCGCAGAAATCAACGTCGCCACCGGCGGCACGGATGAACGGGTCGTCATAGCATACCTCGCGGCAACCGTTTGCAAACCTGACATCTGTCGAGCAGGCAAGGACCTCCCGGCAGATCAGGACCGAGTCACCGCCTCAGGCCATCAGACGCAACCCCGGCGGCAGGGCTTCGCCGAATACGCGGCTGGCGTCGGCCTCGTCCAGCTCCACACACTCCTCGATCATGCGCAGCCAGGAGGGCGGCGCCTTGACCGCACGCAGCCGCTGTACTACCCGCAACCGCTGCATCTCGTCCAGATCGCGCTCACGGTCGCCGCTGCAACGCCCGAGGAGCGTCGCGGAAAACGCCGCCGGCGCTACTACCTTCCAGTCCAGCGCCAGCAGCCGCTCCAGCCAGACCGCTGCCGTTGCCGCTGGCACCACATCGTGGGCGCTGCCATAGACCGGAACCCGCGTCCCCAGCCGGCCCACCGCCCACCACAATTGCGCCGACTCACCCTTACGCGCCAACCGGTCCAGTACCTGCTCGCCCAGTTCGACCTTGCGCGTCGCCGGCACGCGTTCCAGCACCGCGGCCAGCCGGGCCAGATCCTCGATGCTGACCAGCCGTTCCTTGGCGGCCTTGCCGGTCGGCGGACGCAGTTCGATCAGCAGTTCCTCACTCAGATGGGCCTGTGCCGCCGCATCCAGACCACCGGCCACCCGCCGCCAGAGCGTCCACCACTCGGCGCGGTTCTGTGCATCCTGGTGATACTGCACACCCTGTGCGTACAACGTCCATAACTGCCCGACCCGCCAGGCATCCAGCGGATGCCCAAAACCCGGTCGCAGGCAATAGCCAGCCAAACTGAACCACAGGCGCTCATGCTCCACCGAACGCCGCCGCCGCCGCGCTCCGGCCCATAGCACCGCGAACAACTCGCGCAGCAGCGGCGTTTCCCAGCTCTCGCGCTTACCCAGCAGCCGCTCCAGATCACCGCGCAGGGTCTTGATTTCCCTGATATCAACATCGCTGGCACGGGCGCCATAAAAGCGCTCGATACGCGTCGTTGCATCGGCAAAGCGCGGATGCAAGCGCGCCAGGGTGGTCGCATCGCCGCCACGCACCTGAAAGGCCAGCCGCCAGCGCCGCGCTGCATCGGCAACGGCTACGCAGTCCACCTCCAGCGTGCCGACCTCGGTCAACTGCGCGATCAGTTGCACCGGCACCTCGCCGACCGCTTCACTCTCCAGCACTGTCGTGATCGGCGGCAGCGGCACGAAATCACCCTGCTCCAGATCCACAACCTCACCGGGCAGATCGACGCGATCGCCAGTCGAGGACAGCAGGTGAAACTGCACCGGCGCCCCCAGCCGCAGCGAGAACGTTCGCGCCAGGCGCACTTCCCGGCCTTCCTCACTGCCACGCGGCAGCAGGCACACACCCTGGCGGCGCTTGTGGCCGGCCTCGACCCGCAGCACATAGCCGCGCGCCGAACCGCCGCCGATTTTCAAACCCTGGCCACGCCGCGCCAGCCCATAGGCCACCGCGCCGCGCGCGACCGCCAGATCCGGCTCGGGATTATCCAGGCGCCGCAGCGGCACGCCGCGCCAGCCACCCAGCACATCCAGCAGCCGCCCACTCAGGGCCGCGCCATGGAACACACCGCCATTAAGCAGCACGCTATCAGGCATTGGCAACTGCCCCGGTGGCAGCGTCTCACCCAGCGCCTGCCGCATCGCCTCGGCATGCTGGGCCAGGAATGCCGCCAGATGACGACTGATCGCCGGATCAGCGGCATAGGGCAGGCCAAATTCGACCACCGCCGCACGCCGACCCTGTGGCTGTTCATCAGGCGCCACGCACGGCAGGAAGCCATCCACCAGCAGCGCGCGCACCTCATCGCGGCTGAGCGTGGCGCTGCGCGCACCGCCCACCAGACGGGTGCCACCACCGAGCAGGGTCACGCTGACCTGTTCCGGAGCATCATCAGCCAGCAGACGTTCCTTGGCGCTGCGGCACTGCTGCAGCAGTTGCGACAATTCGCCAGCGTTCAGCCGTCCACCGCCGAGCCGCGCCTCGACGGTGCGCGCCAGGGCCAGATCCATGTTATCGCCGCCCAGCATCAGATGATCGCCGACGCCGATGCGGGTCAGGCGCGGCCCATGTGCATCATGCTCCACCTGGATCAGGGTCAGATCGGTGGTGCCACCGCCCACATCGCACACCAGCAGCAGGCGCGCCGTGTCCAGCGCCGCCGCCAGATCATCGGCATGGCGATGCAGCCAGTCATAGCAGGCGGCCTGCGGCTCTTCCAGCAGGCGCAGCTGGGGCAATCCGGCCAGCCGCGCCGCTGCCACGGTCAGTGCCCGTGCCGCCTCATCGAAGGAGGCCGGCACGGTCAGCACCAGTTCCTGCCGTTCCAGCGGCTGACGCGGGAACTGCTGATTCCAGGCCGCGCGGATATAGGCGAGCGTGCTGGCGCTGGCCGCTACCGGCGAGACTTTGGCGATCCCGTCCGCCGCGCCCCAGGGCAGGATCGGCGCACTGCGATCCACGCCGGCATGCGATAGCCAGCTCTTGGCGCTGGCCACCAGCCGCCCCGGCGTGCGCGCGCCCTGTTGCCGCGCCAGCTCACCCAGCAGCACCTCGGGCACCTCACCCGGATCGCTGAACGACCAGGGCAGGCCGGTATCCGCCGCGGCCAGCTCACCCGCTGCCGGGTGATAGCGCAGCGATGGCAACAGGGGCCGCGCTGCAACCGCGCCGGGCGCGACCAGTTGCGGAACGGCGAACAGGTGAATCGCAGCAGCGGCGCGCAAATCGGCATAGGCCACCACCGTATGCGTGGTGCCCAGATCAATGCCGACCAGATAACGCGATGAGCTGGAAGAGGTGATGGCTCAGACCTCCCCGCGCACGTCGAACTCGACCTTCCAGCTCTCGCCGCCGCTGCGCGGTACCGCTTCCAGGCGCAGGGTGCCGACCTCGGTCACCGCTGCATGCAGGCGCACCGGAACGACCTCGCCGGGCTGATGATCCTCAGCGGGCAGATTGGCCTCGATTTCGTCCAGCTCCTCGATTTCCTCCGGCGCCCATTGTTCCAGTACCGTACCGACCTGATCGCCACGGCGCACTGAGGAACCGAAGAACCGGAAGCGCACCGGCTCGCCGACCACCAGCCCCACTTCCTGCGGCGGCAGTTCGGCCTGCGTGCCCTCCTCCATGCCAAAGGGCGCGATGCACAGCGCCTCGATCGGCGGCTCCATGCCCGGTACCGCCGGCATGGCGCTTTCCACGCCGACGTAGTAAGCCTTGGCGGTGCCGCCGCGAATCCGCACCCCGCGCCCGCGCCGCACATAGCCGTAATAGGCCGCGCCGCGCGCCACTGCCAGATCCAGATCAGCGCCTTCCAGCAGGCGCACCGGCGGCGCGCCCTCGGCGGCCAGCCAGCCGTTGAGCACCTCCAGGGTGCGCGCTAGCAGCGGCGGCGCCTTGAACACGCCACCGTTGAACAGCACCGCAGTCGGATGCAGAAAGCTGGCGTGTGCCGCATCCGGTCCGGCGAAACCGGCCAAGTCGCGGGTGGCATGCACCTGTCGGCCAAGAAACGCCGCCAGATGCCGGGTCATTGCCGCATCCTGGGCATAGGGCAGGCCGAGCTTGGTCAGGGCCGCCCGCGCCCGGCTGGCTGGCCGCGCCGCTGCATCCACCACCGGGAAAAAGCCATCCACCAGCGTGGTCATCACCTCTTCACGGGTCAATTCGGTGCGCAGCGTGCCGCCGATCAGCCGTGAACCGCGACTCGGCACCACCACCGGCACTGCCGCAATCGTGGTATCGCTCAGCAGGGTTTCCTTGGCGCCGCGACAGGCGTGGGTCAGGCCCTGCAACTGCCAGGGATCCAGATTGATACCCTGATGGGCGAGTTTGGCGCGCACCGTATGGGCCAAAGCCAAATCCATATTGTCGCCACCCAGCAGGATATGGTCGCCGACCGCGACCCGCACCAGTTCCAGAGCGCCATCGCGTTCGGTGACGGCAATCAGCGAAAAATCGGCGGTGCCACCGCCCAGATCGATGACCAGGATGATGTCACCCAGCCGTACCTGCCTGCGCCACTCACCACCGGCTGCCAGGATCCAGTGATACAGCGCCGCCTGTGGCTCCTCCAGCAGCACCAGTCGCTCCAGACCTACTGCGGCAGCGGCTTCTGCGGTCAGCTCGCGTGCTGCTGGATCAAACGAGGCCGGCACGGTCAGCACCACATCCTGCTCGGCCAGCGGCGCGGCGGGATGCCAATGATCCCAGGCGGCACGCAGGTGGGCCAAATAATGAATCGACGCCTGCAGCGGCGACACCCGGTTCACTTCGTCGGGTGCTTCCACCGGCAATACCGCCGCGCGCCGGTCGATGCCCGGATGACACAGCCAGCTTTTGGCGCTGGACACCAGCCGGATCGGCGTGCGCCCGCCCATGGCACGCGCCAACTCACCGACCACGAAGGGCGCCGGCATCCCCCAGGGCAGGATGCAATCATCCGGGCGCAGCTCGTCCGGGTGTGGCAGATACAGGAACGAAGGCAGCATGGGCCGCTCCTCGACTGCACCCGGCGCGGTCAACTGCGGAATGGCCTCGATGCGCTCGACCACCCGGTCATAATCGCTGGCGGCCAGATCCACCGCTGCCATCACGCAGTGCGTGGTGCCCAGATCGATACCCACGGCATAACGGGCTTCGGTCATAACGCGACCTCCGCCGGCGCCAGGACCCGCGCATCATGACCCTCAGCGAGCTTGGGCAGGGTAATTG
>DAITNL010000003.1:46258-54904 GCA_036834665.1 Candidatus Competibacteraceae bacterium | reverse complement strand
CGCTGCTACCCGGATCCCCCCACCCAGGTAGCAGCCAGGTCAGTGGCGGCCTTGGTATTCCCGTCATATCATCTGACACAGTGCGGACCAGCACCGCGCCATTTGTCTCTTTTCGCCGTAAACTGTATTCGTCGCGCGCAGCATTCCGCGTGCTGACATGCATCTTCCCCGATTCAGTTCTGCGTGGAGAGTCGTTGCATGCTTATCCCGCATCATGCCGTTGTTCTCGGACAGGCGCAGCATGCCGATGCCTATACCGTTGCCCATCAGGCAGCTATCGCAGCGTTGCAGCAACTGCCGGTCGGCGCGTCGCCCGGCTGGGCGTTGGTCATTTGCGGTGGGCAACACGCTCCGGAGGAATTGCTGCGCGGCTTTCGGGCGGCGCTAGGGTCGATTCCGCTGGTCGGGGGGTGCGCCGCTGGCCTGATCACCGCCACCAGCGTATCTACCGGCGGCTATGCCTGCGGTCTGCTGCTGTTCTCCGCCGCGCTCATGCCGATCGCCTTGTCGATCATTGACGGCCTCGATCAGGACGAAGCCGCCGCTGGCCGCCAGCTCGGTGCCATGCTGGCCGGCCTGCCCGATCCTGGTCCGGTGCTGCTGTTCTACGACTCGATCAAGCGTAAGGAGCCGCTCGAGCTGAACGTTTGCAGCCGTCTGCTCGATGGCCTGTATGCGGGTCTGGATGCCGCGACCGCGCCCCTGCTACTCGGTGCCGGTACCCTCGGCGACATGTGCTTTTCCAGCAGCTATATCTTCGACGGTCAGAACGTGCGCCGGCATACCGCGCTGGCGGTGGTGCTGCCGCCGCAACTGCAGGCCCACATTGCCATTACCCACGGTTGCTACCCGGCCAGCGATTTTCTCGAAATTACCGCCATCGACGGCGCGCGGGTGCTGGAACTGGATGGCCAGCCGGCCTTGGCGGTGGCAGCGATGCGTCTGGGCACCAGCCGCGAAGCCCTGGCGGCGCGGCAGCCGCTGCTGTCCCTGACGCTGGGCGAGAAGCATGGCGATCCGTTCGCGCCCTTCGACGATCGGCAATACGTCAATCGCCTGGTGATGTCCGCCGATTTGCACAGCGATGCTCTGATGCTGTTCGAGGCCGATTTCCGACGTGGCTCGCGGGTGCAACTGATGCTGTACGATCCGGCGCGGATGTTCGAGTCCGCCCGCCAGCAGACCACGGCCCTGCTGGCTGCGCTGGGCAAACGCGAGCCGCTGTTTGGCCTGTATATCGATTGCGCCGGCCGTTCCACCGCCTTCAGTAGCCTGTATGACGATGAAACCGCGCCGATTCGCCAGCAGGTAGCGACCCGCTGTCCGCTGCTGGGCTTTTATTCCGGCGTGGAGATCGCGCCGATCCTGGGCCGATCGCGGCCGCTGGACTGGACCGGCGTCCTGGCCCTGTTTACCGTCCATGCCTGAGCGCTGCGCATGACTACGCCGCTGGATACGCAGCAGGCGCTGGCCTATTACCGGGGCCAGTATGACGAGATCGGCAGCCGGCTGCTGCGCCTGCAACAGGAATTGATCCAGGCGCGCCGCGATGCCAGCCGCAACCGCGCCATCGCCCTGATCGTGCAGAATCTCTACGAGAGCAGCCAGGCGACGCCGGGGGCATCGCTCGGGGAAATCCTCAACAGGCTGCTGGCTGAGTCGCTGCGGGTCGAGTGCGTGGCGATACTGCGCTGGCGACCCGTGGCGAATCAGTTTGTGCTCTGTCATGGCCTGGGCCTGGCTGCGGACTTCAGCCTGCCGGCCTTGCCCGCCTGTGCCAGCAGCCAGAATGTCCAGGCAGTGCCGAATGCGGCGCGGGCGGCCCTGCGCACTGCCGGTCTGCGCAACTGGCTGTGGGTCACCGTTCCGCAGATCAGCGACCATGCCCTGCTGCTGGCTAATCGCCAGCCCCATCCGCTGGATCCGAATGCCGAATTCACCGAAGACGACACGCTGATCGCGATGACGGCACTCAAGATTTATCTGGGCTTGCGGACGCAGCAGCGTACCCTGCGCGCGCTCCAGGCTGCCGAGGCCAATTACCGCACCCTGTTCGATAGCGCCCACGATGCCCTGCTGGTGTTCGATACCGGCGGCCAACTGCTCGATGCCAACCAGCAGACTGCCGACCTGCTCGGTTGTCCACCGGCTGAACTGCGCCAGCAGTCGCTGAACAGCTGGCTAATCGATTTCAAGCCGGTTTTCTGGAAATGGCGCTGGCGGCGGGCGCTGGCTGGGCGGGCGCAGCGCATCGAATGCCCGTTGCTTACCACCAGTGGACGCCGGCTGTGGACTGAAATCCAGCTCAAGCGCATCAGCGCCGGCACACGCCAGTTGCTGCTGGCGGTGGTGCGTGACATCTCTGAGCGTCGCCAGCACGAGGAAGCACTGCGCTACCACGCGTTCCACGACCCGCTGACCGGCCTGCCAAACCGCGCGGCCATTCTGGAGCGCCTCGCCCAGGCTCTGCACCGCTGCCAACAGCAGCCCGATGAGCATTTCGCCCTGCTGTTTCTCGACCTGGATCGCTTCAAGGTTATCAACGACAGTCTCGGCCACACTATCGGCGACCGGTTACTGGCGGCGATTGGCCGGCGGATCCGCGCCTGCCTGCGCCAGAAGGATACCGTGGCCCGGATCGGCGGCGATGAGTTTGTCATTCTGCTTGCCCGGGTTGCCCGGATCGAC
This sequence comes from Candidatus Competibacteraceae bacterium, assembly GCA_036834665.1. Lineage (GTDB taxonomy): Bacteria > Pseudomonadota > Gammaproteobacteria > Competibacterales > Competibacteraceae > RXIX01. The sequence goes on along the minus strand of DAITNL010000003.1, from coordinate 52,216 downwards.
AGGGCGCGTGCCTGCGCCGAGCGCCTGCTGAAGGCCCTGGCCAGACCGTTCAGCCTCGATGATCACGAGATCTACATCAACGCCAGCGTGGGCGTCATCATCGCCGATGAGCGTCATCAGGAGCCCGAGGCGTTGTTACGCGATGCCGATATCGCCATGTATCAGGCCAAGAGCGGCAGCGCCCATAACCGTTGTGCCGTGTTCGATCCGTCGATGCACGAACGCATCGTGCAACTGATGCATCTGGAACACGACCTGCGCCGCGCCTTGCCGCACCAGGAATTCCTGCTCCACTATCAGCCCATCGTCGAACTGGCCAGCGGCCGGCTCAAGGGTTTCGAGGCGCTGTTGCGCTGGTGCCATCCGACCCGTGGCATGGTCGCGCCGGGCGATTTCATCCCGGTCGCCGAAGAGACCCTGCTGATCCTGCCGATTGGCCGCTATGTGCTGGAAAGCGCCTGCCAGCAGGTACGTCACTGGATGCGTCACCATGCCCACCCGCCGGTGGTTAACGTGAACCTGTCCGGGCGGCAGTTCACCGCCACCAATCTTGCTGAGGAGATCAGCAGCCTGGTGCAGTGCCATGCCTGCGATCCGGCACTGCTCAATCTGGAGATCACCGAGAGCGCCATTCTCGGTGACATCACGGCTGCCCAGGAAACCCTGCGCCGCCTGCACGCACAGGGTTTCCCGCTGAGCATGGACGATTTTGGCACCGGGTATTCTTCGCTGAGCTACCTGCATCAGTTTCCCTTCGACACCCTGAAGATCGACCGCTCCTTTGTGCAGGCGATGGAGAGCGATACTAGCCACGCCCAGATTGTCGCCGCGATCATTGGTCTGGCCCACACCCTGGGCAAGAGCGTGGTCGCCGAGGGCGTGGAAACCGCCGAGCAATTGGCGGCACTGCGTGCGCTCGGCTGCGATTTTGGCCAGGGCTACTACTTCTCGCGGCCGGTCGATGCGGCCGCCGCCGATGCCCTGCTGCGTGATCCACCCTGGCAGCAGATGCCGGACTAGCGCGACTCGAAGCGGGCGCGAATTTGCGCGACGCGCTCGCGATTGACGCCAAAGTCATAATAACCACTGCGCGCGGCTGAGCGCAGTTCGATCAAGCCCGGCGGGCGGAAGCGGAATTCGACATCATCGACGAAGCCAAATACCGCCGAGCGGAATTCGACCTGCAGCCTATCGGCGCTGGCCTGCGTGACCTGGCTGCGCTCCATGCCGTTTATCACCGTCAGCAGGCGCGCCCTGGCCGCCGCCGGTGCATCGGCATAGCGCAGCGGCTCCACCCGCTGATCGGGATCGCTTGCCTGCGAGGAGACGCAGTTGGGCGAAGGCGGACAGGGTGGCAGACCCGCAGCGGAGTCCTGCGCGACCGGTGGTCGCCCGCCCGAGCAGCCCGCTAGCAGCCCGATCAACAGCAGTGCCCAGCCGTGTCTCTGTTTATCGTGCCTGTTCATCATGGTTTATGAGCCCTATGCAAAAATTAACGCCGTGAAAAAACATAAAACCCCCACACTCTCGCCCGCCCGCGCGGTCAGAGAAGGCCCGATCCTCGGTTACAGACTGCATTCCGCCCGGGTTCTGGCGTGCATCGGGATAAAATTCAGGTAGAATCGACCCATTCTTTTCTTATTCATCGGCTCGCGGGATTGCGATTTTCATGTCAGCACGCATAGCGACGGTCAAGCGCGACACCCTGGAAACCCGGATTCAGGTCAGCGTCAACCTGGACGGCAGCGGCAGCGCGCGCCTGTCCAGCGGCCTACCCTTTCTCGATCACATGCTCGACCAGATCGCCCGCCATGGCCTGATTGATCTCATGATCGAAGCCCAGGGTGATCTGCACATCGACGCCCACCACACCGTCGAGGACATCGGCATTACCCTGGGCCAGGCGGTGCGCCAGGCGCTCGGTGACAAGGCGGGCATTCGCCGCTACGGCCATGCCTATGTGCCGCTCGATGAAGCGCTGTCGCGGGTGGTGCTGGACTGTTCGGGCCGCCCCGGCCTGGAATACACCCTCGAATTCCCGCGCGCGCGCATCGGTGACTTCGATGTCGATCTGCTGCGCGAGTTCTTCCAGGGCTTTGTCAACCACGCTCTGGTGACCCTGCACATTGACAATCTGCGCGGCCGCAATGCCCATCACATCGCGGAAACCGTATTCAAGGCCTTCGGCCGTGCCCTGCGCATGGCGGTCGAGCCGGACCCGCGCGCGGTCGGCATTCCCTCAACCAAGGGCAGCCTGTAGGCCATTGCGCCCTGTCCCCCTTCCGCGTCCCGCATCCGTCGAGTTCTCCGCATGACCAGCATCGCGATCATCGATTACGGCATGGGCAATTTGCGTTCCGTCGCCAAGGCGCTCGAACACGTCGCCCCTACGGCCCGGGTGCGTATCACCCAGGACCGCCATGACATCCTGCACGCCGACCGGGTAGTGTTCCCCGGCCAGGGTTCGATCCGTGACTGTATGCGCGAACTGGCCCGCTGGGACCTGACCGACGTGGTCCGCGACGCGGCGCGCAGCAAGCCGTTCCTGGGGCTGTGCCTGGGACCGCAGGCGCTGCTTGATTTCAGCGAGGAAAACGGCGGCATACCCTGCCTCGGCGTACTGCCCGGACGGGTGGTCTGGTTTGGCGAACTGCACGATCCGCACAGCGGCGAGCGCCTGAAAGTGCCGCACATGGGCTGGAACCAGGTCCATCAGCTCGATGCACACCCGCTCTGGCAGGGCATCGCCCAGGACAGCCGCTTTTATTTCGTCCATAGTTACTATCTACAACCCGCCGATCCGGCGCTGGCGGCCGGCCAGACCCGCTATGGTTTTACCTTCACCTCGGCCATCGCCCGCGACAACCTGTTCGCGGTGCAGTTTCACCCGGAAAAAAGTGCGGCGGCCGGCTTGCGCCTGCTGGCCAATTTCGCCGGCTGGAATCCGTAATCACCCCCTTCATTCCTCACCTGGACAGGCCTGCTGGAAGAACCGGTCATGTTGCTGATACCCGCAATCGATTTAAAGGATGGCAAGTGCGTGCGGCTGCGCCAAGGGCGCATGGACGACTCCACGATCTTTTCCGACGACCCGGTGGCCATGGCCGGGCGCTGGGTCGAAGCTGGCGCCCGCCGCCTGCATCTGGTGGATCTGAATGGTGCCTTCGCCGGCCAGCCGGTCAATGCCCAGGTGATCCGCCGCATCGCCCAGACCTTTCCCGAACTGCCGATCCAGGTCGGTGGCGGCATTCGTGATGAACAGGCCGTCGATGCCTATCTGGATGCGGGCGTCCAGTTCGTGATCATCGGCACCAAGGCCGTGCAGGAGCCGCACTTTATCAACAACCTGTGCCTGGAATATCCCGGCCACATCATCGTCGGCCTGGATGCCAAGGACGGACGGGTGGCGGTGAATGGCTGGTCGAAGCTGTCCAAGCACAATGTCATTGATCTGGCACAGGTCTTCGAGCGCTATGGCGTCGAGGCGATCGTCTATACCGACATCAGCCGTGACGGCATGATGCAGGGCGTCAATGTCGAGGCCACGCTGCGCCTCGCCCAGGCCATCAGCATCCCCGTGATCGCGTCCGGCGGCGTCAGCACGCTCGACGACCTGCGGGCACTGTGCGCGGTGGAAAAGGAGGGCATCATGGGGGCGATCATTGGCCGGGCGCTGTATGACGGCGCCATTGATCTGGCCGAAGCGCAGCGCCTGCTGGAACCGGCGGGGCAAGCGTGATGGGGCTGGCCAAGCGCATTATTCCCTGTCTGGACGTGGATCGCGGCCGGGTGGTCAAGGGCGTCAAGTTCGTCGAAATTCGCGACGCGGGCGATCCGGTGGAAATCGCCCGCCGCTATGACCAGGAAGGCGCCGACGAGATCACCTTTCTCGACATCACCGCCAGTTCCGACGACCGCGAAACCCTGGTGCATGTGGTTGAGCAGGTGGCCAGCGAGGTGTTCATCCCGCTGACCGTCGGCGGCGGTATCCGCGGTCTCGACGACGTGCGGCGGATGCTGAATGCCGGCGCGGACAAGGTATCGATCAATACCGCCGCCATCGCCCGCCCGGAATTCGTCCGCGAAGCCGCCGAACGCTTTGGCAATCAGTGCATCGTGGTCGCCATCGACGCCAAGGCCGTGCATGCCGGGCAGGAAACGCCACGCTGGGAAATTTTCACCCACGGTGGCCGCCGTCCGACCGGCATCGACGCGGTGGAATGGGCGCGGCGCATGGCCGATTACGGCGCGGGTGAAATCCTGCTGACCAGCATGGACCGCGATGGCACCAAGCGCGGCTTCGATCTGGAACTGACCCGCGCCATCAGCGAGGCGGTGAGCATTCCGGTGATTGCCTCTGGTGGCGTCGGCACGCTGGATCATCTGGCTGACGGCATCCTGCTTGGCAAGGCGGATGCGGTGCTGGCGGCGAGCATTTTCCATTTCGCCGAATACACCATCGAACAGGCCAAGCGCCATCTGCAGGCGCGTGGCATCGAAGTCAGGCTTTGAGTTGATTTGACAGGCCCTGCTCCCGGTGGGAGTGTGGGCAGAGCGAGACTATTCATGAGCGACAACTGGCTGGACCGTATTAAATGGACTTCCGATGGGCTGGTGCCCGCCATTGCCCAGGATGCCAGCAGTGGCCGAATCCTGATGATGGCCTGGATGAACCGTGAATCGCTGCAGCGCACCGTCGCCTGTGGCGAAGCCGTGTACTGGTCGCGGTCGCGCCGCCAGATCTGGCATAAGGGCGAGACCTCCGGCCATATGCAAAAGGTCAAGCGCATCCGCCTGGATTGCGATGCCGATGTGCTGCTGCTGGAGATCGAACAGATAGGCGGCATCGCCTGTCATACCGGCCGGCAAAGCTGCTTTTTCGAGGAACTGCGCGACGGGCAATGGGTGGCCGTCGATCCGGTGCTCAAGGACCCGCGCGAGATGTACGGGGCATGAGCGATAACACGCTGCGCGAACTGGCCGCGACCCTGGAAGCCCGCAAGCAGGCCGATCCCGACAGTTCCTATGTCGCCCGGCTGTATGCTAAGGGCCTGGATGCCATTCTCAAGAAAGTCGGCGAGGAAGCCGCCGAAACTCTGCTGGCGGCCAAGAATGGCGACCCCGAGCATCTGGTGCGCGAAACTGCCGACCTGTGGTTTCATACCCTGGTCATGCTCGCCCATCAGGGCCTGGGGCCGGACGCGGTTCTCGACGAACTGCGCCGCCGCTTTGGCACCTCCGGTCTGGCCGAAAAAGCTGCCCGCAACATGCGCTAAGCGCGATCCCCCGTTCTTCAGAGGCACACTGTCATGCGTTTCAGTATTTGGGAACTCCTGCTCATCCTGGTCATTATCCTGGTGCTATTCGGCGGCAGCCGGCTGCGCAATCTGGGTGGCGATCTGGGCGCGGCGATTCGCGGTTTTCGCGATTCGATGAAGGACGGCGCCAAGCCGGATACCGCCACCGACGAGCCGCGCAAGCTCGACCAGCCGGCCAGCGCCGAGCGCAGCAGCGAGGCCAATGCCACAGCGGCCCGCGATCCGCTGGCCAAGGATCGCGACAAGGTCTGAGTACCGGATCACGCTCGCATGTTTGAAATCGGTTTCTGGGAACTGGTGCTGGTCGGCGTTGTTGCTCTGCTCGTGGTCGGTCCGGAGAAATTGCCGGCACTGGCGCGTACTGCCGGGCTTTGGCTGGGCAAGGCACGGCGGATGATCGCCGAGGTCAAGGCCGATGTGGACCGGGAACTGCATCTTGAAGAGCTCAAGCAGTCGCTGCGCCAGCAGGCTGATATGAGCGAGATCAAGGACCTGGCCAACCGGGTGCAGTCGCTGCGCCGGGATGTCGAAGAAGAGTTCGACGATCCCGGTCCGCCGCCGGGCTGGACGCCGGGTATGCGCAATGCACCGCCCCCGCCGGGCTGGACACCGCCCACCGCGTCTGCTGACGCATCGGCGG
>DAITNL010000003.1:2586-46248 GCA_036834665.1 Candidatus Competibacteraceae bacterium | reverse complement strand
AAAGCCGGCCAGCGCTGACGCAGCGACGGTTACGCTGCAAAAGCCGGCCAGCGCTGACGCAGCGACGGTTACGCTGCAAAAGCCGGCGGTCACACCGGCTGATGCGCCCGCACCGCCCCCTTCTCCTCCCGCCGCGAGCTGATTCATCGTGTCCGACACCGATCACGAACAGCCTTTCATCAGCCATCTGGTTGAATTGCGCAGCCGGCTGTTGCGCATCGTCGGCGGCATCCTGCTGGTGTTCGTGGCGATGTCACCCTTTTCCAACCCGATTTACACCGCTTTGGCCGGTCCGCTGCTCAAGCATATGCCAGCCAATAGCAGCATGATCGCCATTGACGTGCTGTCGCCGTTCCTGACTCCGTTGAAGTTCACCTTGGTGCTGGCGGTGTTCGTGACCATGCCGTGGGTGCTCTATCAGGTCTGGGCTTTTGTCGCCCCGGGCCTGTATCAGCGCGAAAAGCGTCTGGCCCTGCCGGTGCTGGCGTCCAGCACCCTGCTGTTCTACGCGGGCATGGCCTTCGCCTATTTCGTGATCATGCCGCTCTTCTTTGCCTTCATCACCAGCACTGCGCCGACCGGAGTCGCGGTGATGACCGACATTAACCGCTATCTGGACTTCGTGATGACGCTGTTTTTCGCTTTCGGCGTTGCCTTCGAGGTGCCGGTGGCGACGGTGATCCTGGCCCTGCTCGGCATCCTGACCCCCGACGCGATGGCGGCTAAGCGTCCCTATGTGATTGTCGGCGCCTTCATTGTCGGTATGCTGTTGACGCCGCCGGATGTGATTTCGCAAACCCTGCTGGCCTTGCCGATGTGGTTTCTGTTCGAGATTGGCGTGTTCGTAGCGCGGCTGCTGCTGCGCCAGCGCGCAACCGCAGCCACCGGTGCCACGCACTAGGCGTGCTGAGTGCCGCGCGGGCGGGTTCAGGAATCCTGCTGAGGCGTGAGCGGCGAAACCGCGCCCAGGCAGTACCGTCCCAATGCCGCCCTATTTCAGCCAGCCCTTGCGGCGAAAGATCCAGAACGGCGCCGCTACCGAGGCCAGCATCAGGCCCAGGGCGAAGGGATAGCCCATCGCCCATTTCAACTCAGGCATGAGATCGAAATTCATGCCATAGATGCTGGCGATCAGGGTTGGCGGCAGCAGCGCCACCGAGGCTACCGAGAAAATCTTGATGATCTTGTTCTGGTTGATGTTGATAAAGCCGACTGTGGCATCCATCAGGAAGTTGATCTTGTCGAACAGAAATGAGGTATGCCCGTCCAGCGATTCGATGTCGCGCAGAATCTGCCGGGCCTCCTCGATCTGGTCGGGCGACAGCAGCCGCTGGCGCATCAGGTAGGAAATGGCGCGGCGGGTGTCCATTAGGTTGCGGCGGATGCGCCCGTTCAGGTCTTCCTCGCGGGCGATGCTGGACAGGACTGCCGCAGCATCCGCGTCGCTCAGGCGCGCATTGAGGACCCGGCGGCCAATCTCCTCCAGCGCCTCGTAGACACCTTCCAGGGCATCGGCGGAATACTCGGCATCGGTGGCGTACAGGTCGAGCAGCACGTCGCGGCAGTCTTCCAGATAGCCGGGCTGGTGGCGGGCACGCATCCGCAGCAAGCGGAACACCGGCAGGTCTTCCTGGTGCAGGCTGAACAGGATGTCCTGGCGGAACACGAAGGCGACCGGGATGTTGCGTGACTCGTCATCCTTGTCGAGCAGGAAATCGGAGCGGATCTGCAGGGCGCCGCTGGCATCCTCGAAACAGCGTGCGCTGGCCTCGATGTCGCCAAAATCGTCCTCGTCGGGCAGGGTTAGGTTGAACAACTCCCGTGCCCACTGTCGCTCTTCATCGGTCGGTGAATCGAAATCAACCCAGATGGGCTTGGCCTGTTGCAGATCCTCGCGGCTCTCCACCTGGAGCTGCTGCAGGCGGCCGTTGCGCAGTTCGAAGGCATTGATCATGCGGGTTTTCCGGTGGGTAGAATGGCGGCGTGGAACATGGTTGAGAATCTGCAGCAGGTAAATGCCATTGTGCGGATTTGGCTAATTCTTCAGGGCGGGAAATTTAAGCGAAGGGCGAAAAAAATACAAGGAAATAGTGGCTTATGAAAAGATGGCACTACGGAAGCACAATAGGGGAATTTCTCGTGACTTCCGAACAGGAAATTCTTGGCAAACTGGTAGAAAAACATGCGTTTTCGCTGGAGCAGACGCAAAGAAATGCCTGGGTTGAACAGATTTCCATTCTAAAAAACGTACTCGGTCCTTATGCTGGTCGTATTTATTTCGAATACTCCATTCCACGCATGGGAAAAAGAATTGATGTTGTTCTGCTGATTGAATCCATTATTTTTGTTCTGGAGTTCAAGGTTGGTGAAAAGGAATTTCCAGCTTGCGCAATTGACCAGGTTTTTGACTATGCGCTTGACCTGAAAAATTTTCATGAAAAAAGTCATCACGCCACTATAGTTCCCATATTGATATCGACTCAGGCAAGCGTAAAATTTACAACAATTTCCATTGAATCAGGCTCGGATAGCATTATCGCACCCATTCCAGCCAATTCAAAAATACTGCCTCATATCATTGCTGATGTTCTGCGGTTTTTTGATGGAGACAGACTGGACCCCATTGAATGGGAGCAAAGCCAGTATCAACCAACACCAACTATCATAGAAGCTGCAATGGCGCTATATAGCGGCCACTCGGTTAGTGAGATTTCCCGCAGTGATGCCGGTGCGATCAATCTCGGAATAACAGCCGACACGATCTCTGGCATCATTCATGAATCAAAAGCACAATGCCATAAATCCATTTGCTTTGTGACGGGTGTGCCCGGTTCTGGAAAAACCCTGGTTGGACTGAATATCGCAACCCGGCATCTTGACAGGGATACTGATCTTTACAGCGTTTTTCTCTCTGGAAACGGTCCGCTGGTTGCCGTGCTGCGCGAAGCCCTAGCGCGCGACCAGGTGCAGCGGGCAAGGGCATCCGGCAGGATATCACGTAAGGGTCATGCGAGGAGTGAGGTCAAGGCATTCATCCAGAACGTACATCATTTTCGTGATGAGTGCCTGATTGATCTAAAAAAACCACCGATTGAACATGTGGCGCTGTTTGACGAGGCACAGCGCGCCTGGGATTTGCAGCAAACGGTCAACTTTATGAGCCGCAAGCGGGATAAAGCTGATTTTAATAGGTCCGAACCCGAGTTTCTGATTTCCTGTCTTGATCGTCATCCTGATTGGGCTGTGGTCGTATGTTTGGTCGGTGGTGGACAGGAAATCAATACAGGTGAAGCCGGTATCAGTGAATGGCTGGAGTCACTGTTGCGATCGTTTCCGGACTGGCATATTTATATCTCTCCCCGTCTAGCAGGCACGGAGTACCGGGCGGAGGACCTGCTGCAGAAAATTAAACGGCTATCATATGTTGCTTTCCGGGACGAGTTGCATCTTGCGGTTTCCATGCGCTCCTTTCGCGCTGAACACCTTGCGCTGTTTGTCCGGCAGCTTCTGGATCTGCAAGCCGATCAGGCCAGTGAGACGCTTGAAAAAATCAGAGGAAAATACCCTGTCGTCATGACGCGCGACCTGGCAAAAGCAAAAAAATGGCTCAGGAAAAAGGCGCGAGGATCGGAGCGATATGGCCTTGTCGTTTCGTCGCAGGCACAGCGCCTGAAGCCGCATGCGATCGATGTTAAATCACCGGTTGATCCGATCCACTGGTTTCTGGATGGCAAGGATGATGTTCGTTCATCCTATTATATGGAAGATGTTGCGACTGAATTTCAGGTGCAGGGCCTGGAACTTGATTGGGCGTGCGTCGCATGGGATGCGGACTTCCGGTATTCTCCTGCTGGATGGCAGCATTGGTCATTTGTGGGTGATAGATGGAATCGTATTCGAAAGGAACAGCGGCAGATTTATCTTAAAAACGCCTATCGCGTTCTGTTGACGCGTGCCCGGCAGGGCATGGTTGTTTTTGTTCCGCATGGCGATGATGAAGACCCTACCCGACTGCATGAGTTCTATGATCACACGTTCGATTATTTTCATAGGATTGGTCTTGAGGATTTATAATCCCCTGTGCGGTATTGCCATAAACCTGAATCCTGGACGCTGCACTCATGGATGCGCCTAAAATAGCAGTGATGCCATCCCCTTTTCGCAACCCTGCCCATCACGGCACGGATACTCCAGTGGATAATCTCGACCAGCATACCCCGATGATGCAGCAATACCTGCGCATCAAGGCCGCGCATCCGGATGTCCTGCTGTTTTACCGGATGGGCGATTTTTACGAACTGTTCTATGAGGATGCCCAGCGCGCCGCCGAATTGCTCAACATCACGCTCACCAGTCGCGGCCAGTCAGCCGGGGCACCGATTCCGATGGCCGGTGTGCCGTTCCACGCCGTGGAGAATTATCTGGCCAGGCTGGTCAAGCGCGGCCTGTCGGTGGCGATCTGCGAACAGCTCGGCGATCCGGCCACCAGCAAGGGCCCGGTGGAGCGGCAAGTGGTGCGCATCGTCACCCCTGGCACGCTTACCGATGAGGCGCTGCTCGATGAGCGTCGCGATACCCTGCTGCTGGCTGTGCATCAGAGCAAGGATCGCTATGGCCTGGCCAGCCTCGATCTCAGCGCTGGGCGTTTCGTAGTCAGCGAGATCAGCGGCGAAGCGGCGCTGCTCAGTGAGCTGGAGCGGCTGCAACCGGCGGAAGTGCTGCTGGCCGAGAATGCTGCGTTGCCGGGGCCGTGGCGCGAGCATGCTGGGTTGCGCCGGCAGGCCCCCTGGCATTTCGATGCCGACAGCGGTCGCCGCGCCCTGTGCGCCCAGTTCGCGGTGCATGACCTGCACGGCTTTGGCTGCGCCGGGCTGGCGTTGGCGGTGGCCGCCGCCGGTTGCCTGCTGCAATACGTCAAGGATACCCAGCGCAGCGCCCTGCCACATCTACACGGTCTGCGCGTCGAGCAGCACGAGGACAGCGTGATTCTCGACGCCGCCAGCCGGCGCAATCTGGAGCTGGAGCACAGCCTCGGCGGCCGTCCCGAACATACCCTGATCGGCCTGCTCGACCGCTGCGTGACGCCAATGGGTGCACGCCTGCTGCGCCGCTGGACCCATCGTCCGCTGCGTGACCGTGTGGTGCTCGGCCAGCGCCTCGACTGCGTGCAAGGACTGCTCGAACGCGGCGATCACGAGGCCCTGCGCGGCGTGCTGCGCGGCAGCGGCGACATGGAGCGCATCCTGGCCCGGGTGGCGCTGAAATCGGCGCGGCCACGCGATCTCACCGCCCTGGGCGATGCCCTGGCGCGCCTGCCGCAGGTGCAGGACATTCTCGCCCGCCACACGGCCCCGCTGTTGTGCGAGCTGGCCCGCCGCGCCGGCACCCATCCGGCGATCTGCGAACTGCTGCAGCGCGCATTGCGACCGCAGCCGCCGCAACTGCTGCGGGATGGCGGAGTGATCGCGCCGGGCTACGATGCCGAGCTCGACCGCCTGCGCAGCCTCAGCGAGCACGCCGATCAGTATCTGATCGAACTGGAGCAGCGCGAGCGCAGCCGCACCGGCATTGCCACGCTCAAGGTGGGCTTCAATCGGGTGCACGGCTATTACATCGAAGTCAGTCGCGCCCAGGCTCAGGCGGTGCCGCCCGACTACCACCGCCGCCAGACCCTCAAGGGTGCCGAGCGCTACATCATGCCCGAGCTGCAGGCCTTCGAGCACACCGTGCTGCATGCCCATGAGCAGGCTCTGGCGCGGGAAAAGGCGCTCTACGATGCTCTGCTGGAGCAGTTGATCAGCGCGTTGCCGGCTCTGCAGGCCAGCGCTGCCGCCCTGGCCGAACTGGATGTGCTGGCCAATTTCGTCGAGCGCGCCGTTGCTCTGCGCTGGCAGCGGCCGGAACTGGTCGATGAACCGGGCCTGTGCATCGAGGCCGGCCGCCATCCGGTGGTGGAACAGGTGCTCGATGTACCGTTCGTGGCCAATGATCTGCGCCTGGATGCCGAACAGCGGCGTATGCTGATCGTCACCGGCCCCAATCTGGGCGGCAAAAGCACTTACATGCGCCAAGTCGCATTGATCGCTTTGTTGGCCCACCTTGGCAGCTTCGTTCCGGCGGCGCGGGCGGTGATCGGACCGCTCGATCGCATTTTTACCCGCATTGGCGCTGCCGACGATCTGGCCAGCGGCCGTTCCACCTTCATGGTCGAGATGAGCGAGGCGGCCAACATCCTGCACAACGCCACGCCGCGCAGCCTGGTGCTGATCGACGAGATTGGCCGTGGCACCAGTACCTTCGACGGCCTGGCTCTGGCCTGGGCCTGCGCCGTTCATCTGGCCGGTACGGTGCGCGCCTTCACCCTGTTCGCTACCCATTATTTCGAGCTGACTCGGCTGCCCGACGAGCATCCTGGTATTGCCAATGTGCATTTGGATGCGCTTGAGCATGGCGAGCACATCGTATTCCTGCACGAGGTGCGCGACGGACCGGCCGACCGCAGCTATGGTTTGCAGGTAGCGGCACTGGCGGGCGTGCCGGCAGGGGTGATTCAGCAGGCCCGCCAGCGTCTGAGCCTGCTGGAACGGCAGATGCTGCGCCGCGCAGTGCCGGCCCGTACCGCTGGCGCGCAGTTGCCGCTGTTCGAGGCTGAGCCGCATCCGGCGATCACTGCGCTGACTGCGTTGAATCCCGATACGCTGACGCCAGAACAGGCGCTGGCCGAATTGCGGCGCTTGCGCGCATTGTTGCCCTGAGTTGTCCTGAACCCTGACGAGGTGCCTGTGGAGACCCTGATCAGTCTGACTGAGCGGGTAGCCCGCCGCCGCGAGCTGCTCGATGATCTGGCCGAGATCGACGCCATCCTGGCGGAACTGGCCGCTGCCGATGCCGCGCTGGATTGTGATTCCGATCATGATGCCGAATCGGCCGCTGAGGCGCACGCCGCCCGCGCTGAGCACAGCGCCTGGCTGCAGCGGCAGCGGGCCGGTCTGCTGGTGGTGCTGACCGAGAATGACCGCGCCCTGCTGGCCTGTGGCGCTAGCGCCTGGGAGTCCTGAAAGGGCTGCCGCCTGCGCACTGGCCGGTGCATAATTGTCCGGCAACTCCGCTTTCTCCTCACGAGGCAGACCCGCGACGCGCATGGATATGAATAATGCAACGCCCCTGGTGGGCTTGATCATGGGCTCCCGTTCCGACTGGAGCACCCTGGAACACGCCGCGCAGACTCTGGATAGCCTGGGCGTGCCCCATGAAATCCGGGTGGTTTCGGCGCACCGGACCCCGGACCTGCTGTTTGAGTACGCCGCCCGCGCCGAGGAGCGTGGCCTGGAAGTGATCATCGCCGGGGCTGGCGGTGCCGCGCATCTGCCCGGCATGGTGGCGGCCAAGACCGTGTTGCCGGTGCTGGGTGTGCCGGTGCAGTCCCAGGCGCTCAATGGTCTGGACTCGCTGCTGTCGATCGTGCAGATGCCCGGTGGCATCCCGGTAGGTACGCTGGCCATCGGCAAGGCCGGCGCGATCAATGCCGCCCTGCTGGCCGCCGCCCTGCTGGGCAATAAATACCCGGCGATCCGCGAGGCGCTGCGCGCCTTTCGTGCCGCGCAGACCCACAGCGTGCTAGCCGATCCCGATCCGCGGAGCAGTCGCCTATGAATGTCGGTATTGTGGGTGGTGGACAACTGGCGCGGATGCTGGCCCTGGCCGGCTATCCTTTGGATCTGCGCTTTCAGGTACTCGACCCGGCCAGCGATGCCTGCGCCGGTCAGGTGGCGCCCCTGCTGCGTGGTGATTATGACCAGGAGACGCGTCTGGAAGCCCTGGCGGACTGGGCTGACGTGGTCACCTTCGACTTTGAGAACGTTCCGGCGGAAGCGGCGCACACCCTGGAGCGGCAGGTGGCGGTTTACCCACCAGCGCAGGCTCTGGCATTGGCTCAGGACCGGCTGCTGGAAAAAACCCTGTTCTGGGAGCTGGGCATTCCGACGCCGGCGTTTACCACCGTCGCCAGCCTGAAGGAACTGCAGGCCGCCATCGAGCGGGTTGGGTTGCCGGCGATGCTGAAGACCCGCCGCCTGGGCTACGATGGCAAGGGCCAGCGCCTGCTGCGTGAGGCTGCCGATGCCGATGCCGCCTGGCGCGCGCTGGGTGGGGTGCCGCTGCTGCTGGAGAGTTTTGTGCCCTTCGAGCGCGAGGTGTCGGTGCTGGCGGTGCGCGGTCGCGATGGATCCACAGCCTGTTATCCGCTGGTGGAAAATCATCATCGCGACGGCATTCTGCGTCTGTCGCGGGCGCCGCTGGCGGCACCGGAACTGGCGCGCGAAGGCTGGGATTATGCCCGCCGCCTGCTCGACCGCCTGCACTATGTCGGTCTTCTGGCGGTGGAATTTTTCGTCCGCGATGGCCGACTGATCGCCAACGAGATGGCGCCACGGGTGCATAACTCCGGGCACTGGACCATCGAGGGCGCGCAGACCAGCCAGTTTGAAAACCATCTGCGCGCGGTGCTCGGCCTGCCGCTGGGCGCTACCGAGGCGCTCGGGCACGCAGCGATGATCAATTGCATCGGCAGTCTGCCGCCCCGCGCGGCAGTGCTGGCGGTGCCCGGCGCCCATTACCACGCCTATGGCAAGGCATCGCGCCCCGGTCGCAAGGTCGGCCACATCACCCTGCGCGCCGATACGCCCGCGGCACTGGAAGCCGGATTGGAGCGGCTGCTGCCGCTGGCGGGCTACCGGGCCGATGATTTCCACAGTCCGCCGCTTGCAGGGAACCCTGATGACTGAGTTGCAGCGCGAACACGCCGAACAGCACTTTGCCGAAGAGCTGCAGGTCCTCGCCGAACAGGACCGCCGCACGCGCCCGCCTAACTGGCGCCTGTCGCCCTGGGCGGTGACCACCTACCTGCTCGGTGGCACCCTCGATAACGGCTTTAGCATCACGCCCAAGTACATCGGCAGTCGCCGCCTGATCGAAATCGCCGTTGCCACCCTGGCCACTGATCGCGCCCTGCTGCTGCTCGGCGTGCCCGGCACCGCCAAGACCTGGGTGTCCGAGCATCTGGCGGCGGCGATCTGCGGCAGTTCGACCGCTCTGGTGCAGGGCACTGCCGGTACCAGTGAAGAGGCCATCCGCTACGGCTGGAACTATGCCCGGCTGCTGGCCGAGGGACCGTCGCTGGCGGCGCTGGTGCCCAGCCCGGTGATGCGCGCCATGCAGGAAGGCAGCATCGCCCGGGTCGAGGAGCTGACCCGCATCCCCGCTGATGTACAGGATGCGTTGATCACGGTGCTGTCCGAGAAGACCCTGCCGATTTCCGAACTGGACAGCGAGGTGCAGGCCCGCAGGGGCTTTAACCTGATCGCCACCGCCAATGATCGCGACCGGGGCGTGAATGAACTGTCCAGCGCCCTGAAGCGCCGTTTCAATACGGTGGTGCTGCCAGTGCCAGAGACCCTGGACGAGGAAGTGGCCATTGTTCAGCAGCGCGCTGCCGCGCTCGGTCGGGCGCTGGCCCTGCCCGCGGAACCGCCGGCGCTGGAGGATGTGCGCCGCCTGGTGACCTTGTTCCGCGAATTGCGCGCCGGGGTGACCGTGGATGGCAAGGCCAAGCTGAAATCGCCCAGCGGCACTCTGAGCGTCGCCGAAGCGATCTCGGTGCTCAACCACGGTCTGGCGCTGGCGGCGCACTTTGGCGATGGCCGTCTGCAGGCCGCTGATCTGGCCGCCGGTCTGGTGGGCGCGGTGGTCAAGGATCCGGTACAGGATGCGCTGGTGTGGCGCGAATATCTGGAAACCGTGGTCAAGGAGCGCGACGGCTGGAAGGATCTGTATCGCGCCTGCCGCGACCTCGCCTGAGGCCGCGCCCATGGCTGAGTCTGCTGCGCCGACCCTGCTCGGTATCCGCCATCATGGTCCCGGTTCGGCACGCAGCGTGCTGGTGGCACTGACGGCGCTGCAGCCGGATCTGATCCTGGTGGAAGGGCCGCCCGATGCCCAGGATCTGTTGCCGCTGGTGGTCGATCCGGACCTGCGACCGCCGGTGGCGCTGCTGCTATACGATCCTGGCGAACCGCGCCGCGCGGTTTATTACCCCTTTGCCAGCTTTTCCCCGGAATGGCAGGCGATCCGCTACGGCCTGCAGCAGGGCGTGCCGGTGCGCTTCATGGACCTGCCGCAGGCAGTGCGCTTGGCGCTGGAGGTCGATGCGGCAACAGCGGCTGTGCCCGAAGCGGCTGCCGATGGCACTGACGGCGCGGAAGCAGCCCAGCCGATCGAGGATCACCCGGATGCCGCGCCGCCGCCGACCGGTCCGCATGGGCCCGAACTGCGCCGCGATCCGCTGCGCTGGGTGGCGGAAGCAGCCGGTTATGGGGATGGCGAGCGCTGGTGGGAACATCAGGTCGAACTGCGCCAGGACAGCAGCGAGCTGTTTCAGGCCATCGGCGAGCTGATGGGTGCGCTGCGTGCCGCCGCCGATGCCGAACAGCCGCCGGAACTGCTCGAACAGCAGCGCGAGGCGGCAATGCGCACGCAACTGCGCGCGGCGCAGAAGGAGGGCTTTCAGCGTATTGCCGTGGTCTGCGGTGCATGGCATGTGCCGGCGCTGGCCAATCTGCCACCGGCACGCGCCGATGCCGCTCTGCTCAAGGGCCTGCCTAAACGCAAGCTCGCCGCGACCTGGGTGCCGTGGACCCATGGCCGTCTCACCCAGGCCAGCGGTTATGGCGCCGGGGTGGCCGCGCCGGGTTTCTATCAGCATCTCTGGGACAGCGTCGGGGAACCGGCGCCGCGCTGGCTGGCGCGCATCGCACAGCTGTTGCGCGAGCAGGATCTGTCCGCGTCCACCGCTAGCGTCATTGAGGCAACCCGTCTGGCCGATGCCCTGGCGGCGCTGCGCGACCGGCCGCGCCCGACCCTGGATGAATTGAACGAGGCGACTCTGGCGGTGCTCTGCCAGGGCGATGCTGCGCCGCTGCGGCTGATTGAAGAGCAGCTGCTGATCGGTGAGTGCCTGGGTGCGGTGCCGGAGCATACGCCGATGCTGCCCCTGCAACTGGATCTGCAGCGCCAGCAGAAGCGGCTGCGCCTGCCGCCGGAAGCCGGGCAGCGCCGGCTGGAACTGGATCTGCGCCAGCCCAATGACCTGGAGCGCAGCCAGTTGCTGCACCGCCTGCAGCTGCTCGGCATTGCCTGGGGCCAGCCGGAGCAGGCCAGCGGCAAGGGCACCTTTAAGGAGCACTGGCGCCTGCAGTGGCAGCCGGAACTGGCGCTGGCCGTGATCGAGGCCAGCCTGTGGGGTAACAGCGTCGCCGATGCCGCCAGCGCTCGCGCCCGCGATCAGGCGCAGAAAAGCGATCAGCTCAGCACCCTGACCGCACTGGTCGAACA
Organism: Candidatus Competibacteraceae bacterium; assembly: GCA_036834665.1. Lineage (GTDB taxonomy): Bacteria > Pseudomonadota > Gammaproteobacteria > Competibacterales > Competibacteraceae > RXIX01. The sequence continues at coordinate 34,860 of DAITNL010000003.1, read as the reverse complement.
GACCCTGCTGGCCGCGCTGCCCGACGTGATCCACGCGCTCATGGCGCTGCTGCAGGATCGGGCTGCCCTGACCCACGATATCCCGCATCTGATGGAAAGCCTGCCGCCGCTGGCGCGGGTGCTGCGCTATGGCGATGTGCGCCAGACCGACGCCAGCCGGGTCGGTCCGGTGGTGGCCGGGCTGGTGACGCGCATTGCCATCGGTCTGCCTGCGGCCTGCAGCGCCCTCGACGATGCGGCGGCGGCGGACATGTTCGCGCATCTGCAGGCGACGCAGACGGCTGTCGCCCTGTTGCAGGAGGCTGGGCAAACCGCAATCTGGCAGGGTGCGCTGATACGGTTGGCCGATCAGGTGGGCCTGCATGGCCTGCTGGCCGGGCATGCCTGCCGGCTGCTGTTCGAACAGGACGTGTTCGATGCGGCGGAAACCGGCCGGCGTATGGGTCTGGCGCTGTCGCCGGCCGGGGATGTCGCCAGGGCAGCGGCCTGGCTGGAGGGCTTTCTGCACGGCAGCGGTCTGCTGCTGCTGCATCACGAGGGGCTGTGGCAACTGCTCGATGCCTGGCTGTGTGGGCTGTCTGGCACGGCCTTCACCCAGCTGCTGCCGCTGCTGCGCCGCACCTTTGCCGGTTTTGCTGCCCCGGAACGGCGCCAGCTGGGCGAGCGGGTGCAGCGTGGCAGCTCTGGTCATGGCGTGCTCAATGTCGCTACCGATATCGATGTGGCGCGCGCCGACCGGGTGCTGCCGCTGGCGGCACGGCTGCTTGGACTGGCCTGAAACGCTGACGGGCGCCGCACTGCTGCATCAACCACAACCAGCCGGGACATGGCTGATGCAGCGGCAAGGTGTACGTACCGTCGGTGAACCCGGGTAAATTCGGGTAAAATCCACATAATTACGCAACATCCGATTCAAAATTCCCGATTCCCGACCCCCAGCCGACCCGCGATGAGCACCTTTCTTGACGAACTGAACCGCCGGCGTACCTTCGCCATCATCTCCCACCCCGACGCCGGTAAAACCACCCTGACCGAAAAGCTGCTGCTGTTTGGCGGTGCCATTCAGCTGGCTGGCACGGTCAAGGGCCGCAAGGCGACCCGCCATGTGACCAGCGACTGGATGGCGCTGGAGCAGCAGCGCGGCATCTCGGTCACCTCCTCAGTGATGCAGTTCCCCTACCGCGAGTGCATCGTCAACCTGCTCGATACGCCCGGGCACGAGGACTTTTCCGAAGACACCTATCGCACCCTGACTGCGGTGGATTCGGCACTGATGGTGATCGACTGCGCCAAGGGCGTCGAGGAGCGCACTATCAAGCTGATGGAGGTCTGCCGGCTGCGCGACACACCGATTTTCACCTTCATCAACAAGCTCGACCGCGAAGGCCGCGAGCCGATCGAACTGCTCGACGAGGTCGAGAACATTCTCAAGATCCGCTGCGCGCCGATCACCTGGCCGATTGGCATGGGCCGCGAGCTGAAGGGCGTCTATCACCTGGAGCAGGATTTCATCCACTTCTACGACCCGTCCCGCGATGGGCGCATCAACACCGGCCATACCATCCAGGGTCTGCATCATCCGGCGGTCGATCAGGAGCTCGGTGCCGAACGGGCGGCGGCGCTGCGTGAGGAAATCGAACTGGTGCGCGGCGCCAGCCATGCCTTCGATTTCGCCGACTACCGCGCCGGGCGCTTGACGCCGGTGTTTTTCGGTTCGGCACTGACCAATTTCGGCGTGCAGGAAATGCTCGACGGCTTCATCGAACAGGCTCCGCCACCGGGTAGCCGTACCGCCGCGCAGCGCATGGTGGCCGCTGACGAGGAGGCGTTCACCGGCTTCGTGTTTAAAATCCAGGCCAACATGGACCCGCAGCACCGCGACCGCATCGCCTTTCTGCGGGTCTGTTCCGGCACTTATCAGCCGGGGATGAAAGCCCGCCATGTCCGCCTTGGCCGCGAGGTGAAAATCGCCGATGCGCTGACCTTCATGGCCGCCGAGCGCGAGCATGTCGAGGCTGCCTATGCCGGCGATATCATCGGCCTGCACAACCATGGCACCATCCGCATTGGCGATACCTTCACCCAGGGCGAGGAACTGACCTTTACCGGTGTTCCCGATTTCGCCCCGGAACTGTTCCGGCGCGCCCGGCTGCGCGATCCTTTGAAGATGAAGGCGCTGCAAAAGGGTTTGGAGCAGCTCTGCGAGGAAGGCGCAACGCAACTGTTTCGCCCACTCAACAGCAACGATCTGATTCTCGGCGCGGTCGGTATCCTGCAGTTCGACGTGGCCGCCTTCCGTCTGCGCAGCGAGTATGGGGTCGAGTGCGGCTTCGAGAACGTCAACGTCACCACCGCGCGCTGGGTGCGCTGCGCCGACGCCAAACGCTTCGAGGACTTCAAGAACAAGCTGCACGACAACCTGGCGCTGGATCATCATGGCGAACTGGTCTATATCGCGCCGACCCGGGTCAACCTACAACTGACTCAGGAGCGCTGGCCCGAGGTGCGCTTTGCCGCGACTCGTGAACACGGGGCGCACTGAGATGCGCGGCCTGCTGCAACGCCTGACCCGCGCCCTGTTCCAGCGCCTGTTCCGCGTCGAGCTGATCGGCTGGGAGCATTACCCGCATGACGAGCGCCGCCTGCTGATTGTCGCCAATCATGTGTCCTATCTGGATGGCGCGCTGCTGGCCGCCTTCCTGCCGGACATGCCGATCTTCGTCATCAACACCCGCATCGCCCAGCACTGGTGGGTCAAGCCATTCATCGCCATCACCCGCCACATCAGCATCGATCCGACCAACCCGCTGTATCTGAAAACCCTGATCCAGCACCTGAAGGCCGGCGAGCGGGTGGCAGTATTTCCCGAGGGCCGCATCAGCGTCACCGGGGCGCTGATGAAGATTTACGAAGGGCCGGCGCTGGCTGCCGACAAGGCCGATGCTGCGCTGCTGCCGGTGTATATCGAAGGCGCACAATACAGCCTGCTGTCGCGGCTGCAGGGCATGGTGCGCCGGCAACCGTTTCCGCACATCCGCCTGACCCTGTTGCCGCCGCGCCGCCTGCGCGCGACCGCCAGCAATGGCCGCGCCCGCCGCCAGCAGCTCGGTCGGCAACTGGACGAGCTGATGGTGGAACTGGCCTATCGCGGTATCTGCCAGGATCAGCCGCTGGTGGCAGCGATGCTCGATACCTGGCAGCGTCACGGCGGGAGTCGCATCGTGCTGGAAGACGCCCAGCAGCAGCGCCTCGGCTGGCGGGCGCTGTTCACCCGGGCCTTCATCCTCGCCGATCTTCTGGAAAACACCCCGCGCCCCGCACACGCTGGGCCGGGAGTTGCAGAACTGGGGCGCACTGTCGCCCTGCTGTTGCCCAACACCGCTGCGGCAGTGATCGGCCTGCTTGCTCTGCACCTGCGCGGCCGGGTGCCGGTGATCCTCAACTTCACCGCCGGCATTCATGACCTGCTCAGCGCCTGCCGCATTGCCGAGGTGCGCACGGTCTGCACATCGCGCGCCTTTGTCACTGCCGCTGGCCTGGAGGCGCAGATTGCCGCACTGAGCGCGCAGACCACGGTGCTGTTCCTTGAGGACCTGCGGCCCCATGCCACCCTGGCGGTGCGCCTGCGCGGACTGGCGCGGGCCTTGATGCCGGTGCGCAGCTTCCGCCGCCTGGCCGGCACGGTGCGCGCCGACGATCCGGCGGTGATCCTGTTCACCTCCGGTTCCGAGCGTGAGCCCAAGGGCGTGGTGCTGACCCATCGCAACCTGCTGGCCAATGTCGCCCAAGCGCGCGCGGTGCTCGATATCATGCCCAGTGACGTGATTCTCAACGCCCTGCCGGTGTTTCATGCCTTTGGCCTGACCACCGCGACCCTGACCCCGCTGCTGCTGGGCACGCGGGTGATCCTGTACCCGTCGCCGCTGCACTATCACATCCTGCCTGAGCTGAGCTACGAGCGCCGCGCCACGGTGCTGTTTGGCACCAACACCTTCCTGATGGGCTATGGCCGCCACGCCGATCCCTACGACTTTTTCAGTGTGCGCCTGGTGATCATGGGCGCCGAATCGCTGCGCGACGAGACCCGGCGCCTGTGGAGCGAGAAGTTCGGCATCCGCATCAGCGAGGGCTATGGCCTGACCGAGGCCAGCCCGGTGCTGGCCACCAACACCCGCCGCCATCATCGCAGCGGCACGGTCGGCAAGCTGTTCCCGGGCCTGGAATACTATCTGGCGCCGGTGGAAGGCATCAGCGAGGGCGGACTGCTGTGCGTGCGCGGCCCGAACGTCATGGCCGGCTACCTGCTGCCGGGCCAGCCGGGGCGACTGGCGCCGCCGCGCACCGAGCAGGGACCGGGCTGGCATGATACCGGCGACATCGTGCGCATCGACGAGGCCGGCTTTATCACCATCCTGGGGCGCGCCAAGCGCTTTGCCAAGCTGGGTGGCGAAATGATCTCGCTGGCCACTGTCGAACAGCTAGCCGCCGACTGCTGGCCGGAGCGGCAGCACGCCGCACTCAATCTGCCCGATTCGGTCAAGGGTGAACATATCGTGCTGCTCACCACCCAGCAGGATGCGGATCGCAGCGATCTGATCGCCGCCGCCCATCGCGAAGGGCTGGGCGAGCTGTATATCCCGCGCCAGGTGCTGACCGTGCGGGAAATTCCCCTGCTGGGGTCCGGCAAACCCGATTATCCGGGCGCACGGCGCATAGCGGAAACTCTGGCTCTGCGGGCATGAAAGCGCGCCCGCCGGTGCCGGGCGGCCATTACGCCCCAGGCTATAAAAGGGTCTAAACTAGCCATTGTTCAACACCAATAACGCCATAACGGGGGAGCGCCCCGCATCCTCCGCAGCACACCACCTACGAGCACAACCATGAACGACCAGAAATACGATGTCATCGTGATCGGAACCGGACCGGGAGGAGAAGGTGCCGCCATGAAAGCCGCCAAGGACGGCAAAGCAGTGGCGGTGATTGAAAAGCACCACCTGGTCGGTGGTGGTTGTACCCACTGGGGCACCATTCCCTCCAAGGCGCTGCGCCATTCCATCAACCGGATGCTGGAGTTCAACACCACCCCGGCCTTCCGCAGTGCGCTGGGCACGGCGCTGAAGCTGTCCTATCCGGACCTGCTGCGCTCGGCCGAATCGGTGATTGCCCGCCAGTCGGGCATGCGTCGCGACTTCTACGAGCGCAACCGCGTCAAGCTGCACCACGGCTATGCCCGCTTCCTCGATGCCCACACCCTGGAAGTGCGCTCCAAGACCAGTGTCGAACCTCTGATCCTGCATGCCGATGCCTTCGTCATCGCCTCCGGTTCGCACCCGTTCCGGGCCCGCGACATCGATTTCAACCATCCGCGGGTCTTCGACAGCGACACCATCCTGAGCATGAAGTGCACGCCGCGCTCGATTCTGATCTATGGCGCCGGGGTGATCGGCTGCGAATACGCCAGCATCTTCCGCAACATGGGCTGCAAGGTCGATCTGGTCGATACCCGCTCGCAACTGCTGTCCTTCCTCGATGACGAGATCGCCCATGCCCTGAGCTATCACCTGCGTGACCAGGGGGTGATGATCCGCCACAACGAGGAATACGAGCGGGTGGAAGGCATGGCCGACGGTGTGATGATGCACTTCAAGTCAGGCAAGAAGATCAAGGCCGACGCCCTGCTCTGGGCCAATGGCCGCACCGGCAATACCCAGAACATGGGCCTGGAGGAACTCGGCCTGACCCCGAACAACCGTGGCCAGCTCAAGGTTGACGAGAACTACCGCACCGCTCTGCCGCACATCTACGCAGTCGGCGACGTGATCGGCTATCCCAGCCTGGCCAGTGCCGCCTACGATCAGGGGCGCTTTGCCGCCACGCATCTGGTCAGCGGCAGTTGTGATCATCACCTGATCGACTACATCCCCACCGGCATCTACACCTCGCCGGAAATCAGCTCGGTCGGGCGCACCGAACGCGAACTGACCCAGGCGCGCATTCCCTACGAGGTCGGCCACGCCTATTTCAAGAGCCTGGCGCGCGCCCAGATCACTGGGCGCACCGTAGGCATGCTCAAGCTGCTGTTCCATCGCGATACCCTGGAAATCCTCGGCATCCACTGCTTTGGCGATCAGGCCGCCGAGATCGTCCACATCGGTCAGGCGATCATGGCCCAGCAGGGCGAGGCCAACAGCATCCAGTACTTTGTCAACACCACGTTCAACTATCCGACCATGGCCGAGGCGTACCGGGTAGCGGCGCTCAATGGCCTGAACCGGCTGGCCTGAGCGCACGCGCGGAGCGATTGCCATGGACATCACCCCCTATCTCAAGCTGATGGTCGACAAGAACGCGTCCGACCTGTTTTTCTATGTCGGTGCCTCGGTCAACATCAAGATCGGTGGGGTGGTGCGCCCCATCGGCAACAAAGTGCTCGGTCCCGGGCAGGTGCGCGAGATTGCCTATTCGGTGATGAAGGACGACCAGATCAAGGAATTCGAGCACGAATGGGAACTGAACTTCGCCATTCCGCTGCACGGCGTCGGCCGTTTTCGTTCCAACGTTTTCAAGCAGCGCGGCGAAGTGTCCATGGTGATCCGCTATATCAAGGGCGACATTCCGCAGGTCGAGGAACTCGGTCTGCCGCCGCTGCTGCGACAACTGGTGATGGAAAAGCGTGGCCTGATCATGCTGGTCGGTGCCACCGGCTCGGGCAAATCGACCACGCTGGCGGCGATGATCGATCATCGTAATTCCAGCGCGCCCGGGCACATCATCACCATCGAGGATCCGATCGAATTCACCCATCAGCACAAGAAATCCGTGGTCGGCCAGCGCGAGATCGGCATCGATACCCACAGCTATGAAAACGCGCTGCGCAGCGCCATGCGCGAGGCGCCTGACGTGATTCTGGTCGGCGAGGTGCGCCAGCGCGAGGTGATGAAGTATGTGCTGACTTTTGCCGAGACCGGGCATCTGGTGCTGTCGACACTGCACGCCAATAACGCCAACGGCGCTCTGGATCGCATCGTCAACTTCTTCCCCGAGGATGCCCGACCACAGATGCTGATGGACCTGTCGCTGAATCTGCGCGCGGTGATTTCGCAGCGGCTGATTCGTGGCCTGGATGGCGGTCTGGTGCCGGCGGTGGAAGTGCTGCTCAACACGCCCTACATCGCCGACCTGATTCAAAAGGGCAAGATCGACTACATCAAGGACGCCATGGAGCAGGGCACCGAGGGCGGCATGATGACCTTCGATCAGTCGCTGTTCAAACTGTACAAGGAAGGCAGGATTTCCAAGGAAGAGGCGATCAAGAACGCCGATTCCAAGAATAACGTCGGCCTGCAGATCCGCCTCGCCGAAGGCATGGAATCCGGCGGTAACAGCCGGTCCAGCAGTCTGGCCGATCTGGCGATTCACGATGACGATCAGATCGATCGGGGACGGACATTTTGAGCGCGACCCTGCCGGGTGCGCGGCGCACGGCGGATATCGCGCCCTTTCACGTCATGGCGCTGCTGGCGCGTGCCCATGAACTGGAAGCAGCGGGCCGCAGCATCGTGCACATGGAAATCGGCGAGCCGGATTTCACCAGCGCCGCGCCGATCATCGCCGCCGGGCAGCGCGCCCTGGCGGATGGGCGTACTAGCTACACCGCCGCCGCCGGACTGCCGGCCTTGCGTCAGGTCATCAGCCAGCATTATCAGGACTGCTACGGGGTTGAGGTTCCCGCCCGGCGCATCCTGGTCACCCCGGGCGCATCCGGTGCGCTGCAACTGGCCACCGCGGCTTGGATCAATCCCGGTGACCGGGTACTGCTGGCCGATCCGGGCTATCCCTGCAACCGCCATTTCGTGCGCCTGGTGGAAGGTGAGGCGGTGGGGATTCCGGTCGGCCCGGAGACGGGTTACCAGTTGACCGCTGAACTGGTTAAGCGTCACTGGGACGCGCGCACCGTGGCGGTACTGTTGGCCTCGCCGGCCAATCCGACCGGCACGGTGGTGCCACCGGCGGAGCTGGCGGCCATTGTCGCGGCAGTCGAGGCACGCGGCGGGCGGCTGATCATGGACGAGATCTACCACGGTCTGGTCTACGGCGCGCCGCTGCAAACCGCGCTGGCCTGTTCCGACCGGGTGTTCGTAGTCAACAGCTTCAGCAAGTACTACGGCATGACCGGCTGGCGGCTGGGCTGGCTGGTGACGCCGGACGATTGCGTCGGCGCCGTGGAAAAACTGGCGCAGAATCTGTTCCTGGCCGCTTCGACCCCGGCGCAGTATGCAGCGCTGGCGGCCTTCACCCCCGAGGCACAGGCGATTTTCGAGGAACGGCGGCGTGAATTTCAGGCCCGCCGCGATTTCCTGTTGCCGGCGCTGCGTGAGCTGGGTTTTTCGATTCCGGTGACCCCGGATGGCGCGTTCTATCTCTATGCCGACTGCAGCCGCTTCAGCGAGGACAGCTATGGTTTCGCCCTGCGCCTGCTGGAGGAAACCGGTGTCGCCATCACCCCCGGCATCGACTTTGGTCAGCATCGGCCCGAGCGGCATGTGCGCTTTGCCTATACCCGCGCGATTCCGCGCCTAGCTGAGGGCGTGGAACGTCTGCGGGTGGCGTTGCGAGCCAAGGACAGGGCCTGATCCGTCATTCACGGCACCGCCCGCACATCCCCGGCGGCGGCCACGTTCGCCCGCAGGTGCGCCGGATTCAGCGTCCCGACCACCACGCTGCTGACCCCCGGCTCGGCCAGAATCAGTTGCAGCGCCGCCCGCACCGCATCGGTCGGTGCTGTCGGGTCCAGGTGGCCGCTGCACAGGCCCTTCTTGATCAGCACACCCTTGCCGGCGGCATGGGCGGCCCGGATCACCGGCAGTTCCTCGCGCTGCAGCAGGTTATAGGTCAACATCAGCAGATCGCAGCAGGCCAGCGCGCGCAGGCCACCTGCCACGGTCTTGGTGGACATGCCCACGGCGCGGATCAGACCGGCCTGTTGCAAATCCAGCAGGGTGGGCAGCGCCTCCTGCTGTTCCAGAATCGCCAGATCATCGCCGCTGGAATGGATCAACACCGCATCCAGCGCTGCCACGCCGAGCCGGCGCAGGCTGCGTTCGACGCTGGTGCGGGTCGCAGCGGCGGAAAAATCGAATTGCGATTGCCCATTTTGAAAGTCCTCACCGACCTTGGTCACGATCACCCAGTCGCGCCGGCACTGGCGCAGCAGCCGCCCCAGCCGTTCCTCGCTGAGGCCATAGGCCGGCGCGGTATCGAGCAGATTGATCCCCAGATCCCAGGCCAGCTCCAGCAGCGCCAGCGCCTGCTGATCCGACGGCAGCTCAAAGGGTTGTGGATACTTGACCCCCTGATTGCGACCCAGCTTGACCGTGCCCAGACCCAGCGTGCTGACCTGCAGGCCGGTCGCACCCAGTGCTCTCAGCTCCATTCCAGATCCTCCCGATCCCAGGGATACACACCCAGCGCCGGGCGCGGCCAGTCAGCCAGCAGGGATAAATCGCGTGGGCGCGGCCGCATCCCGAGGTCGTGCAGCAGCGCCTCGATCTGTTTGGCCAGCAGCGGCGCCAGCGCCATCTTGGTCGGCCATGCGGCAATCACCCGGCCATCGCGAAACACCCCCGGTCCGCTCGGTCGGTGGCCATCCGCCTGGCGGGCCTCGGCGCGCTGCACGGTAAAGGTGGCGAACTGCACCGCGTTCCAGTCCACCCACGGCAGTAGCGTCCGCAATTCGCGGCGCGTGGCGCGGATCTGCGCCGCTCGGTCGCGGGCTACGCCGTCCTCGGCCAATGCCCCGCCCAGATACCAGATCAGCCGGCCCTGAGCGTCGTAATGACTGGTCACGGTCAGGCGGGGCAGATCGCTGGCGCCCAGACAATGCGCGTACAGCAGGCCGGGCAGGGCCGTGCCGCGCGCCAGCACCATGTGCAGCGGTCGCAGTTGCAGGCTCACCCAGGGCAGTCCGGCATTGCCAGCCCCAGCGGTGAACACGGTCAAAGCCGGACGGATCACCCGCGGCAGGCCATCGGGATGATGCAGGGTCAGGCTGCCATCGGCTTTCAGAATCACAGGCCCCTGGCTGGCGAGCAGGGCGGTTTGATAGCGTTCCGCCAGCACCGCCAGCACCGAATCTACCGCCACGATCGGCTCATCGAGCTGGTATGCGGTGCCGCGAAAGCGCGGATGCTGCAGCGCCGCCGGCATGTCCAGGGTCGTGGAGCCGGCTACTTTTTCCACCCGGCCGCGCATCAGCTTGCTGGCGAAAAAGGCTGCCAGCCGCGAGGTCGGCGCCTGCGTCGCCCACAGATATTGATGTTCGGCCAGCAGCCGCGCGCCGCGCAGATCGATCTCGCCGGCGCCGGCCATGCAGCGCCGCCACAACGCCGGCATGTCGGCGATGGCTGCCGCTGAGGCGCTGAACTGGCCGTGCAGGCTGTACTTGGTGCCGCCGTGGATGATGCCCTGCGCGCACAGCGTCTGGCCGGCGCCGAGCGCGTTGCTCTCGATCAGCACGGCGTCATAACCGTGCTCGCGCAACTGCGCCAGCAGCCATAGACCGGCGATCCCGCCACCGATGATGGCAATATCGACCTGGAACACCGTCGGCGCGCTCATGGTCGTTGCAGGATGCGGGCGATGGTGCCGGTGGTCGAGCAGCCATCGATGTAATCCATCACCACCACTTGGCCGCCGCTGTCCCAGACGTGGCGGTTGCCGGGAATATGGGCCGGGTTGTTATCGCCGCCCTTGACCAGGTAATCGGGACTGATCGCGCTGATCAGCCGCTCCGGGGTGTCCTCGCCAAACGGCACCACCCAGTCCACCGCCGCCAGTCCGGTCAGCACCCGCATCCGCTGCCACAGAGCGTTGACGGGCCGATCGGCACCCTTGAGCCGGTGCACCGAGGCATCGTCATTGACGGCGACGATCAGCCGGTTGCCGAGGCGTTTGGCCTGCTCCAGATAGGCGACATGGCCGGCGTGGAGAATGTCGAAACAACCATTGGTCATGACGATGGTTTCGCCGTGGGCCTTGGCATCGGCGACTACCCGCAGCAGGGTTTCTTCGTCGAGCACGCCGCGCGGCGGTTCCTCGTGGGCATACAGGGCGCGGCGCAGTTCGGACACGGTGACGCTGGCGGTGCCGAGCTTGCCGACCACGATGCCCGCGGCCAGATTGGCCAGCACCGTTGCCGCGGCCAGACTCAATCCGGCCGCCAGTCCGGTCGCCAGGGTGGCGATCACGGTATCGCCCGCGCCGGTGACGTCGTAAACCTCGCGGGCGCGCGCTGCCAGATGCAGCGGCTCGGCGCCCTCACGCAACAGGCTCATGCCCTGTTCGCCACGGGTGATCAGCAGCGCTTCCAGAGCCAGTTCACGGCGCAGCGCCTCGCCGCGATCAACCAGCTCCTGCTCGTTGCGACAGGGACCGGTGACCGCCTCGAATTCGGCCAGATTGGGCGTGAGCAGGGTGGCATTGCGATAGCGGGCGAAATCCTGACCCTTGGGATCGACCAGCACCGGCTTGCCAGCGGCGCGTGCGGCTTCGATATAGGTCTCGACTTCGCGCAGCGCACCTTTCTGGTAATCGGACAGCACCACGATATCGGCCTCGGCCAGCCGGGCGCGGAAGCGCTCCTGCAACATCGCCGGTTCAAAACCGGGAAAGCCGTCCTCGAAATCCAGGCGCAGCAACTGCTGGTTGCGGCTAAGTACGCGCAGCTTGGTGATAGTCGCCTGCCCGGGCAGATGCAACAGTTCACAGGCAGCACCCAGCCGCTGCAGCCGTTGTTGTAGACGGTCGGCGGCCTCATCGGCACCGGCTACACCCAACACCCGGACCTGGGCGCCGAGCGTGGCGATGTTGACCGCGACATTGGCAGCGCCACCGGGACGCTCTTCAATCTGCTCGACCCGCACCACCGGCACGGGTGCTTCCGGGGAAATCCGTGCGCTTGGACCGTACCAGTAGCGGTCCAGCATGACGTCGCCGACGATCAGAATCCGGGCCGGCGCGAACGAAGGAATATGCACTTGCATGGCAAACCTGGGGAGAGTTACACGGGGATTGCATGATAGCATGACGGTATCTAGCTCCCGGCCGTTGCCTCTCGCCACCGCCCGCCCATCCGATGAACAGCAAAGACCTCTATTTTCGGCTGCTGCGCTATGTACGGCCCCATACCCGGGTCTTCCCCCTGTCGCTGTTGGGCACGGTCATCGCCGCCGCCACCGAGCCGCTGATTCCGGCCCTGATCCAGCCGCTGCTCGATGGCAGTTTTGTGGCCAAGGATCCGCACAGCATTCGCCTGATGCCACTGCTGCTGGTCGCGGTGTTCATCATTCGCGGCCTGGCCAGTTTCGTCGGTGCGCTGGCTATGGAATGGATCGCCCAGCGCGTGGTGACCGATTTGCGCGGTGACCTGTTCGCCCGCCTGCTGACCCTGCCGACCCGCTATTTTGACGACCATTCCGCCGGCAACCTGCTGTCACGCCTCACCTACGACGTGACCCAGGTGATGAGCGCCACGACCCAGGCGCTGGTAACCCTGGTGCGCGATGGGCTGACCGTCATCGGCCTGCTAGGCTGGATGCTGTATTTGAACTGGAAGCTGTCGCTGCTGGCCTTTCTGATCACGCCCGGCATCGCCCTGATCATGCGTCTGGTCAGCCGCCGGCTACGCCGGCTCAGTCGCGAGCTGCAGGATCTGATGGGCGATCTGGCCCACGTCATTGACGAGGTGCTGCAGGGGCACAAGGTGATCAAAATCTTTGGCGGTCAGGAGTACGAGCGGGCGCGCTTTCACCGGGTCAACAACCGGGTGCGCCATTTCAATCTCAAGCTGGCCGCCGCGTCCGAGGGCAGTGGGCCGCTGGTGCAATTGCTGGCGATTTTCGCTCTCGGCGCCATGATCTATTTTGCTTCGCTGCAATCGGTGGCCAACCAGATCACCGTCGGTGGTTTTGTGTCGCTGTTTGGCGCCATGGCCATGCTGCTGACGCCGATCAAGCGTCTAACCAAGGTCAACGAGCAACTACAGCGCGGTCTGGCGGCGGCGGAAACCCTGTTTACGTTGCTCGACGAGCCGCCGGAAAGCGATCACGGCACCCGCAGCCTGGGGCGTGCCCGCGGTGAAGTGCACTTCCAGCAGCTCAGCCACCGCTATCGCGCTGAGGGTGCTCCGGTGCTGGAGCAGTTTGATCTGAGCGTGCAGCCCGGTGAAACCATCGCCCTGGTGGGTCCTTCCGGCAGCGGTAAGACCACGCTGATGGCGCTGCTGCCGCGCTTTTATGAACCGGACTCCGGGCGGATCCTGCTTGATGGCCTGCCGATCAACGAGCTGCGCCTGGCCGAATTGCGGGCCAACATCGCCTATGTCAGTCAGGACATCGTGCTGTTCAATGACACCGTCGCCGCCAATATCGCCTATGGCGCCGGTTTCCAGGTCAGCGAGGACCGGATTCTCCAGGCCGCCGAGCATGCCCATGCCCTGGATTTCATTCGTGAGCTGCCTGAGGGCATGGCCACCCTGATTGGGGAAAATGGTGCGCGCCTGTCCGGTGGCCAGCGTCAGCGCATCGCCATCGCCCGTGCCCTGCTCAAGGATGCGCCGATCCTGATTCTTGATGAAGCCACCTCGGCACTCGACACCCAATCCGAGCGCAAGGTGCAGCAGGCACTCGATACCCTGCGGCGTGGCCGCACCGCTTTTGTCATCGCCCACCGCCTGTCCACGGTGGAAAACGCCGACCGCATCGTGGTGCTCGATCGTGGCCGCCTGGTTGAAAGCGGTACTCATAGCGAACTGCTCGCCCAGGGAGGCTTGTATGCCAGCCTGTACCGGATGCAGGCGCAACAGACTGATTAATAAATAATTCATGACCAAATGGCCATTGCTTCCGAATCGAACGATTAAACAACAAAGTTGTAAAAAAAATAAAATTTTATTCAGAACGCAACACGGGCGTCGGCAACTGGTCTAAAATGGCCATGAACTTGCTGGAAAACTCCGATGCGCGGCAGTGGCGATTCCTCTCAGAAACTGGCCCCGCTGTTTCAACAGGCTTTTCGCCTGGGTTTTGAAGCAGCGCGCTGCGGTGACGAGCAAAATCCTTACGTTAAAAACAGTTATCTGTATCATGCCTGGGTCGCAGGTTGGGCGTCCTGGGGGCGGGGCTGGAACGATAACAGCGACCTGCGCTGGGATTGACGCAGCCACCACAGCGGTTGCGTGGGTGTCGCGCCGCCCGGTGCTACACTGAAGCCGTTTTGATTGACGCCACGACTGATCCTGCATCCATTTCTTCGATTGAGCATCCATCCATGAATAAACCACTGTTTTTGCTGCTGGCTGGCAGCCTGCTGGGGAGTGCGCCCGCCTGGACCGGTGACGGTGACTGGGGCCGGGCGCGCACCGCTCACGAGCGCGGTGACTACGCGGCCGAACTGGCCATCGTCCGCCCCTTGGCCGAGCAGGGCTATGCCTTTGCCCAGTTCAATCTGGGCGTGCTGTACGACAACGGCCAGGGTGTGCCGCAGGACGACGCTCAGGCGATCATCTGGTACCGCAAGGCTGCCGAACAGGGCCTGTCACAAGCGCAGGTCAATCTGGCGATCATGTATGAGGACGGCGAAGGCGTGGCTCGCGATCCGGTGCAGGCCTATGTCTGGTATGCGCTGGCCGAGAGCCAGGGTGATGGTCAGGCGCCGCAGGCCAAGCGTGAGCTGGCCGAGAAGATGACGCCGGCGCAGATCGCCGAGGCCGAGAAGCAGGTTGAAGCCTTCCGCGCCACGCATATTTTCACCATCCCACAGCAGCCGCAATTCGACTCTGGCACCGGTCACGGCAACGGCTAGCAGCACCGGGCGCAGATCGTGGCCCGGTCGCTCCCGGCCACCCCCGCGCGTGTCCATGGATCGACGGGGAACGGGGAACGGACAGCCAGGGCACGAAAAAGCCCGCCTTGCGGCGGGCTTGGGCGATGCTGAATCTCTGTTGGTGCCGGAGACAGGAATCGAACCTGCGACCTACTGATTACGAATCAGTTGCTCTACCGACTGAGCTACTCCGGCGAAAAGCGAAGGTTGCAGACTATAGCCGACCCGGCCGGGCGATACAAGGCACGCTGCACCCGGTCGATATGCGGCGCGTCGAGTGGATCATTGGTGATCTGTGCGCGATGCGTAGCCCTGTGAAACAATAGGCAACTTCCCTGGCCACCGGGTTTTGTCCTCGCCATGTCCGCTTCGCCCGTCAGCTCCCGGCCCGCGCCACCCCTGGTTGCGGTTCTGCCGTCCGATGCCCGTCAGCCCTTGTCCTGGGGTGCGCTGCACGGTGCCGCGCCGGCCCTGCTGATCGCCGCCGCGACCCGCTTTCGCGGCCTGGTGCTGGCCATCACCCCCGACAGCCAGAGTGCGCTGCGCCTGGAAAGCGAGCTGCGCGTGTTCGGCGGCGCGGCGCTGGATATTCTGACCTTTCCCGACTGGGAAACCCTGCCCTACGACGGCTTTTCGCCGCATCAGGACATTCTCTCGCAGCGGCTGGCGGCCCTGTACCGGCTGCCACAGCGCCGCCATGGCATCCTGGTGGTGCCGGTGGCGACGCTGATGCAGCGGCTGGCGCCGCGCGATTATCTGGATCGCTATGCCCTGCTGCTGAAGACCGGCGAACGGCTGAACCTGGACCGCTTCCGCCAGCGCCTGGAGGCAGCCGGTTATAATTGCGTGTCACAGGTGGTCGAGCACGGCGAGTTCGCGGTGCGCGGTGCGATTCTCGACCTGTTCCCGATGGGCGCGGCGCGACCCTACCGCATCGAACTGTTCGATGACACGGTCGAGAGCATCCGCGACTTCGATCCCGAGACCCAGTTATCGGTAGCACGCACCACGGCCATTGAACTGCTGCCAGCGCGTGAATTCGCCCTGGACAAGGACAGCATCAGTCAGTTTCGCCAGGCCTGGCGGCGGCATTTCGAAGGCGATCCGCAGCGCAGCACGCTGTATCGCGACGTGAGCGCCGGTCATGCGCCCGGCGGCATTGAATACTATCTGCCGCTGTTTTTCGCCCAGGCCGCGACCCTGTTCGATCACCTGCCAGAGAGTACCTTGGCGATCCGCCTGCCGGGTGTCGATGCGGCGATGGCCGCATTCCAGGTGCAGATCATGGATCGTTACGAACAGCTGCGCCACGATGCCGAGCGACCGCTGCTGCCGCCGCCGCTGTTGTTTCTGGACGCGACGCAGGTGGCAAAGGCGCTGGCCCGCTATCCGCGCATCGAACTGGGCGAGAACCGCGTCGACGGGGTGAACTATCCAAGCGCACCGCCGCCCGCCTTGTTCTTTGACGCCCGCGCCGCGCGCCCGGCTGCTGCGCTGCAACAGTTTCTGGCCGATTTTCCCGGCCGGGTTCTGATCGCCGCTGAATCGGCCGGGCGCCGCGAGCTGTTGCTGGATACCCTGCGCGCTTATGGCCTGCAGCCGGTGGTGTGCCCGGATTGGAGTGCGTTTCTGGAGCAGCCGGCGCTGCGTCTGGCGCTGACGGTAGCGCCGCTGGAACGCGGTTTGGTGCTGACTGATCCGCCGCTGGCGGTGATCGCCGAAGCGCAGCTATACGGTGAGCGGGTCCGCCAGAGCCGGCAGCGGGTGCGCAGCCGCGATCCCGAGACCATCCTGCGCGATTTGACTGACCTGAGTCCGGGTGCGCCGGTGGTCCACGAGGAACACGGCATCGGCCGCTATGCCGGGCTGGAGCGTCTGGAAGTAGCCGGCATCGATGGCGAGTTCGTGGTGGTCGAATATGCCGGTGGCGATCGCCTGTATGTGCCGGTAGCCTCGCTGCAACAGCTCAGCCGTTATACCGGCACTGCCCCGGAACATGCGCCGCTGCACCGCCTCGGCAGTGGTCAATGGGAGAAGGTCAAGCGCAAGGCCGCCGAACAGGCCAGTGATGCCGCCGCCGAACTGCTCGATCTGTACGCGCGCCGGGCGGCCCGTCCTGGCCATGCCTTCCGACTCAGCGAGGCCGACTATGCCGCCTTTGCCGCAGGCTTTCCCTTCGAGGAAACCGCTGATCAGCAGGCCGCCATTGCTGCGGTGATCGCTGATTTGCGTTCCGGCAAGCCCATGGACCGGGTCGTGTGCGGCGATGTCGGCTTTGGCAAGACCGAGGTGGCGATGCGCGCCGCCTTCGTTGCCGTGCAGGACGGGCGACAGGTGGCGGTGCTGGCGCCGACCACGTTGCTGGCGCAGCAGCATACCCAGAACTTTCTCGACCGCTTCGCGGATTGGCCGGTGCGCATCGAGTCGCTGTCGCGCTTCCGTTCACCAAAGCAGCAGGCCGAGACCCTCAAGGCGCTGGCCGCGGGTCAGGTCGATATCCTGATCGGCACCCACAAGCTGTTGCAGGACAGCGTGTGCTTTAAGCAGCTCGGACTGGTGGTGATCGACGAGGAACACCGCTTTGGCGTGCGTCATAAGGAGCGGCTCAAGGCACTGCGCAGCAGCGTCGATGTGCTGACCCTGACCGCGACCCCGATTCCGCGCACTCTGAACATGGCCATGGCCGGGCTGCGTGAACTGTCGATCATCGCCACGCCGCCGGCCGGGCGTCTGGCAGTGAAAACCTTTGTCGGCGAGTGGAACAAGGCGCTGATTCAGGAAGCCTGCCAGCGCGAGCTCAAGCGTGGTGGACAGATCTACTTTCTGCATAACGAGGTCGAGACCATCGAGCGCATGGCCGCGCAACTGACTGATCT
Source organism: Candidatus Competibacteraceae bacterium (assembly GCA_036834665.1). Classification (GTDB taxonomy): domain Bacteria; phylum Pseudomonadota; class Gammaproteobacteria; order Competibacterales; family Competibacteraceae; genus RXIX01. The sequence goes on along the minus strand of DAITNL010000003.1, from coordinate 17,104 downwards.
GGTGCCGAGCGCGCGCCTGGCGATTGCCCACGGCCAGATGCGCGAGCGTGATCTGGAGCAGGTGATGCTCGACTTCTATCACCGCCGCTGCAACCTGCTGCTTTGCACCACGATCATCGAATCGGGCATCGACGTGCCCAGCGCTAACACCATCATCATTCATCGCGCCGACAAGCTGGGACTGGCGCAGTTGCACCAGTTGCGCGGCCGGGTCGGGCGTTCGCATCACCGTGCCTATGCCTATCTGATCGTGCCGCCGCGTGCGGCGATGACCGCCGACGCCATAAAGCGTATCGAGGCCATCGAGTCGCTGGAGGATCTCGGCGCCGGTTTTCTGCTCGCCAGCCATGATCTGGAAATTCGCGGCGCCGGCGAACTGCTCGGCGAGTCGCAGAGCGGCCAGATTCACGAGGTCGGTTTCAGCCTGTATATGGAACTGCTGGAGCGGGCTGTGCAGGCGCTGAAGGCCGGGCGGATACCGGAGCTGGATCGACCGCTTGATCACGGTCCGGAAATCGATCTGCAAAGCCCGGCGCTGATTCCCGACGATTACCTGCCTGATGTACACAGCCGGCTGATTCTGTATAAGCGCATTGCCAGTGCCGCCGATGCTGGCGCGCTGCGTGAGCTGCAGGTGGAGATGATCGACCGCTTTGGTCTGCTGCCGCCACCGCTCAAGCACCTGTTCCGGGTGACCGAACTGAAGCTGCGGGCCTTGCCGCTCGGGGTGCGCAGGATCGAGGCTGGCCCCAAGGGTGGGCGCTTCGTGTTCGGGCCGGCACCGAAAATCGATCCGGCGCGCGTGGTGCGGCTGATTCAGCAGCAGCCACGGGTTTATAAGCTCGATGGCCAGGACCGGCTGCGTTTTCTGCAGGAACTACCCGACGCCGCGGCGCGGGCCGCGGCGGTCGAGCGTCTGCTGGAACGGTTGACCGGTTGAAGCAGTGCCGCCCGTTTCGTCTATTCGATGTGCTGTTGCAGGCGGGCCATGGTCGTAGCGGTGAACTCGCGCGCCAGCGGCAGCAGCGCTACGGCATCGGCTACGGTGCCGTCACGGCCCGCCTGCTCCAGGCGGCGCACCACTTCAGCCAGACGCAGCGCGCCGAGACTGCCGCAACTGGACTTGAGCTTGTGTGCTGCGTTGTACAGCTCATTGCTGTCACTCTGGGCGACGGCCGCTTCCATGTGAGCGAGTTGCACCGGCAGATCATGCAGGAAGGTATTCAGCAGGTCGGTAAATTCATCTTCCATGATCTCGCGCAACTCGATGATGATGTCTTCATCGAGTAGTGGCAGTTGGTTGAGATCGATATCGCTCATTGGACATTTTCCCGGACAGCGGTGTTAGGGGGGTAGGCTGTGAACAAGCATACACAAACACCAAGATATGGCGAAGGGTGTCGCTTCAATGCACAACCGGACCTGCCCGATCACTACGGAAGCTGCGTGGGCTGATTCCGCATCGAGGAGAAGAACAGCATGGCTCTGGAAATCGAACATAAATTCCTGCTGCGTGATGGGCGCTGGCGCGATCAGGTGGAGCGCTCGTTGCGCATGCGCCAGGGTTATCTAGTCAGCGATGCGACGCGCTCGGTACGGGTGCGGGTCGCCGGCGGCGAGGGCTACCTGAACATCAAGAGCGGCACGCTGGGCATTGCGCGCCGCGAGTACGAGTACCGCATTCCGCTGGCCGAGGCTGAGGAGCTGCTTGATACCCTGTGCGAGAAACCGCTGCTGGAGAAGACCCGCCACTTTCTCCACTACGGCGATCATCTCTGGGAAGTGGATGAGTTCAGCGGCGATAACGCCGGACTGATTGTCGCCGAAGTCGAATTGGGCGCGGTTGACGAAGCATTCGCGCGCCCCGACTGGATTGGCGAGGAGGTGTCCCATGACCTGCGTTATTACAACTCGCAACTGGTGCGCCATCCCTACAAGGACTGGCGGTGAGCGAGCGGCTGCTGCGCGTCGATCTGGCCGGGCAGCGGCTGAGCCTGTTTGAAGGCGAACGGCTGCGGGTGAGCTATCCGGTGTCCACCGCCCGCAACGGTCCTGGCGAGCAGCGTGGCAGTGGCTGTACGCCGCGCGGCTGGCACCGGATCCGCATCGCCATTGGCGCTGGCCTGCCAGAAAACACAGTGTTCGTGGGCCGGCGCCCGACCGGCGAGATCTATGATGCGGAACTGGCCGCTCGCTATCCGGAACGTGACTGGATTCTAACCCGGATTCTGTGGCTGACCGGTCTGGAGCCGGGGCGCAACCGGGGCGGTGAGTGCGATACGCTGCGTCGCTTCATCTACATTCACGGTTGCCCGGACAGCGCGCCGCTGGGCGTGCCGCTGTCGCATGGCTGCGTGCGCATGCGCAACACCGAGCTGCTGGCGCTGTTCGAGCAGGTCGCGGCGGGAGATCGGGTGTGGATCGGCTGAGCGTACCGCGGATGCGGCTGCTGGTGTTCGCCAAGGCGCCGGTGCCGGGACGGGTGAAAACCCGGCTGGCTGGGGTGCTGGGCACGCGCGGCGCGGCGTGGCTGTATCGGCTGCTGCTGCGGCGGACGCTGGCCATGGCCACGGCCACGGCACTCGGGCCGGTGGAGTTGTGGTGCGCGCCCGACAGCCGGCATGGCTTTTTCAACACCTGTCGGCGCGCGTATGGCGTGCGTCTGCGTCGGCAGTGCAGCGGCGATCTTGGTGCGCGCATGGCGCAGGCCCTGCGCCAGACTCTGGCTGCGGGGGATTACGCGCTGCTGATCGGTGGCGATTGCGTGTCGCTAAGCGGGGCGGAATTGCGTGCGGCGGCCTGTTATCTGGCCAGCGGTGCCGATGCGGTGCTCGGACCGGCGGCGGATGGTGGCTATGTGCTGATCGGCCTGCGCCGGCCCTGCCGGAGACTGTTCGAGGGCATCGCCTGGGGTACGCCGCAGGTGCTGGCGGCGACCCGGCGGCGCCTGCACCGGCTCGGCGTGAACTGGTCCGAGCTGGCGCCGGGCTGGGATCTGGACACACCGGCCGATCTGCGCCGCTGGCGACGGCTTCAGGTGGATTCGGCGTCGGCGTCGCCGAAGGCTTCAGTGGTATAGCGTTCGGCGCGCAGTTCCGGCGACCAGAAGTCCAGCGGCAGGCCGGCCTTGTGCTTGAGCTGGGCCAGGAACACATAGGGATCGGGCAACTGTTCCCACACCGCCGGCAGGAAGGTGGCGCGGCCCCGGCGAAACTGCAGGATCAGCCCGTCGATGCCCGGGCGCAACTGCTCCAGCAGCGCATCCTCGGAATCAAAGTGCAACGGCTCTGGCGGCGACAGCACGGCAATGTGCAGCCCCAGGTGTGCGAATTCTTCCGCAGCCAGTTCTGGAAAGCGCGGATCGTCAAAGGCGGCCGCGTAGGCGTGGGCAGCGATATCCTGCACCAGTGGCTGATGGGCGATGAGTGTGCCGATGCAGCCGCGCAACTGGCCCTGTTTTTCCAGAGTGACGAAGGTGGCGCGCAACGCTTGCAGGGATTCGGGATAATCGCGTAGATCGACGGGTAGCGGCTGGTGATGGTGCAGGCCATGCTGGATCGAGGTGCGGGCAAGATCGAGCAGGATGCGACGTTCCCGGGGCGACAGGGTAGGCGTTGCAGAAGCGGTGAGCATGACGGAGTCTCAGTACGGGTAGCGGATCAGGCAGAGGGTTCAGTGCAGCAGGTAGGCGCCATAGCCGACGACCTGATCACGCGGGCCCGCGGTATCGCCGGAATTGCGCAGATCGACGGTATCGATGTGCAGGCCCTTGCGCCGCGCTGCCCACAGCAGACCATTGAGCGGATTGCGCCCGCAGGCCTGCTCATAGCCGATGTCTTCATAACGCAGTGTTTCGATAGCCCGCGAGGTTGCGCCATCCATGTGCTGGGCGGTCGGATAGTCGTGGTAATGACTAAGATCGGAGCTGATCACGATCAGGGTTTCCGGGCCACCCCATAGCAATTCCAGCACCGCGCCGACCGTTTCCGGCCGCGCATCGCCGATGACCATCGGCACGAGCTGAAAATCGCCCAGCACGATCTGCAGGAACGGCAGCTGCACTTCCAGACTGTGTTCCTGGGCGTGAGCCTGTTCGAGGAAGCCGACATCCTTCAGTTGCTGCAACTGTTCGACGGCGTTCTGGTCGATGGGAATGGTGCCCAGCGGGGTGGCAAAGGCGGTCATGCTGCTGACGGCGATGCCGCGAAAGCCAACGCGGTGGCTGGGGCCGAGCAGCAGCACCCGCTCGACGGTGCCGCGCGCGGCGCGCAGGCGCGCATAAGCGGAGGCGGCGACCGGCCCGGAGTAGATGTAGCCGGCGTGCGGGGCGATGATGGCCTTGGGTGGCGGCTCTGCAAGCGGCTTGACCTGATTCAGCAACTGCTGAATCTGGATGCGCAATTCAGCGGCATCCGCTGGATAAAACAGGCCCGCAACTGCGGGTGCGCGTACAGTATGCATGGGTGTTCTCCCGGTGTCCTTTCAGGATCGCTAAACTCAATTCAGTATAGGTGCCAGAATGCACGGCAATAGCACAAGCGCGGCCACCCGGCCGGTTTGGATAAAACAGGCGCCTTGGATCGAGGAGGACGCCCATGCATGCGATAACCACCGATTTCTTTCCTACCCAGTACTGGCATGCGCTCGATGACGGGCGGCTGCAATGCGATGTTTGTCCACGCTATTGCAAGTTGCACGAGGGCCAGCAGGGCCTGTGCTTTGTGCGTGGCTGTCACGACGGCCGGATCGTCCTGACCAGTTATGGCCGTTCCAGCGGCTTTTGCATCGATCCGATCGAGAAAAAGCCCCTCAACCATTTCCTGCCGGGTACGCCGGTGCTGTCGTTTGGCACCGCCGGCTGCAATCTGGCCTGCAAGTTCTGCCAGAACTGGGATATGAGCAAGTCGCGCGAGATGGATACCCTGGCCGATGCCGCTGCGCCGGACAAGCTGGCGCGGGTAGCGCATGAGCTGGGCTGCCGCAGCGTCGCCTACACCTATAACGATCCGGTCATCTTCATGGAATATGCCATCGATACCGCGATCGCCTGCCGCGAACACGGCATTCGCTCGGTAGCGGTGACTGCCGGCTATATGTGCGAGGAGCCGCGCCGCGAGTTCTTCCGCTACATGGATGCTGCCAACGTCGATCTGAAGGCCTTCAGCGAGGACTTCTATTGGAAAATCTGCGGTGGCCATTTGCAGCCGGTGCTCGATACCCTGCTGTATCTGAAGCAGGAAACCTCGGTCTGGTTCGAGATCACCACCCTGCTGATTCCCGGCGAGAATGACTCCGATGCCGAACTGGAGGCGCTGACCCAGTGGGTGATGGAACATCTCGGCCCGGATGTGCCGCTGCATTTCACTGCCTTTCATCCCGACTTTAAGATGATGAGCCATTCGCCGACGCCACCTTCGACCCTGAGCCGGGCGCGGCGCATCGCGCTGCAAAACGGTATCCACCATGCCTACACTGGCAACGTCAACGATGAAAAAGGCGGCAGTACCTATTGCCACCACTGTGGCCAGAAGCTGATCGGTCGCGATTGGTATACGCTCGGCGTGTGGAATCTGACCGCCGAGGGCCGCTGCAACAGCTGTGGTACGCCCTGCGCCGGCGTGTTTGAAGACCAGCCCGGCACCTGGGGCGCGCGCCGCCGTCCGGTGCGCCTGCGGCAATTCGCCGACTGAGGCGGCCATCGACCGCTGTACTGAGAACTGAGAGCCTGCACCAAGATCCCGATGCTCAGCTATCGCCATGCCTTTCATGCCGGCAATTTCGCCGATGTCTTCAAGCACATCCTGCTGCTGCAACTGCTGCACAGCCTGCGCCGCAAGGACAAACCGTTTTGCGTGTTCGACACCCACGCCGGCGCAGGTCGCTACGATCTGCACGCGCCAGCCGCGGACAGAAACCGTGAGTTTGCCGCTGGTATCGGTGCTTTGTGGCCGGCGCCGGTGCTGGGCGCGGAGTTAAGCGACTATCGCGACCAGGTGCGGGCGCTGAATCCCGATGGCGCGCTGCGCTATTACCCCGGTTCGCCCTGGCTGAGCCGCGCCCTGCTGCGCCCCGGTGACCGGCTGCTGTTGACCGAGCTGCACCCTGGCGACTATCCGCTGCTCAAGGCGACCTTTGCCGGTGATCGGCAGGTCGCGGTGCATCACGCCGACGGCTACGCATCCCTGAAAGCCTTTCTGCCGCCGCCGGAGCGCCGTGGTCTGGTATTCATTGATCCGGCCTTTGAGCGCAGGGACGAGTTTGAGCGCTTGCGTGCAGCGGTGCAGACGATCCATCAGCGCTGGCCGGGCGGGATCGTGGCCCTCTGGTATCCGATCCTTGAGCGCATCCCAAGCCAGCGCTGGCAGCGGCAGCTCCAGGAGCTGGGCATTCCGGCGATCCTGTGCGCCGAACTCGGCCTGCAACCGTATGACGCGCCGCGTGGCCTACATGGCACGGGCATGGTGATCATTAACCCACCCTGGCAGTTCGACCGGATGCTCGGTCGCTTGCTGCCGGAACTGCTCGAACGGCTCGGCGGTGGCGTGCATGGCCAGACCCGGCTTGACTGGCTGGTGCCGGCCCCCTGAGCTTTCCCGTCAATCCGCAAACCTGACTCCCATTCGCCATGGCTCATACCACGCTGATGACCGCCGCTACCCTGCACGCCCATCTCGACCGTCCCGACTGGGTGGTGGTCGATTGCCGTTTCAATCTGGCCGATCCGGCCGCCGGTCGCCGCGCCTATCGGGCTGGCCACATTCCCGGTGCCCGCTATGCCCATCTCGACGAGGATTTGTCCGCGCCCGTGACCGCTACGACCGGCCGGCATCCGCTGCCCGATCCGGCCCGGCTGGCGGCAACGCTTGGCGCCTGGGGTATTGGGCCCGAGACCCAAGTGGTTACTTATGACGATCTGGGCGGGATGCTGGCGGCGGCGCGGCTGTGGTGGCTGCTGCGCTGGCTGGGCCATGAGGCGGTGGCGGTGCTGGATGGCGGTCTGCCGGCCTGGGTGCGTGCCGGCTTGCCGCTGAGCACGGATGCGCCGGTGATTACGGCGCGGACCTTTACAGCGCGCCCGGATGATCGGCTGTGGCTGACGGTGGAACAGGTGCGGACCCTGCCTGCGCATGAGCTGCTGCTCGATGCCCGCGGTGCGGCGCGTTACCGGGGCGAGATGGAGCCGATTGATCCGGTCGCCGGCCACATTCCCGGCGCGCTCAATCTGCCGACCGAGAGTAACCTGGCCGCCGATGGCTGCTTTCTGCCGGCCGCTGCCTTGCGGGCGCGGTTTGCGGCGCTGCTCGGTGAACAAGCGGCGGCAACGGTGGTGCATAGTTGCGGTTCCGGGGTCACCGCCTGCCATAACCTGCTGGCGATGGAGGTCGCCGGGCTGTCCGGTTCGCGACTGTACGCAGGATCCTGGAGCGAGTGGATTCGCGATCCGCAGCGGCCGGTGGCGACGGGCGCGGCCTGATATGACCGGCATTTTCCGTGAATTCTTCCGGTTTTATTGAAAATAATTCTGAAAATCAGCATCATGACCCGGAAATGCCGGGTGAGCGCCTGCGTGGTGTCTGCAACGTTGCGTGGGCGTGATCGTTCGTGCCGGCCGCACGTCACCGCTACGACCGGGAAAATAACGATGCCAAGAACCTTTTTTGCGACGCCTGCTGCGCTCTGCCTAGCCACTACGCTGGGCGCCTGCGCGGCGCTGCCGCAACCCGAGAGCAGTTCCGAGACGCCGCCGATTGCGGCTGCTGCAGTGATTGAATCCGCCCCGGATACCGCCACAGCGCCGGTCAGCGCCCCGGCCAGTGCCACACCCGCCGCAGTTGCTGCTGCCTCAGCGGATGTGGCCGTGATACGCCCGGCAGCATCGACGGCGCCCGCGCCGACCCAGGATCAACCCCGCATCACCGTGGTGCTGCCGACGGCGCCGGGCGCGATCAAGGCCGCCGTCCAGGCATCGGCTACGCGCGCATCCAAACCCGTGGCGGTGACGGCCGTGGCCACAGCACAGCCGGCGCCGCCGCGCACGCTGGCCGCCGTCAAGAGCAAGGAAAGTGGAAAAGGCCGCACCGTTGCCAAGGCGGCCAAGGCGGCTGCGCCGCTCGCCAGCCCGGATCTCTGGGTGCGCATGCGTGGGCGCATGGCGCTGGCTGACATCGAGCATCCGCGCATCACCGAGCAGCTGGAAACGCTCAAGCGCCAGCCCGGCTATTTGAACCTGTTCACCCAGCGCGCCCGCCCCTATCTGCACTATATCGTCGAGAATATCGACCGGCGCGGCCTGCCGATGGATCTGGCCCTGCTGCCCATGGTGGAAAGTGCTTTCGATCCCACCGCGCTGTCGCCCAAGGATGCCGCCGGGCTCTGGCAAATCATTCCCAGCACCGGACAGGAATGGGGGCTGCTGCTGGCCGAGGGTTATGACGGGCGCCTGGATATTCACACCTCAACCGGGGTGGCGCTGCGTTATCTGCGCTATCTGAATCAGCAGTTCAATGGCGACTGGCTGCTGGCCCTGGCCGCCTACAACGCCGGCCCGCGCGCGGTGCAGGACGCGATCAAGGCCCGTACCGCCGAATCCGCGCCGGTCATTGCCCATCCTGGCCTGGACACCCAGCCGCTGATCCGCGAGGTCCTGGCGGTAGCGGGCGCAGCGGATGCGCCGCCGGTGTCGCAGTCGCTGTTCTGGAGCCTGAAACTGCCCAGGGAAACCCAGGACTACGTCCCGCGCATCGTCGCCTTGGCGCATGTCGTCGCCAATCCCGGCGCCTATGGCCTGAAGCTGCCGCTGATCGACAACCAGCCCTACCTGTACCGGGTCGATCTGACTGCCGATCACAAGGTCATCGACAGCATCATCGCCGCTGGCATCCCGATAGAAGATTTCAGCCGCTTCAATCCCGGTTTCAAGCAGGGTGTCGAACCGCCAGCCCGCGCCTATAACCTGCTGCTGCCGCGCGAGCAGGCACAGACCCTGGTGGCCAGTGCACCCGGCGCCCAGCTGGTCGCGCCGAGTCGGTACACGGTGCGCAAAGGAGAAACCCTCGCGGCCATCGCCCGCCGCCATGGCGTGCCGTCCGGACAATTGGCGCAGTGGAATGGCCTGAACGACCGGGTGGCGCTGAAAGCCGGCCAGCAATTGATCGTCTACCCCTCCTCCTGAATCTCTTGACCACCCGGTCGCGTTGGATCATCGACGCGGCCCGGTGCCCGCCGCCGCGCCTGCTACACTTGCATATGCACGATTTGAAACGAATCGTGTAACCGTGCTGTTCGCCCAAAACCATAATTCAAGCTGAATGAGGGCAACATGTTAGATCCCATCTTTTATGCGAACTCCAACGCGCAGCCCTATTACCAGGATAGCAACTTCAATATCTGGAAATTCTCTGCGCAGCCCGAAGCAGGCAAGCGGCAAAAGCGCCCCCTGATCCTGAATTACTCGATCATGACCCGGGCTTACGGAACCTTCTTCAACGACGACAGCTTTATTTCCTTCTTCAATAAGCACGGCTTTGACGTGTATCTGATGGACTGGGGCAAGGAAAGCATCTTTACCCTGCCCGGCTGGACACTGGACAAACTGGCCGATACCCTGAACGACAAGGCTGTGTCACCCCTGCTTGAAGAATACGGAGTGGATAGCCTCAATATCTTCGGCATTTGCATTGGCGGTCTGATTACCTCGCATCTCATCAACCGGAAGATGCAGAGCGACAAGGATTACGCGAAGCGGTTTCACAAGATCGCCTATTACGGCTCACCGATTCTCGGCAGTCGCGACCTGGGAATGGCCAGAACCTTCCTGAATTTTTACCACACAATGAAGCCCTATCGACCGGCCCTGGAGAATAGCGGCATTTCCCTGTTTACACTCGATATGATGCTGATGCAGGGCACCAGCAGTTCAATGACGCAATGGTTCTGGCAGCGTTTCTGGGAGGCCGGACCCAAGACCTTCTCGGAAGCACTGATGCTCACCTACGATGACCGCTGGGTGCCATTCGCGGCGCTGATGGACATTCTGGAGGAGGGTTTTTCATCAGGCGAGAAACAAAAGGAATCCTTCCACTTCTACGGCGATGTGTCCAATATCCATTTCTTCAATATGGTCGGTGAGCATGATTTTCTGGTCATGCCCTCAGCTTCCATCGTGGAATGGAAGTCCCCGGTGCCGCAACAGTTTGCTTCTTTCGAACAGATGATCTTCCCAGGGGGTCACTTTGTATTCGCGCGGCCGGGATTCAAGGAAGAAAAGGAAAAACTGGCGGTTTGGTTTAAAGATGCCGCGTGACGTCTGAAGCGTCCCGGCTGTCCCCGTGACTGCAACGCTGGATGCGATGGAGTCACGGGGCAGGCGGCGCCTGTTTCAGCATGGCCGCGCGCGGTTTTCCGCCGCGAATGCATGAAACGCGGGTTCAGCAATTCACCATGGTGACGCCCAGACCGGCGGTGCCCATTTCCTTGAACGGTGCGGGCAGCGCCCGTCCTGTTTCCAGCATCGCCAGAATCACCCGGTCCAGATCCTCCCAGTGTTGTGTGGCGATCTCGTTTTTCGCCAGCAGATAGGCGTTATAAGCCTTGATGGCACCAAAGGCATTGCGCTCGATGCAGGGGATCAGCACAAAGCCGCCGACCGGGTCGCAGGACATGCCCAGATGATGCTCCAGGGCGCTGGTCGCGGCGATTTCCGTGGTGTCCAGTGGCGCACCGCTGGCGTGGGCGAGCATGGCGGCAGCCATCGCCGAAGCAACGCCAATCTCGCCCTGACAGCCGACTTCGGCGCCGGCGACGCTTGCGTTGTTCTTGCACAGAAAGCCCACCAGTCCCGCCGCCAGCAATCCCTGACGCATCGCGTCCTGAGAAAACTTCAGTTGATGCTTCATCAGGTAAACCAGGGCGGGCAGAGTGCCAGCGGAACCCAGGGTGGGCGCGGTGACCGCCAGCCGGCCAGCGGCATTGCCTTCGGAGACGGCCAGCGCATAACTGCTCAGCCGATTCATGAATCCATCGCCATCGCTGGCGTTCTGGGCGCTCTGATACAGTCGCTTGGCCCGGCGGTAAACCGGAAATGGCCCGGGCAGCACGCCTTCTTCACTCAGGCCCTGATTTACACCATTTTCCATAGTGCTGAGCACCTGGTCGAGATGCGCCAGAATCTCGGCATCGCCGACCTTCAGAATGGCCTTTTCATTTTCCAGCAGGATTTCATCGAGATTCTTCTGACGCTCCCGTGCCAGTTGCTTGAAAGCCGTCATATTGCCATAGGGATAGACGGGCTGGCCGCGATCCGGAGCCGGCTGGCCTTTCCACTGAAAGAAACCGCCACCCGGTGAATAGTATTCGCGCTCGAACAACACGGTGGCATCCGGCCCCATCAAGCGCATGATCAGGGTATTGGAGAAGGGATAAGAGTGCTTGACCTGATCCCAAACGATGGTGCTCTGATCCACGGTAAATGTTTTGCCGCCGATCTGAGTAGTATAGGAACGGTGGGTGTCTTCCAACTGGTCCATCAGGGCGGTATCGCAGGTGTCCGGCTTCTGTCCCATCAGGCCAGCCAGAATGGCCCGGTCGGTGCGATGACCACGACCGGTGGCGCTCAGACTGCCAAACAGATGGGCCTGAATGGATTGGGCCTGATTCAGGGTTTCCGTAGGCAGTGCCGCGACCGTCTCGCGGAAATTGCTCGCGATGCGCAGCGGTGCGATGGTGTGCGAACTGGACGGCCCTGGACCGATTTTGAACAGATCAGTCAGGGTGGTGAGAATGACGGGGTTATTGGGCGGGGCGTAGCATTTGCCTAAGGGACCACCCGGAAGGTTCTGCGCTGGAATGCCGCGTGCGGTGGCGTCGGGCGACAGCAGAACCGTACTCGCGGAGGATAGAGCAGCGATCTTGAGGAAACAGCGACGATCCATGACGTACCTCCTGCTTTTGAAAAGATATTGATAGTTTATTGATACAGCTCATTATAATTCAATTGAGGCCACTATGTGGTTCCAGGGCTTGCGATTCGCATGCATCTGCTGCGTGAAGTATCTTGTGAACATTCATTTGCAGATCAATCCATATCTTTGTTATGCAGATAGGTTCTAAGAAGGTTGCGATGTCGATTATCCTGCTGCGTCTGATAGCCATGCTATTGCTGGCGATGGTCTGGATATCTCCGGTATACGCCGAGAATCAGGGTCTGTCCGTGCGCGCGGCCACCGTCGTGTTGCCGCCTTTTGTGATTGATCAAGATGGTGTATTGACCGGTTTCAGCATCGAAATTTGGAATGAAATCAGTAAGCGTATCGGCGCTAAAACAACCTATTATTTGATGCCAAATGTGAATGAGATTTTTAATTCCCTGCGCGATGGAAATGCTGATGTCGCTGTGTCTGGCCTGTTTTATACTTCCGATCGTGACCGGGAATTCGAGTTTTCCTATCCGATTCTGGAATCCGGTCTGCAGGTTATGGTGCGGAATAGTGCAAGTGGAGAGGTGGTGGCGTTTTCGTCACTGTGGCGCTTGCTGGATCTATTATTCTCTCGCGCAACCCTGGCGTGGCTGGGTATCGCGCTCCTGTTCGTCGTCATAGCCGCGCATGTCGCCTGGATATTGGAACAGCGCCATCCGGACGGCATGATTCCTAGCCAGAGTTATTTTCCCGGTATCTTTTATGCCATGTATTGGGCAGCGGCGACTCTGTTGACTCAGGCAGTGGATCGATTTCCGCGCCGCTGGCTGGTGCGCACACTCTCGGTACTCTGGATGTTTGTTGGCATCAGCTTTGTCGCATCCTATACCGCTCAATTGACCACGAACCTGACGGTGCAGCAGATCAGAGGGGCGATCAATGGACCGGATGATTTGCACGGCAAGCGGGTTGCTACCCTGTCAGGTGGATCTGCTGTCCGTTATCTCAGGGAACACGGCATTCAGGTCGTAGAGTTTGCACAGACCAGCGAGATTTATCAGGCACTGCTGGAGAGCAGGGTGGATGCCGTGCTATTGGGTGCGGCGGGTCAGATTTACTACGCGACCCATGAGGGCAGGGGACTGGTGAGAGTCGTGGGCCCGGAGTTTAATAAAAATGATGTGGGCTTCATCTTTCCAGAGGAAAACCTGCTGCGCAGGAAGGTCAATGGTGCTTTGCTGAGTCTGCGCGAGGATGGAACGTATCAGCGCATCCATGATAAGTGGCTGGATAGCAAATAGCAGCGATGCACTTATGCATGGAATGGAAATAGAACAGGCTTATCCAATACCGGATAAGCCTGTTTTTCAGCGACGCGGGTAGAACGAATGCCTACACCAGCACCAGATTGTCGCGGTGAATCAGTTCGGGGTCGTCGATATGGCCGAGCAGTTCCTCGATGCGCCGGGTGGTTTTGCCAATCAGCAGCAGTGCCTGTTCAACATCGTAATTCACCAGGCCGCGCGCTACTTCGACACCGCCCGGATCAAGACAGGCTACCAGATCACCGCGCTCGAAACGCCCCTCAATTGCCGTCACGCCGACCGGCAGCAGGCTCTTGCCCGCCGTGCGCAGCGCCCGCACCGCGCCGGCATCCAGATGCAGGCGCGCCCGTACCTGCAACTGCACGGCCAGCCACTGTTTGCGTGCCGCGACCGGGCTCTGGCTCGGCCGCAGCAGGGTGCCGAGCACCTCGCCGGCCGCGACCCGCCGCAGGACTTCCCGCTCGCGCCCCCAGGCCAGCAGTGTGAACGAGCCGGAGCGGGCTGCCCTGCTCGCCGCGCGCAGCTTGGTGAGCATGCCGCCACTGCCGAGACTGCCCGCGCCGCTGGCCATGCTTTCCAGCGCAGCATCGCCGGCGCGGCCCTCGCCGATCAAATGGGCATCGCTGAACTGGCGCGGATTGCGGTCATACAGGCCCTGCTGATCGGTGAGAATTACATACAGCTCGGCCTCGACCAGATTCGCGACTAGCGCGCCAAGGGTGTCATTGTCGCCGAAGCGGATTTCCTCGAAGGCGACCGTATCGTTCTCATTGATCACCGGTATGACCCGCAGCCGCAACAGATTGCGCAGGGTATTGCGGATGTTCAGATAGCGGCGCCGGTCAGCCGCATCCTCATGGGTCAGCAGAATCTGTGCAGTCTGGATGCCGTGGCGCTCGAACGCTGATTCCCAGGCCTGCACCAGCCCCATCTGGCCAACCGCTGCTGCCGCCTGCAAATCGGCCAGCGCCGTCGGTCGCTGCGGCCAGCCCAGCCGGCGCATGCCCTCAGCGACCGCGCCGGAGGTTACCAGCAGTACCTCACGTCCGGCATGGTGCAGCTCGGCCATCTGCGCCACCCAGGCATCAATGGAGAAGCTGTCCAGGCCCTGACCGTCATTGGTGATCATGGCGCTGCCAATCTTGATGACCCAGCGCCGGGCCTCACCTAACTGTTCACGGGTCTTGTTGAACATCGCCGGGTGCTCCCATATCCACTTGCGTCGCAGCCGCAGCCGCAGCCGCAGCCGCAGCCGCCGCATCGGCCCGTTGCCGCGCG
>DAITNL010000003.1:0-2486 GCA_036834665.1 Candidatus Competibacteraceae bacterium | reverse complement strand
CGCAGCCGCAGCCGCAGCCGCAGCCGCAGCCGCCGCATCGGCCCGTTGCCGCGCGTCCAGCCGCTCCATGACCGCCTGCATCAGCGCTTCGGTGCCTGCGCCATCGACCGCGCTGATCGCGAACGCCGGTCCATCCCAACCCAGAGCTGTCACGATCTCGGCCACCCGCGCCGCGCGCTGCTCCGCCGGCAGCAGGTCCAGCTTGTTGAACACCAGCCAACGCTCGCGTTCAGCCAGTTCAGCACTGTACTTGGCCAGCTCGGCCAGGATCACCGCGACATCGTTCACCGGGTCGCCGCTGTCACTGTAGGGGGAAACATCGACCAGATGCAGCAGCAGCCGGGTGCGCGACAGGTGGCGCAGAAACTGAATGCCCAGCCCGGCGCCTTCGGCAGCGCCCTCGATCAGGCCGGGAATATCGGCCATCACAAAGCTCTTCAGCGGTCCGACCCGCACTACGCCCAGATTCGGATGCAGGGTCGTGAAAGGATAGTCGGCGACCTTGGGCCGGGCCGCAGATACGGCGCGAATCAGAGTCGATTTGCCCGCATTGGGCATGCCGAGCAGGCCGACATCGGCAAGCACCTTCAACTCCAGGCGCAGGTTGCGCGCCTCGCCGGGGGTGCCGGGCTTGGCCTGCCGCGGGGTGCGATTGGTGCTGCTTTTGTAGCGGGTGTTGCCAAGGCCGTGGAAACCGCCCTGCGCGACCCGCAGACGCTGGCCGGGGGCGATCAGGTCGCCGATCAGTTCGCCGGTGTCGGCGTCGTAGGCCAGGGTGCCGACTGGAACGATGATTTCCAGATCAGCGCCGCTGCGGCCGGTGCAGTTGGCGCCCATACCGTTCTGGCCACGCTCAGCGCGAAAACGCCGCGTGTAGCGGTAATCGACCAGAGTATTGAGTTCCGGGTCGGCGCGCAGGTCAATGCTGCCCCCGTCGCCGCCATCGCCCCCGTCGGGGCCACCAAACGGGATGTATTTCTCGCGGCGGAAGCTGACACAGCCGTTGCCGCCATCGCCGGCCTCGACGCGGATGATCACTTCATCGACAAATTTCATGGCGTTCTCCGCGGACCGTGGACAAAAAAAAGCCCCAAACGGGGCTTTTGACGCACCCGGACCGCCGGTGATTCACGACGCCGGATAAATGCTCACATACTTGCGGTTGTGCGGACCCTTGGTCTCGAACACCACCTGGCCTTCGGCCTTGGCGAAGAGCGTGTGGTCCTTGCCGCAGCCGACGTTCAGCCCCGGATGAAACTGGGTGCCGCGCTGGCGGACGATGATGTTGCCCGGAAGCGCTAACTGGCCGCCGAACAGCTTGACGCCGAGGCGTTGCGCCTGCGAGTCGCGACCGTTGCGGCTGCTGCCGCCTGCCTTTTTGTGTGCCATGTTTCAAGTCCTCGTGATTCGATGCCGCCCGGGCACCCGTCAGAGACCGCTGATGCCGCTGATGCGCAGCTCGGTGTAGCTCTGGCGATGGCCCTGGGTCTTACGGTAGTGCTTGCGGCGGCGGAACTTGACGATCCGCACCTTGGGGCCGCGGCCCTGGGATTCGACGGTGGCGGTGACGCGGGCGCCGTCGATATAGGGCGCACCGATGCGGACCTGCTCGCCATCGGCGATCATCAGCACCGTGTCGAATTCCACGGAAGCGCCTTCTTCGGCGTCGATTTTCTCGACCTTGAGGGTCTGGCCCTCGGCGACCCGGTATTGCTTGCCCCCGGTTTTGATGACAGCGTACATTTATGCACTCTCCAAGAAACTGCTCGTTCCGTCCCGAACTAAAGGGATGCGATTCTAGCTGTGCGTCTGGCGCAGGTCAAATAAATTCCAGCCTGCAGCGACGCTTAGCCCTGTTGCCTTGACCCTTCCCTAGGCAAACCGTAGCATGACCGGCGTTATTCACGAGGACCTTTGCCGCTCCATGGATATCGCACACATCCGCGCGCCCATCGCCGACGACCTGCAGGCCGTCAATACCTTGATTTGCCGCGAGTTGCATTCCGACGTCGTGCTGATCAACCAGTTGGCCAGCTATATCATCGATAGCGGGGGCAAGCGGCTGCGGCCGGTCACTGTGCTGCTCGCGGCCCGGGCCTGTGGCTATGCCGGCGACGCGCATATCGCTGCTGCCGCCATCGTTGAGTTTATCCACACCGCGACCCTGCTGCATGATGATGTCGTCGATGAATCCAGCCTGCGCCGCGGCCGGCAAACTGCCAACGCCATCTGGGGTAATCAGGCAAGCGTGCTGGTGGGTGATTTTCTTTACTCGCGCTCGTTCCAGATGATGGTCGATATTGGCAGCATGCGGGTGATGGAAATCCTCGCCGATACCACCAATACCATCGCCGAGGGCGAGGTACTGCAACTGCTCAATTGCCATGATGCCGACACCAGCGAAGAGCGCTATATGGCGGTGATCCATTCGAAGACCGCCAAGCTGTTCGAGGCCGCCGCGCAACTGGGCGCCGTGCTGGCCGACC
>DAITNL010000002.1:42466-68002 GCA_036834665.1 Candidatus Competibacteraceae bacterium | reverse complement strand
TTAGATCGATACCGAAAAATTTCATGCTGAGGAATGTCATGGCCAGTACCAGCGGAATGCACAGCGCTACGACTATTCCGGCACGCCACCCCAGACTGAGAAACGTCACGCCGAGCACGATGATCAGTGCTTCGACAAAACTTTTCATAAATTCATTAACCGCCGCTTTGACAACGCGCGGTTGATCGGTCACTTGATGAATATCGATGCCGATCGGTAGATCAGCCTGCAGTTTTTGGAAGACACGGTGTAAATCAGCACCCAGTTCCAGAATATTGCCACCCTTGACCATCGATACTGATAAGCCAATAGCGTCCTGACCCTGGTAACGCATTTTGACGGTTGGTGGGTCTTCATAATCTCGCCGGATTTCAGCAATGTCACCCAGACTGAAGATTCGGCCATTGGTGGCGCGAATGCCGATCGCGCGCAGACTGTCCAGGGACCGGAAATTTCCTTCCACCCGTAGTGGTACGCGGCGGCTGGACGTGATCAGGACTCCGGCAGTCTCCATGGCATTCTGGGCTGCCAGTAGCGAGAATATGGGCATGGGATCAATACCGAGCGCCGCGAGTTTCCGGTCCGACGTCTCGACATAAATCTTTTCGTCCTGCGCACCAATAGTATCAACCTTGCGAATATTGCCTAGCCGCAGCAACTCCTGACGTGCCTTGTCAACGTAACGTTTGAGTTCAGCATAACTAAAACCATCAGCGGTGAATGCATAAATAGAGCCGAAAATATCGTCATATTCGTCATTAAAGAGCGGTCCCTGCACGCCTTCTGGCAGTTGATAGCGTATATCACTGATTTTCTTGCGTGCCTGATACCAGATGTCTGGTACGGCTTTGGGCGGAGCCGATTCCTTCAGATGAACGGAGATCAATGTTTCTCCAGGCTTGGAGTAACTGCGGATGAAATCCAGCCAGGGCGTTTCCTGCAGTTTTTTCTCGATTTTATCGGTGACTTGCTGCTCCATTTCATGGGCGGTTGCGCCCGGCCAGTAAGCCTTGATGATCATGACCTTGACCGTAAACTCAGGATCCTCCATCTGCCCGAGTGTGAAGTAGGCATATGCGCCACTGAGGAGTAGCAGGCCGATAAAATAGCGAATCAGCGGGGGATGATTGATGGCCCAGGCGGACAGGTTTGGGCCTTTCATGGCGTGTCATCCAGCAGACGAATCTGTTGGTCCGGGTAGAGTTTGTGGACTCCGGCGACAACTACCCGCTGACCGGGAACCAGGCCGTTGGCGATAATGACCTGATCCCCATGGAACTCGCCGAGCTGGACCGCGCGCCGCGTGACTTTCAGTGTCTGGGGATCCACTACCCACACCGCAGCTTGACTATTCTGTTCGGTCAGGGCAGTCAAGGGCAGGCGAATAGCCGCCGCTTCCAGTCGCCGACTGACCTGTACCGATGCGGTCATGCCGAGTTGCACGTTAGTGTCGGGATCAATGAATGCGACTTTGGCGGCATAGGTGCGGGTGAGCGGATCGGCTAGCGGCGCGATTTCCCGTACCTGGCCACGATAGGTCTGGCCCGGCATCGACCATAGGTTGATCTTCACTTCCTCCCCGACCTGCAATTCATTATGGCGATTCTCCGGGATGCTGATAGCAACTTCCTTTTCACCGGGTAGCGCCAGATTAAGAACCGGCTGACCGGCGGCCACCATCTGTCCAACTTCCGCGTGAATGGCAGTAATAATTCCGGTTTGATCGGCGCGCAATTGGGTATAGCCCGTCTGGCGGGTGCCACCGGAAAGCTGTGATTGGGCTTGCTGGACCCGCGCCTGTGCCGTGTCATGGGCGCCCTTGAGTGTATCAAAATCATTGCGGCTGATAAGATTGCGGTCGAGCAGTGCCTTAGCCCGATTGAATTTGGCGATGGCCTGATCGCGTTCGGCCTGAGCGGCTACCAGTTGCGCACGCAGTGCCTGTTCGTTGAGAACCAGATCGCCAGGATCAAGCTGCATCATGGCAATATTGGGTTGTACCTGCTGGCCAATTTCCACTTGACGACTGGTGATTTTGCCACCGACCCGGAAAGCGAGCGCGATTTCGTGGCGGGCATGCACCTCGCCGGCGTATTTCGAGATGCGGTCGATAGGTTCAGCCGTTGCGATCACGGTCTTGACCGGTCGGATGGCGGGCGATGTCTCTGGAGAAGAGGGCGAGCAGGCGGCTAGCAGTGTCGGGACCACGGCGACGAGAATAGGCAGTGACAGATTCATGGCGCGATGATCGTCTCTAGAAAGAAAAATGAGTTCATGGCTTAACCCGAAACTGTTTTTTTGCTTGGCGTTGCCGATATAAGCCATATCGGAAATAGGGGTTTTTGAGAAAGTTTGCTTAGATTGTAGCCAGTTTTATAAAAGCCGCTGGCGACCGGCGCAATGCTCAGCAGGAGGATTCCAGGACGGTGTAACTGCTGAAAAATGCCCGAATGGATCATCCTTCACTATCAAGCCTAGCGTATAACGTGAAAATTGCTAAAATCATTATATGATCGAAGTTTCCTAATGAATTTATTTTGTAACATTTTTACTGCATAGGATAATGGCCTGCTGGTCATTGGTGACATTAACCGCGACCCACGACTCCGCTGTCTTGGGTAAATCGTCAACACGCGACAGGAGCTTCGAGTAAATCCCATGAAAAGCTTCCGAGATATGATGGAACCTTTCCAGCAATACTTCGTGGTGGCGATTGCCGATACCCCGGAGCTGATGCGCAAGGTGCAGCAGGTGCGCTATGAGGTGTTCTGCAAGGAATTCCACTTCGAGCGTGAGGAGGATTGCCCTGGTGGACTGGAGCATGACGACTACGACGAGCACGCTACCCATTGCCTGATTTTGCACCGGCAAAGCGGTATGGCTGCCGGCTGTGTGCGTCTCATCCACGCCGGCGACGATGACGATATCGTCCTGCCCATCGAGCGCTACTGCGCTGCCAGCCTGCGTGATGACAAGGCGTATCCCAGCCGCCTGCGCCACGATGGCGTCTGCGAGATCTCGCGGTTGGCGGTGTCCAGCCACTTCCGGCGCCGCCATGGCGAGCATGATTCACCCTTAGGCGCGAGCGCCGTCATCCCGCTCAGCAATGGCGATGAGTACCGCGCTTTTCCGTTGCTCAGCTTTGCCCTGTTCATGTCGGTCCTGTCACTGGCGGTGATGACCCGCTGTCGCCACAGCTTCTCGATGATGGAGCCCTGGCTGGCGCGTCACCTGCAGATCATGGGCTTTGCCTTTCAGCAGATCGGCGACGTGACCGACTATCACGGTGCCCGCGCCCCGTTCCATTACACCCTGGAGCAGGCCATCGCCGACAAGGAGCGCCGCCCCCTGCTGCGCGAACTGTTCAGCTTCATCGACCCCATGGTTGAAATCGAGGCGCGCCGGGCACGGCTGGTACTGCACTGAAACATGGTGGCGGGGCGAACGTTGTTTTTCCCCGCCAAGGCCATAGACTCTATAACGCGTATGCAAACGATAACGGGCCCAGCCCCGCAAGGGCCCGAATGTGATTGACCTGACTTTACCCACCACCACCCAAGGAGTTTTAATCCGTGGAGATGAGAAATATCGCCGCCATGCTCCAGTCGTTCCGGGACGACCTGCCCGCCGACAGCAGGACTGCCGCTGCCATTGACCGGGGTGCCAGCCTGGAGGAGATTTCCGAGCTGGCCGAGGCTGAGGGCCTGCATAAACTGGCTTCGGTACTGTTCGAGGCCGAGCAGGAAGCTCTGCGCGATGGGCCGGATGCCGTCGAGGAAGCGGGCGCAGCCACCGATACCTTTATCCGGGCGGCCCGTCAGGATCTGCCCGCTGACAGTAGGACCGCCGCCGCTATCGACCGGGGCGCCTCGTGGGAGGAAATCTCCGAGCTCGCCGAGGAAGAGGGCCTGCACCAGATCGCTTCGGTGCTGTTCGAGGCGGAGCAGGAAGCATTACGCACCTCCGCCAACGCCTGAACCGGCTCGCGCCGCCGCCAGTGACAGTGCTGGCGGCGACTTTCCACTGCCCATCGTGGCATTCTGCCGCCATTTCGATGTCAACACGCGGCAAAAACCCTCGCTGAAATCGCGCCGGTCGCTCAGTATCAAGACCGCCGTACCGCATTGCAGTAAAATGCCGCTGGTTGACCCTGTGCTGGTCATGCTTCAGCCCGGTCCGGGTCGGTTACTGCCGCCCGGTTGTTTGCCGAAGTGCCGGTTCCGGTGGTTCTGCCATGCTGCTGCGGGCTTGGCGTGAAAACACCGGTTTGTTGATTTCGTGCTGTCTGGATGGGATATGAAACGTCTTGTAAAGGGTCTGCTGCAAAATCCTGGTGCCGCTTCGCTGGCGCTGTTCACCCGGGAAATCTGGGCGAATCCGCGTGCCATGGGCGCGGCTTGTCCGAGCACGCCGGCGCTGGCGAGCAGCATGGCCTCGCGAGTGCCGCTGGATCGGGAGGGGTTGGTGGTGGAACTGGGCGGTGGCACCGGTGCAGTCACGACAGCGCTGCTCAAGCATGGCGTGCCCTCCTGGAAACTGGTGGTGATCGAGCGCTCGCCGATTCTGGCCAATCACCTGCGCCAGCGCTTTCCGCAGTTGCGGGTGATTCAGGGTGATGCTGCTCAACTCGCCCATCTGCTGGAGCATGACCGGCTGCGCGGCGGCGGCATCGGCAGCATCGTGTCCAGCCTGCCGCTGCGTTCCCTGCCGCCGGCGGTCACCCGCGCCATCAGCCAGCAGTTCGAAACCCTGCTGCTGCCGGGCCATCCGCTGATCCAGTATACCTATGACCTGCGCGGTACCCAGCTGCGGCTGCTGCCCCGTTTTCGCCGCCTGTCGAGCAAGATCGTCTGGAGCAATCTGCCTCCGGCGCGGGTCGAGGTCTTCGAGCGGTTCTGAGCGCCGGGCGCGCTTCAGCGTCCGCCGCGCTTGCGTGCCGCCGCCTGCTCGGCCTGAATCGCGGTCAGGGCAATGGTGAACACGATATCCTCGACCAGCGCCCCGCGTGACAGGTCATTCACCGGCTTGTTCAAGCCCTGCAGCATCGGCCCGATGCTGATCACCTCGGCGCTGCGCTGCACGGCCTTATAGGTCGTGTTGCCGGCGTTCAAATCCGGAAAGATGAATACCGTCGCCCGCCCGGCCACCTGACTGTCCGGCGCCTTGCTTTCGGCAACGGCCTTGATCGCCGCTGCGTCGTATTGCAGCGGTCCATCGATCAGCAGGTCCGGACGGCGTTCGCGGGCGATGCGGGTCGCGTTCTTGACCTTTTGCACATCGCTGCCGCTACCCGAGGTGCCGGTGCTGTAGCTGAGCATCGCCACCCGCGGGGTGATACCAAAGGCCTGGGCGGAATCGGCGCTCTGGATGGCGATGTCGGCCAGTTCCTCAGCGTTGGGCGTGATGTTGATGGCGCAATCGCCATAGACCAGCACCTGTTCGGGCAGGCACATGAAGAAGATCGACGACACCAATTGCGCGTCGGGCGCGGTCTTGATCATCTGCAGCGCCGGGCGGATGGTGTTGGCGGTGGTATGTACCGCGCCGGACACCAGCCCATCGACCTCGTCCAGATGCAGCATCACCGTGCCGAGCACCACCGGGTCATGCAGCTGCTCCTCGGCCAGGGCCGGACTGAGGCCCTTGTGGGCGCGCAGCGCTACCATGGCGTCGATATGCCGCTGGGCGATGGCGGTAGGATCGATGATTTCCAGATCCGATGGCAGGCGCAAACCATGGCGGGCGGCCAGGCGCTGCATGCGCCCGGCATCGCCCATCAGCACGCAATGGGCAATGCCGCGCTGATGACAGATGATCGCCGCCTCGAGGGTGCGCGGCTCGTTGCCCTCGGGGAGGATGATGCGCTTGCGGGCGCGACTGGCCCGCTCCACCAGCATATGGCGGAAGGCCGGTGGGCTGAGCCGCCGTTCCTCGATCTGGCTGAGCAGGGGTTCCTTCCACTCCAGGCTGACATGCGCGGCCACGATATCCACCGCCCGCTGCATGCGGTCGCGATCATCGAGCGGGATTTCCAGATTCAGATAGGGCAGGTACAGCACCGATTGCATGGTGCTGTGGGGAATGGTCAGGATCGGCAGGCCGGCCTCAAGCGCCGGCATGCACAGGGTCCAGATGCGCGGATCGGGTTTGATGCCGCCGGTGAGCAGCACGGCAGCGACATGGGTGCCTCCGATTGCGGCCATGCAGGCCGCCAGCAGCAGATCCTCGCGATCACCCGGAGTAATCAGCATCGCGCCGGAGCGCAGTTCCGGGCAACTGTTGGCCAGGGTACGCGCACCGAGGGCGACATGGGTGACGCGCCGGTCGAGCTGCCCGGCATTGAGAATCTGCGCGCCGATCATCGGCATGATGTCGCGCACCCGTGGCGCGATCAGTTCGCGCTGCCAGGGAATGCAGCCGAGCAGCCTAAAGGTCCTTGGCCAGTGCCGGGCGCATTCGGCCTGCAGTTCGGCGGCGTGGCCGGGCTGCGGACATTCCTCGGCGCGACTGAAGTCGAAACGGATGTGGCCGACCGGGTCCACCGGCGCATCGAGTAGGTTGATGATGCAGCCGAGCATGCGCTCGTGGCGGATGCCGCCGTAGGACTGGGCGACGACTTCCACAGTGTCGGCGATCTGGCGCGGGGTGTCGCGACCCGGGGCGGTGACGATGATGATGCGTGCATCGAGGCCACGGGCGATCTTAGCGTTGAGCAGGGTGCCGAACGGCTGTTCCTCGGTATCGACCAGGCCCTCGACAACCACCACACTGGCTTTTTGCGCGGCCTGTTCGTAGCGGGCGATCACCTCTTCAAGCAGCACATTTTCCTGATCATGACCCAGCAGGTTTTCGGCTTCGGCGACCGGGATCGGCTCGGGCGGGTTCAGGCTGGTGACGATGCGTGCCAGCCGGGTCGAGCGTTCCGGGCCGGTGTCGGTGGCGTGTGGCTGGGCAATGGGTTTACAGAAGCCGACCGGGATGCCTTCACGGTCCAGGGCGTGGACCAGGCCAAGAGCGACCGTGGTCAGGCCGACCCGCTTCTCGGTGGCGACGATGAACAGGGCAGTAGTCATGGCCGATCCCTCGCAACGCGCGATGCTGCGCTGCAATACAGCATAGACCCGGCGGCTCTGCCGCGCACGCCGGGCTGCGCGCATCAGCCGGTGCCGCCGTAGCTGGCGATGCGCAGCTCCTCCTCGGTCAGGCCGGACTGGGCCTCGCGCAGATGGCGGCGGGCTGCGCCGGCGCTTTCGTAGATGTGCGGGGCAACATCGCGCTGTTCCAGGGCATCGCCGAGCTTCATGCGCAGGAAGGCGCTGGTGGTGTAGCGGGTGACGCCGGAATAGAAGCGGTTCATCAGATCCTTGATGATGTCGGTATAGGGGTCGATCAGATCCGGATCGATGCTGAAATTGTCGTAGTTGACCACGGCATAGGTCTTGCGGCCGAGCGATGTCAGGTGCCGGGTCACCTGTTGGCGAATCGCTTCGGCATCCTCCAGGGTCTTGATTTCATAGCCCTCCAGATTGACGAAGAACAGATCGTCCTCGGCATCGTAGGTAAAGCGCTGCTCGATCGGCAGGCGCAGCAGGGCGCGGCGCAGGCCCATCGGCTCGGGCTGGAAGATGCGCCCATCCATCAGCTGCGGCGGCTGCTTGAGCACCGGCTGGAAATCCATGTGCGCGAGGATATCGCGCTGCAGATCGATGCCGGGGGCAATTTCCACCAGTTCCATGCCATCGGCGGTGAGCTGGAACACGCAGCGCTCGGTGATGTACAGCACCGGCTGGCCCTTGGCGACCGCGTGCGAGCCGCTGAAGGTGCGGTGTTCGACTTCCTTGAGGAACTTGCGGCCGGTACCGGGCGTAACGACGTGCAACTGGCCCTCTTCGATGCGCACCGTGCCACCGGCGAGAAAGGTGCCGACGAACACCACCCGCTTGGCATTCTGGCTGATATTGATGAAGCCACCGGCGCCGGCCAGGCGGTTGCCAAACTTGCTGACATTAACGTTGCCCTGCTGATCGACCTGCGCCATGCCCAGGAAGGCGATGTCCAGACCGCCCCCGTCGTAAAAATCGAACTGCGAGGGCTGGTCGATGATCGCCTGGGTATTGCTGGCGGCGCCAAAATTGAGTCCACCGGCAGGAATGCCGCCGAGCACGCCCGGTTCGGCGGTCAGGGTCATCAGTTCGATGGTTTTTTCTTCATTGGCGACGTTGGCGATGCCCTCGGGCATGCCGATGCCGAGGTTGACCACGCTGTTGGGTAGAATTTCAAAGGCGGCGCGGCGGGCGATGATCTTGCGCTCGGAAAGCGGCATCGCGGCGATCGATTGCAGCGGCACACGGATTTCGCCGCTGAACGCCGGGTTGTAGGGCTGATCGAAGGTCTGCCAGTGGTATTCCGGCGGCGCGACCACGATGCAGTCCACCAGCACGCCGGGAATCTTGACGTTACGCGGATGCAGGCTGCCGCGTTCGGCGAGGCGCTCGACCTGCACGATGACCACGCCGCCGGAATTGTGCACGGCGGTGGCGATGGCCAGCACTTCCAGGGTCAGGGCTTCGCGTTCCATGGAGATGTTGCCATCGGCATCGGCAGTGGTGCCGCGGATCAGAGCGACATCGATGGGGAAGGCCTTGTAGAACAGATATTCGCGCCCGGCAATGGTCATCAGTTCGACCAGGTCCTCGGTGGTGCGGGCGTTCATTTTGCCGCCGCCAAAGCGCGGATCAACGAAGGTGCCCAACCCGACTGCGCTGAGCGTGCCGGGCTTGTGGGCGGCGATGTCGCGGAACAGGTGCGAGATCACCCCCTGCGGCAGGTTATAGGCCTCGATCTTGCCGCTGATGGCGAGGCGGCCGAGCTTGGGCACCAGCCCCCAATGACCGCCGATCGCGCGCTTGATCAGCCCCTCATGGCCGAAGTGGTTCAGGCCCCGTTCTTTGCCATCGCCCTGGCCAGCGGCATAGACCAGGGTGAGGTCGCGCGGCTGCTGGCTATTGAGAAAACGCTCTTCCAGCGCCAGCGCCAGATATTCGGCAAAGCCGATACCGACAAAGCCGCCGGTGACCACGGTATCGCCATCGCGGATCAGGCGCACGGCATCCTCGGCGGTGACGATTTTGCCCTTGCGGGTCAGGGGCTGCGCGGAGAGGAGGGGGTGCAGATGGGTGCTGGGCATGCGGCTGATGGCTCCAGAGAAGACGTTGCGGGCAAGGGGGGTGGATCATGCGTGGGCGGTCAACAGCTCGGTCCGGTCAATGCGTCTCCCGATCCAGTTGTGCGGCCAGCGCGCGCAGTTCCGGGGCGATGGCCACCGGATACGGCGCATCAAGCCGATTGGCGCGCAAGGCCACCGGCAGCGCCGCCAGTTGTTGCCGGACCCGTTCGCGAATGCTGGCCAGGGATTCCGGGGGGGCCAGCCGCTGGCCGGCGCGCATCACCGGCTGCAAAAGCGGTTCGCCGGCCTGCGGCGCGTTTTCCAGGCCGATGCAGTCGCCGCTGAACAGGCCGTCGGCGTCGTGCTGCCGGTAGATCTGCTTGCGGCCTGGCCAGGTGGCTTTGCCGGTCGAGCGCTTGCGCCGTGGCGTGCCGGCGTATTCCTGCAGCTTGTAGACCATGTCCAGGGTTGGGGCATCGGTAGCAGCGTCCAGGCGCGTGCCAACGCCAAAGCCATCATAGGGCGCACCGGCTGCCAGCAGTGCCGCGATCTGGTCCTCATCGAGATCGCCGCTGCCCAGAATCGTGACCTGACGCAGGCCGCCGGCATCGAGAATGCCCCGCACCCTGCGTGCCTGCTCGGCCAGATCGCCGCTGTCAATGCGCACGCCCTTGATGGCGATGCCGCGCTGGCTTAAGTGCGGCGCCAGTTGCACCAGGGTCCGTGCGGCGGCCTCGGTGTCATAGGTGTCGAGCAGCAGCACGACGTTATCAGGCTGAGCAGCGGCAAAGTGCGCGAAGGCATCGGCCTCGTGTGCATGGGCCTGCACCAGCGAGTGGGCCATGGTGCCAAACAGCGGAATGTCAAAGTGCATCCCGGCCAGCACCGTGGCGGTCCCAGCAAAGCCACTCAGGTAATTGGCGCGGGCGGCCAGCAGCGCTGCTTCGGCACCGTGGGCGCGGCGCATGCCAAAATCGACCAGCAGTTTGCCGGATGCGGCCAGCACGCAACGCGCCGCCTTGGAGGCGATCAGGGTTTGCAGGTGCAGGATGTTGATCAGGCGGCTTTCCACCAGTTGCGCCTCGGGCAGCGGTGCGATGACCCGTAAAATTGGCTCATTGGCAAAAAAGACTGTGCCTTCCGCCAGGGCTTCGACGGTGCCGGTAAAGCGGAAATCGGCCAGTGCAGCGATGAAGTCGGCGCTGAATCGCCCGGTGCTGGCCAGCCAGTCCAGTTCCGCCGCTTGAAAGCGCAGGTTTTGCAGATAATCCAGTGCCTGTTCCAGGCCGGCGGCGAGCAGAAAGCCGCGTTGCTCCGGCAGGCGGCGCACGAACAGTTCGAACACAGCCGTTTCATGCATGCGCTGGGCGTGGTAAGTCTGGAGCATGGTGAGCTGATACAGGTCGGTCAGCAGCACGCTGTCAGCAGGGTTCATGGTGGATCGCTTCTCGTCAGGCTGGCGGATAAACGCTGTGAACCCCATTGTTATAGCCTATCAAGCGGTGCTGCGGGTATCTGAACCTGTGGGATTCCCGCCGGCGCGGGAGTGTTGCGGTGATCACCTGGAACCGCGCGGTGGAGGTTACGATATGATTGAAAACAGCATTCCGGAAATCGTCGCCGAGCGTCGGGAGCATGTTTTGCTCCTGCGCATCGAGCGTCCCGACAAGAAGAACGCCCTGACCCAGGCCATGTATACGGCGCTGACTGCAGCGCTGGAGGCCGCCGAGCGTGATCCGGTGGTGCGGGTGGTGGTGCTGACCGGCAGCGGCGACAGCTTTACCAGCGGCAATGATATCGCCGATTTCCTGGCTGCACCGCCAACCGGCGAGGGTAGTCCGGTGTTCCGTTTCCTGGCCGCGCTGCGCCAGTTTGCCAAGCCCCTGGTGGCGGCGGTGAATGGCGTGGCGGTGGGGATTGGCGTGACCCTGCTGTTGCATTGCGAACTGGTCTATGCCCGTGCCGGGGCGCGGCTGCAACTGCCCTTTGTCAATCTCGGCCTGTGCCCGGAGGCGGGGTCCAGCCTGCTGCTGCCGCGCCTGCTCGGCTATCCGCGCGCGGCGGAGCTGCTGCTGCTGGGCGAGCCGTTCAGCGCCGAGCAGGCCCTGGAATGGGGCCTGATCAATGGCATAGGTGCCGATGCCGAGGCAACGCTGGCGCTGGCGCTGGAGAAGGCGCAGCGGCTGGCTGCGCAACCGGCTGAAGCCGTGCGCCTGACCAAGGCGCTGATCAAGCGTGCTGAAGCCGATGCGGTACGCGCGACGGTGGCTCTGGAAGGGGGCTATTTCATCGAACAACTGGCTTCGCCCGAGGCCCGGGCGGCGCTGCAGGCCTTTGCCATGCGGCGCAAGCCCGGCGGTTAGCTGGCGTCGTTTTGCAGGGCCAGCAGACGGATCAGATCGGAGAGCGATTCGGCCTGCAGCTTCTCCATCACCCGCTTGCGGTGAATCTCCACCGTCGACAGACTGATGCCCAGTTCGGCGGCAACGACCTTGTTGTACTGGCCGGCGGCGACCCGTTCCAGCACTTCCCGTTCACGCGGCGATAGCAGGGCCATGCGCGCTACGGCATCGGCGCGCTGCGCCCGGCGGCAGCGCTCTTCAGCGTCCTGCACCAGGGCTTCGCGGATGCGCTTGAGCAACATCTGGCCCTGAAACGGCTTTTCGACGAAATCGAAGGCGCCGGCCTTCATGGCGCGAATCGCCATCGGCACATCGCCATGACCGGTAATGAAGATAATCGGAATGCGATAGCCCTGCGCCTGCAACTGCTTTTGCAGATCCAGGCCGCTCATGCCCGGCATGCGCACATCCAGCACCAGGCAACCGTGGCGCTCAGCCGCTCCCGATTCGAGAAAGCTGGGTGCATTGGCGAAGGTTTCCACCTGCAGACCCTCGGCGCGCAGCAGCAGCGCGACGGCATCGCGCACGGCTTGATCATCATCGATCAGAAAGACGGTGGATTGCTCTCTATTCATCGTGGACTTCAGGGGCGTGATTTGGACAGGGAGGGCAGGCCGAGATTGCGATAAACCGGCAGGGTGAAGTGCAGTGACAGGCCGCGATCCGCATTGGCCGTCGCCCAGAGTTGTCCGCCCTGGGTTTCGATGATTGAGCGGCTCGCGGACAGGCTCAGGCCCATGCCGCCGGGCTTGGTGGTGAAGAACGGCTGGAACAGGCGCATGGTCGCATCCGGACTGAGCCCCGGTCCGCTGTCGCATACGGTGACCTGAACCTTGCTCGGCTCCGGCATGCTGGTGCGCACCGCCAGGCGGCGATCGTCGGTGCTGTTGTCGTGCATGGCTTCAAGGGCGTTGCGGATCAGGTAAAGCACCACCAGTTGTACCTGAATATCATCGGCCAGCGCTGCAGGCAGGTTTTCATCCAGTTCCAGCACCAGCACCACCCCAGTCTGGCGCAATTCGAGCTGGGCGTAATGCAGCACAGTATGGATCAGGGCGTTGAGATCAACCACGCCCTGTGCAGCGGGATGTTTCTGCACCAGTTCGCGCAGATGGCGGATGATCTCGCCGGCACGGAAACCCTGCTTGGCCACTTCCTCCAGAGTGCCGCCCAGATCGCGCGGATCGACCTTGCCCAGGCGCAGCAGGGTCAGGCAGGCCTGGGTATAGGCGACAATGGCTGCCAGCGGCTGGTTGAGTTCGTGAGCGAGGTTTGAGGCCAGTTCGACCGCCAGGCTGAGCCGCGACATGCGCGCCAGTTCCACCTGCTGCCGGCGCAACTGGTCCTCAGCCAGTTTACGGGTGGTGATGTCCTCAGCCAGTCCGGCGATCCGGTAGACGTGGCCGTTTTCATCGCGCACCGGAAAGCCACGATCCCAGATCCAGCGAATTGCACCATCCGGGCGGATGATGCGGTATTCTTCGTTGAGATAGCCCGATTCGAGCTTGCGGACGTGGGCGCTGCGCAGGCGCGGCTGGTCCTCGGGGTGGATCGCTTCGAGCCAGTCCAGCGGCCGTTCCAGCAGGTTCTGCACAGCACGCCCCCAGAGTTCTTCATAGGCGGGGCTGATGTAGAGAATGCGTTCCTCGGCCAGTCCGTACACCCAGAACACTTCGCGGATGTGCTCGGCCAGTTGGCGAAAGCGTTCCTCGCTGTCGCGCAGGGCGGTTTCGGCCTGGATGCGGGCGATGATCTGCTGCTCCAGGCTGCGATTGGCGTCCAGCAGCGCGGCGGTGCGTTCACGGACACGCATCTCCAGGCTATCGCGGGCCTGCTGCTGCAGCTCCTCGGCCTGCTTTTGCGCGGTAATGTCGCGGGCGATGCCGATGATGCCGATGATGTGGCCGTTGGCATCACGATAGGGCCACTTGGTGGACAGGAATACGCGGGTCTCGCCCTGCATCAGCAGGTGATTTTCGCAGTTGAGCAAGGCGCCCTGCGTGAGTACCTGCAGATCATCAGCGCAAATCCTGGCGGCCAGCTCAGGCGGGAACAGGTCGTGATCGCACAGGCCCAGGCATTCATTGAGCGGGCGTCCTACCAGGCGGGCACCGGCGGAATTGAACAGCAGATAGCGCCCGTCCTGGTCCTTGATGAAGGCTACATCGGTGATCATTTCGATGAATTCGGCCAGGCGCATGTCCTGCACCTGGTGCAGGCGGCGGGCGCGACGGGCGTGCGCCTGCAGCAGGCCGTAGAGCATGCCGGTACCGAGTACGACCAGGAGCGCGTCCTTGAGCAGCAGTGCCAGCGGTGGCGGCGTCAGGCTGTGCAGCCAGGCGTTGATCAGCAGATCGCCGCCAAGCAGCCAGCACAGGCCCAGGCCAAAATAAAGCAGGCTGATCGTGGTCGGGTGGCTGCGGTGATGCCAGAGCTGCTGCAACCAGGAGCGTCGTGTTGCCGGGGCGGTGAACACTGCGGCGTCGAGCAGCGCGTCGGGCAGCAGTTGAGGAAAGCATCGCCCCAGGACGCGCCGCAGACTGAACATCTTAGAACCTCCCGGCGAGGCTGGTTTCGAGCGCGTGCGCCGGTCGCTGCGTGCGCGGTTCGGTGCTGCTGGCGGCCGGAAGCGTGAAATGGAAGGTCATGCCGGGACCGTCGAGATTGAGCGTGGCCCACAGGCGACCCCCATGCGCCTCGACGATGGACTGGCTGATCGGCAGCCCCAGCCCTAATCCCTCAGGCTTGGTGGTGAAGAAGGGGTGCATCAGTTGCTCCATCTCTTCGGGCTTGAGACCGGGGCCGCTGTCGCGTACGGCGATTTCGATCTGGGCCTCGGCGGTGCGCGCCAGGATGGTCACCACGCGCAGGGCAGTGCTGGCAGTGGTGGCATCGACGGCATTGCGCACCAGGTTGCAGACGACCTGCTGGACCTGGAGGCGGTCGGCCAGGGCTGCAGGCAGATCCGGGGCGATGTCATAGCCGATGCGCACGCCGTGGCGGCGGGTTTCCAGTTCCAGGAAGTCGCTGATCTCGGTGAGCATCTCGCCGACGGGATTGACCGTGTATTGCGGCTTGCCCTGGCGGGCAAAGCGGCGGATGTGCTGGATGATGGCATTGGCGCGGGTGCTTTGGCTGGCGATTTTCTCGACCAGGTCGCGGGTTTCCTCGGGATCGATATCGCCGCGGCGCAATCGGGTCAGGCAGGCTTCGGTGTACAGAGTGATGGCGGTGACTGGCTGGTTGATTTCATGCACCAGTCCTGAGGCCATCTCGCCGAGGGTGTTGAGGCGCGAGGCGTGGGCGAGCAGGGCCTGCTGGCGTTGCGCGGCGGTGGCCATGCGCTCCTGTTCGAGGGCGCCACCCACCCACTCGGCCATGAGCTGAATCAGTTCGCGATCGACGGTGGTGAACGGTGTGGGTCGCGGGCGGAAGTCGGAGAAATTCAGCGTGCCGTAAGCGGTGGTGCCGACCCGTACCGGCACGCCGAAATAGGCTTCCAGACGGAATTTGCGGTAGCAGGGATGGCTGTGCCAGTGGCTGGTGGCGGTTTGTTCGATGCCCAGCGGACCCTGCGTGCGCAGCGTTTCGCGACAGTAGGTGTCATCGAGGTTGAAGATATCGCCCTGAGCGATTTCGCCGCCGGGCGAGAGCACCTGGATGATCTCGTAGCGCTCGCCTTCGATGTGCGCCAGGATGCCAATGGCCAGGCCAAAGCGCCGGCAGCCCATCGCCAGCAGCGCCTGGATCTGATCGCTGGGATGACGGCAGGGCGTCGAGACCACCCGATACAATTCGCGGATCGCCTCGACGCTGTCGCGCATTGCTGCCTGCTGTTCGGCCAGGCGCCGGTTGCTGTCCTCGACCTGTTCCTTGGCGTGGGCGAAGGAGTGCGCCAGGCCGAGATTTTCCATCGCCAGGCGCAGCGAGCGCAGGATGGTGTCGTGGTGACGCTGAGCGGTGCCCAGCGCCAGCAGCAGATACAGCAGGCCGGTCGCGCCCATGGCGACGTGCAGGGGGTCATCCTGCAGCAGCAGCCACAGTACCGTTGGCAGCGCCAGTGGCAGCGCATAGGCAAGGTAAGTGAACAGTACCGGGGTCATGGTCAGCACCCCGCCCATGAGCACTCCACACAGTACCAGGGTGATGAAGGTGTCGTAGACCAGCGAGGGCGACAGTGCCAGGAACAGCGTGCAGCCGCCCCAGGCAATCCCGCTAGCGGTGCAGGCCCAGGTATAGCGGGCGATCCACCGTTCGGCCCAGGGCACGGCGGCGGCCCGCTTGTCGAGGGTATCCAGCGCCGGTATCCGGCGCGCCTGACGCTCAAAATGGACGATCAGTCCGAAGCGGATCGCCAGAGTTGTTTCCAGCAGCGCCAGCCAGGTCAGCAGCACCGTATGCGACATCACCCCCCAGAGAATCAGCGCCAGCGTTGGGGCAACCAGCAGGCTGATCAGAGTCCCCAGCGGTGCCTGCGCGTACAGCAGGCGCGCCTGCTCGATGCGGATGCAGGCAGCCGGCTGTTCAGTGGATGCGGATGCAGGGGTGATGGTCACGGGTGTCACGGGGTTCGCGAGTCTGGCGCTGCGGGTCGCTTTCGGGCGCCCTGATTCTCGAGAATCAGCAAGTCCCGCTCCACCGTATATTCGGCATCGAGGATATCTGGCGCGGCCTGCCGGGTCTGCCGGGCCAGCCGGCGCAACTGCCACCACAGCCAGCCGCCGGCAGCCAGCCCGGCCACCAGCAGCACAGCGAACAGCAGTGAGGCCACGGTGAAACCGGCGATCACCGCCAGCACGGAGACTGTGGCCAGGCCCAGCCTGCTCAGCCAGGTCGGAGGCGAAAAGCGTGGCAGCCTGATCATGCGCGGGCCATCCAGAACCACCAGACGATCAGGCCGATCAGGCCCAGTCCGGCGAGATTGATAAGCAGTGTCGTCATGTCGGATGACCTCCGGTTGGCGGGTGTGACGTCGCGTCGGTGAGCGTGACTGGATCCGGTGGACTCGATACGGCCCGTGCTGTGAGCGTGGCTGCGGGACGGAAGCGGCGCAGGCGGTTGGCATTGCTGACCACGGTAAAGGATGACAGGGCCATGGCCGCACCGGCCAGCATCGGATCGAGCAGTAGCCCGGTAGCCGGGTAGAGCGCACCGGCCGCGAGTGGAATGCCCAGAACATTGTAAAGGAAAGCCCCCCACAGATTCTGCCGGATATTGGTCAGGGTGGCGCGGGACAGGGCGATGGCATCGGCGATGCCGTGCAGCGAACCGCGTACCAGGGTCATGCCAGCGCTTTCAATGGCAATGTCGGTGCCGCTGCCCATGGCCAGGCCGACATCGGCGCGCGCCAGAGCCGGGGCATCATTGATGCCGTCACCGACCATGCCGACCACCTCGCCCTGGGCCTGCAGCGCAGCGATCACCGCAGCCTTTTCAGTCGGCGGCACCTCGGCATGCACGGTGGCGATGCCAGTCTGCGCGGCGATGGCCTGCGCGGTAGCGGCATGGTCACCGGTCAGCAACACCAGTTTCAATCCGAGCTCACGCAGGCGGGCCACGGCGGCGGCGGAATCGGCCTTGAGCGGATCGGCGATGGCGATCAGCCCAGCGGCCCGGCCGTCGATGGCAACCAGCACCGGCGTTTGTCCCTGGGCGGCGCGCTGGGCGGTCTCGGCCTGCAGGGGTGCGGCGTCGATGCCCTCGGCCGCGAGCAGGGCGCGATTGCCAACGCACAGGGCATGGCCGGCGACCTGACCGGTGGCGCCCTGGCCGGGCTGGGCGGCGAAATTCACCACCGGGGCGAGTGGCAGGTTGCGGGCGCGGGCAGCATCGAGGATGGCGCGCGCCAGGGGATGCTCGGAGCCGGCTTCCAGAGCGGCGGCCAGACTCAGCACCGTATCGGCATCGAAGGCGTTGACGGCGATGACCGCCTGCACGCTAGGCCGGCCGGTGGTCAGGGTGCCGGTCTTGTCCAGCACCACCGTGGTCAATTGGCCGACCCGTTGCAGCGCGGCGCCATCGCGCACCAGCAGGCCCTGCTCGGCGGCCTTGCCGATCCCAACCATGATCGAGATCGGTGTCGCCAGGCCGAGCGCGCAGGGACAGGCAATGATCAGCACGGTCAGGCTGGTGACCAGCACATAGCCCGCCCGTGGTTCCGGGCCGAAATTGAACCAGGCCAGCGCGGTGAGCACGGCGATGATCAGCACGGTCGGGACAAAGACTGCGGCGACCCGGTCGGCGAGCCGGCCAATCGGCGGTTTGCTGTTTTGCGCCTGGCGGACGCTGGCGATGATGTGCGCCAGCACGGTGTCCTCGCCAACCCGGGTGGCCCGGAACACGAAACTGCCGGATTGATTCACGGTGCCGCCGGTCACGGTATCGCCCACCTGTTTGAGCAGCGGCAGCGGTTCGCCGGTGAGCATCGATTCATCGACCGTTGAGCGACCGCTGAGCAGTTCGCCATCCACCGGGATTTTTTCCCCAGGGCGCACCCGGATCAGGTCGCCGATGATCAGCGCCTCGATTGGAACATCACGTTCCTGATCGGCCTCGACCCGGCGCGCGCTGCGTGGGCGCAGGCCGATCAGGCGGGCAATGGCTGCCGAGGCCTTGCCGCGCGCCCGGCTTTCCAGCGCCGCGCCCAGATTGACCAGGGCAATGATGGTCACCGCTGCTTCGAAATAGGCGTGCCGGGCCAGACTGGGCACCGCCTGCGGCCACAGAGCCACCAGCATCGAGTAGAACCAGGCCGCGCCGGTGCCGAGGGCGATCAGGGTGTCCATGTTGGCGTTGTGGTGGCGGAACTGCCGCGCCGCGCCACTGAAAAAATGGCCACCGCTGTAGATCAGTGCCGCCAGGCTTAGCAGACCTATCGCGATCCAGAATGCCTGCCCGATGGCACGGTCCAGCGCGGGCAGGAGCCCAGCCATCTCGGCGAGCATCAGCGGTGCGGCCAGGGCGCCAGCAACAGCAGCATTGCGCAGCAGGCGTCGATAATGGGCCTGCTCGGCGGCATCGCGCTCGGCCAGAGCGCTGTTATCGCGTATGACGGCAGCGTCATAGCCGGCGGCGCGTACCGCTGCGATCAGGGTATCGGCGGTCACTGCGCCGCTGATCTGGGCGCTGCGATCGGCGAAGTTGACCTGGGCGGCGACGACACCGGGCACGCCGCGCAGGGTGCTTTCCACGGCGGCGACACAGCCGGCGCAGCTCATGCCGCTGATGCTCAGATGCTGGCCGGACGGGGAAGCGGCGGACACGGACATCAAGGCGTCTCCAGTTAAGTGCGGGCGGTCAGTCCGTCGCGCCGATGGCGCAAACCGGCGTACCTATCAATGGATGGTGTGCAGGGTGACTGGATGGCGTTAGAATCATAAGACTATGACTTCCATTTGCCCAATTCCACGCGCGGCGCCCTGTTATTTTGCGCCCTTCCCGTGCCTCCGGTGTCCGCAGCCATGAGCATGCGCATTCTGGTGGTGGACGATGACCCGAACGTGCTGCGCATTATCGCGGCCATGCTGCGGCGCTGGGACTATGAGGTGACAGTCGCGCGCGATGGCCTGGAGGCCTGGGAAATCCTACAGCAGCGTGAGATCCGCCTGGTGATCAGCGACTGGATGATGCCGGGACTGACCGGGCCGGAACTGTGCCGTAAGGTGCGGGCCGCCGAATTCGCCAACTATGTTTACCTTATCTTGCTCACCGGCCGCGAGGACAAGACCTCGCTGGTGCAGGGTATGGACGCTGGCGCCGATGATTTCATGGTCAAGCCGGTCTATCGCGAAGAACTGCGGGTGCGCACCCGTGCCGGTGAGCGTATCCTGCGCCTGGAAGCGGCGCTTGAGGAACGCAACCGCAGTCTCAACGCCATCAACCATACCCTGTCGGAAGCCTATACTACCATCCGCCACGATCTGGAGTCGGCAGCGGCAATGCAGAAAGCCCTGTTGCCGCGCCCCCTGCGCCTGCCTGGGGTGAATGTGGAATGGCTGTTCCAGCCCAGTTCCTTCGTCGCGGGCGATATGTTCGACTACTTCACCATCAACGACCGGCAGCTGAGCTTCTACCAGCTCGACGTGGCCGGGCATGGTGTGCCGGCGGCGCTGCTATCCTTTACCCTGAGCCGGCTGTTGGCTCAGGGCGGCGAGGAAAAGCGCCTGCGCCGCCAGGATTGCGGACTGGATGACAGCGAACTGCCGCCGGTGCTGGTGAGTGAATTGAACCAGCGTTTCCAGTCGGGCATTGATCCACTTCTGTACTTTACGATGATCTATGGCAATCTGGATCTACGCTCGGGCCGGGTGACCCTGACCCAGGCCGGTCATCCGCGGCCGGTGTGGCTGCACAAGGCCCAGGGTTGTACTGAAATGGTCGGCGGTGGCGGCTTTCCGGTCGGCATGCTGCCCGAGGTGAGCTACGATGCCATTACTCTTGACCTGGAGCCGGGTGATCGCCTGTTCCTGTATTCTGACGGTGTCACCGAATGCGTCAACGACTCCGGCGAGCTGTTTTCCGAGCACAAGCTGCGCCAGTTGCTGGAGCGCAGCGCCCACTTGCCGGCCGCGCAGGTTGCCGAGCAGGTAGGTTGGGCGCTGCGTGACTGGAAAGGCGACGACAACCACCAGGATGATATTACCTTGCTGATCGTGGAGCGTGAGTCACAACCATGACCCGGACTATCAGCCTGTCCATCGATAGCCGCCCTGAGTGCATTGAGCTGCTCAGCTGCGCCTTATATGGTCTATGCCAGTTGACTGGATTGCCGGCCACCGAAGTTGCCCGGATTGATCTGGCCATGGTCGAGGCCGCCAACAACGCCGTCGAGCATGCCTATGGCGGTGAGTCCGGGCATCCGGTGGTGGTGGAATTTCACCTGATGCCGGAGCGCTTTTGTCTGGTGGTGCTCGATCGCGGTGCCGCCATGGATTCGCGGCAACTGGATCTGGCTGGCACCTTTGGTGATCCGGACTTCAGTGATCCGGATACCTGGAGCATTCGCGGCCGCGGGCTGGCGATCATCAAATCCTGCATGGATGTGGTGGAATACCACACCCGGGATGGCCTGAATGCCCTGTCGATGAGCCGGGCGCTAGGCAGCGTACATCCGGCATGAACAGTCCGACCGCTGCGCATGCACCGATCTCCTGGCGGGCTGGCGTCTGTGCCGGTCCGCTTTCGCAATCCTTTGCTACATGAGAGCTGTCGCATCATGGTGTTAACGCATCGCACTGTCGAAAATATCGATATCGTCGCGCTGGCCGGTCGGCTGGTCATGGCCGACGTACCCCAGGTTCGCCAGCGGCTGCTGGCCATCGTCGAGCAGGGCAGCGGCAAGCTGATCCTGGATCTGGCCGAGGTCGGCTTCATGGATTCCAGCGGCCTGTCGGTGCTGGTATCAGTGTTCAAGGCAGCCCGCGTCAAGAGCGGCGAGGTCGTACTGCTGCATCTGAATCCTACGGTGCGTTCGCTGATCGAGTTGACTCGTCTGCAGCAGGTCTTTTCGATTTTTGACGACGAGGCCACGGCGCTAGCGCGCTTGCACTAGCCGGAACGCGAGGGTGGCGGGCAGGATCGGACACCGGTTGGCTCGCAACAGCGCGACTGCCCCGGTAAGCGCGGCGCATGGTGCAAGGTCATGATTAAAGGCCGGTGGCGGTGGATCCTAAGCGTGCTGCTCGCGCTGGTGCTGGCTGCCTGCGCGACGCCGGATGCCCCCCTGCCCGAGCTCAAGCCCGGTACTGTGATTCCGCCGGCCAAGTTCGAAGTGCCCGAGAAGAGCGCGACCTTCTCCAGCGCCGACGCCATCCGCCAGTTTGAATCCCAGGTACCCAATCGCTATCTGATCGGTCCGGGCGACAAGCTCACCGTGATCGTAGCCGGGCGCACCGAGCTATCGGGTCAGCACACGGTAGGTCCGGATGGCAACATCACCCTGCCGTTCGCCGGCACGGTCAAGCTGCTCGACAAGGACCGGGATCAGGCCGCAGACATCATCAAGCAGGCGCTGTCGCGGTTTTATCTGGATGTGTACATCACCGTACGCATTGACGAATACACCAGCAACCGCATCGTGGTTCTCGGGCGTGTCGAGCACCCGGGCGTAGTGCACTTCGAGGACAACCCCTCGCTGATCGAAGTCCTGTCACGGGCCGGCGGTTTCCCGATCATGCGCCCCGAACAGGTGTTGACCCGCTGCGCGGTGATGCGTGGCAACCAGATCCTGTGGATGGACCTGAAGCGGCTGCTCAACGGCGATTTGTCGCTGAACATCCGCCTCAAGCGCAACGACATCATCTACATCCCCGATGCCTATGACACCTCGGTATATGTGCTCGGCGAGGTCAGCCGTCCCGGCGTTTATCGCCTGACGCCGAAGATGTCGTTCCTCGATGCCCTCGGTCAGGCCGGCGGGCCGAGCCTGCGCGCTAACACTGATGAAATGCGCATCATTCGGCTCAGCCAGGGCCTGAGCAAGGTAGTGGCGCTGGACGCGGTGCTGACGCCGGGCCAGGAGCCCAACATCGCCCTTGAGGAAGGCGATATCGTTTACGTACCGCGCAGCGGTGTCGCCACGGTGGGCTACTGGCTGAGCCAGATCAACCCATTCACCATGCTGCTCAGCATTCAGTCGATCGCTGCCAACGCGAGCGGCCTATGAGCGATCCCAGTACGCCGATGGGCGGCGGCGCCGCGGCCCAGCCATTGCCCCCCAGCGGCGCCTTTGTGCCGATGGTCAGCATCCGTGAGCATCGCCATCTGGCGCTGGCCGTGATGCTGACCATCGTCGTGCTGGGTGCACCGCTGGCCTGGTACAAGTCGCGTGGCTACACCTACGAGGTGGCTGCTTCGATCTATGTGGCACCGCGCTTTGCCAAGGTGCTCAAGAGCGATCAGGAGCTGGAATTCCAGTCCAACAGCCAGTACCAGCAATACGTCGAACAGCAGGTGCGCAATGTCGCGCGCTACGACATCCTGCTCGAGACCCTGAAACAGCTCGGGCCCTATCGCACAATCTGGCAGCCGCCGGGCATGAGTGATCGCAAGGCAGCCCAGCGCATGATGAAAGTGATTGCCGCTACTGCGGTCAAGAACACCTATCTGATCAACGTGCGCATGGAAGGCCCGCAGGCCGATGGCCTGGCCGAGACGCTCAATACCCTGCTGCGCGTCTATCTGGAGACCATGAAGAAGGAGGATCTGTACGCCAGCGACGAGCGTCTGACCAATCTGCGCGAGCGGCAACGGATTCTGGTCAAGGATATCCAGGAGAAATCGGCGCGGCGTGCGGAACTGGCCGAACGCCTCGGCGTGACCAAGTTCGATGATAGCGCCCTCAATCCCTACGAGCGTCTGCTGCAGGACAGCAGCACCGCCCTCGACGAAGCCCATCGCAAGCTGATCGTCGCCCAGGCCGCCATGAGCGCCTACGACCCCAAGGGTGGCGCGGAAGCGGCCGCAGCGCTGGAAGCGGCCGCCTCGCAGATCGCTGCCAATGACAGCGGCTTGAACAGCCTCAAGTATCACCTGTGGGCACGGCGTGGCGAACTGCTCAACGAGATCAGCGGTCTGTCGCCGCAGCACCCCTTGCGCGCGGTCGCCGAACGTAAGCTGCGCGATCTGGAGGAAGAGGTCCGGACTGCGACCATCAACCTGATGGAGGCCACCCGCACCCAATTGCTGGAGCAGCGGCGCACTGCCCTGCGCGAGGCCCAACAGGTCGATCAGGCCCTGTCAGCGCAGCGGCAGAGCATTCAGGAGCGCGCCAACTGGTTCATCACCAACTTCAACGAGGGGCTGAGTCTGGCGCAGGAGATCGATCGCCTCAAGACGCAGTTGAACGCGGTGTCCGAGCGCATCGATTTCCTGACTCTGGAGGCGGAAGCGCCGGGCTTCCTGCGCCTGCAGTCACCGGCCCTGCCGCCCGAATATCCGTCCGGCGGTGGTCCGAAAAAAATGGTGGCGATCGTTCTGGTGCTGGCGATTGTGCTGGGTCTGGTGATTCCGATCCTGCTCGATTTCCTGGACCGGCGCATCAAGACCGCCGCTCAGGTGCATCGTCTGCTGGGTTTTGCTCCGGTGGCGGCCCTGCTTGATAAGAAAGGCGGGCATAATCGCCTGGTGTGGACCGACCAGATGCGGCGCATGATCCTGGCGCTGAGCCAGGAAAAACGCCACCACCAAACGCGCCGCATTGCCATTACCGGCGTCAAGGCCGGCAGCGGCGTCACCGAACTGGTCATGGACCTGGCGCAGGAATTCAGCCATGACGGCCTGCGGGTGGTGGCGGTCGAGGCCAATGCCCTCAAGCCGGATGAGCGCTTCATGGGCGGACCGCTGAGTCCGGGCCTGATTGATCTGCTCAATGGTGAGGCGTCTCTGGATGAGGCGATCCTGCCCGCGC
Organism: Candidatus Competibacteraceae bacterium; assembly: GCA_036834665.1. Classification (GTDB taxonomy): domain Bacteria; phylum Pseudomonadota; class Gammaproteobacteria; order Competibacterales; family Competibacteraceae; genus RXIX01. The sequence goes on along the minus strand of DAITNL010000002.1, from coordinate 44,028 downwards.
AGGGGGCCTTGCCCGATCGTATTCCGGTGGGTTTGGCCCTGCAGCGGCATCTGCCCTTTTACGACCGCTTCCCGGCGACCCTGGACCCGCTGCTGGAGCGCTATGACCTGGTGCTGCTGGATGTGCCGCCGGTGCTGCTGTCAGCCGATACCGAGTTCCTGGCGCGCTATGCCGATGCCGTTCTGCTGCTGGTGCCGGCGCGGCAGACCGTACCGGGCGAACTTAAGCGCGCCGCCCGCCTGCTGGAAAAAGCGGACCCGAAGGTGTTTGGGGTGATCGTCAACCGCCTGCGAGTCTATCGCGGCGGTGGCTATTACGCGGATGTGGTGAAAAAGTACGAAGAGAGCGAAGTGATTGCCAGCCAGATGATCCAAACCCATCTCGACCTGGGGATTCCGGGCGTGGGTGGCGCGGTGGCCGCAGCGCCGAAGGTATCGCGCTGGAGCCGGTTCTGGCGCCTGTTCAGTCGCAAGCCGAGGGTTCCCGCACCCGCTACGGCAGCGGTGGCAGGCTTTAGCGATGCGATTGAGAGAGCCCTGCAGCCGCCGTCCAAGGCGTCGCGCCGGGGCGCGTTCGGGCGCCTGTTTGCCCGGAAGGCGAGGGTCAAACCGTCCGCGCCCGAAGTTCCCTTTCAACCACCAGAACAAGACGGATGACATGAGCACGCCTCTGGTTTATGCCCTGCACAGCGGTAATCTCTACGGCACCGAGCGTATGGCGCTGGCCACCCTGGAGGGGTTGCGCGATCGCTTCAGCCCGGTGCTGCTGGCGCCGCCGGGACCAGCCCTGGCGGAGGCCGCGCGCCTGGGCATTCCCGGTACGTCCTTTAGCAGTCCGCGCGAATTTGCCAGGCGCTTGCGGCCGTGGCTGGCGCAGCACCGGCGGCTGGCCTTCGTCGCCACCGGTGTGGTGCATTCGCTGGCCTTCCTGGCGCTGAACGCCTGGTATCGACGCAAGGCGGTGCATCTGCATCTGGTGCATGGCGGCACTGACGAGCGCCTGAGCTATGGGCGCAAGCGTTTGCTGAATCCGACCCCGGCACTGCTGGTGGCGGTGTCGGACTTTGTCCGCGAGCGGCTGATCGCTAACGGTGCCGCACCGGACAAAATTCGGGTGATCGAGAATTTCCTCACCGATGAGCGGGTGCGCGCCGCGCCGCGCCGGGCAGTATTCGCTACTGACGGAATTCGCAAGGTTGTGATCGTGTCGCGCATCGATCCAATCAAGCGCGTTGATCTGCTGCTGGACACGCTGGACCGTCATCCCGATCTGGGTACGCTGAATTTTCGCATTCTCGGTTCAGGCTGGGATCTGGACACCCTGCGTGCCCGCGCTGCTGCGCGGCATCCGCAGGTGAATTTCGTCGGCTTTACCGAGACGGTCGCGGAAGAGCTGGCCGCCGCCGATCTGCTGTTGCACCTGTGTCCGAGCGAGCCGTTCGGGCTGGCGATCCTGGAAGCGATGGCGGCGGGCGTGCCGGTTCTGGTGCCGGACAGCGGTGGCGCGGCCCTGCTGGTCGAGGAGGGGGTATCCGGTGGCCGCTTTCGTGCCGATGATGCCGA
>DAITNL010000002.1:0-42456 GCA_036834665.1 Candidatus Competibacteraceae bacterium | reverse complement strand
CGCTTGCGTGATCTGGCGACAGCACCGGCGGTGCTGCTGAACGACTGGGTAGCCGGGGGCGATCGGGCCCTGGCGACGCGCTTTTCTCAGGCTGAGCGCCTGGCGGATTATGAACGCCTGCTGGCGGAGGTGGACGATGATTGAGCTCTTGACACCGGATGCGGTGGGCGTCGAGCCGCTGCTGTCGGTGGTGGTGATCGGGCGCAATGAAGGCGAGCGCTTGACGCGCTGTCTGGAATCAGTGCGGGCCATGGCTGATATCGGCGGGCCGGTAGAACTGATTTATGTTGATTCCGCGTCCAGCGACGGCAGCCCCGGGCGGGCGGCGGCACTGGGCGCGCGCGTGATCACCGTGCGCCCGGAACGGCCCTCGGCGGCGCTGGGGCGCAATGCCGGCTGGCGGGCGGCGCGGGCGCCGTTCATCCTGTTCCTGGATGGCGATACGATTCTGCATCCGCGCTTCGTTGCCGATGCGCTGCCCGAACTGGCCAGGCCGGAGGTGGTGGTGGTCTGGGGCCATCGCCGTGAGATTCACCCGGAAGCCTCGCTGTATAACCGGGTACTGGATCTGGACTGGATCTATCCGCCCGGGCCAAGCGAATTCTGTGGTGGCGATGCGATCATGCGTCGCGCGGCGCTGGCCGCCGTGGACGGCTTTGATGCGACCCTGATCGCCGGTGAGGAGCCGGATCTGTGCCGGCGGCTGCGCGCCCGGGGTGGGGTCATTCTCCATGTCGACCGGCCGATGACCGGCCATGATCTGGCCATGGTCCAGTGGCGGCAATACTGGCGGCGGGCGGTGCGTGCCGGCCATGCCTATGCCGAGGTGGCGGCGCGCTTTCGCCACACCGACACGCCGCTGTGGGATCGCGAGGTGCGCCGTAACCGGATTCATGCTGGCGTGCTGCTGTTGAGCCTGTTGATTGGCGTGCTGGGTTTATTGCGCGGGGTGTGGCTGCTGCCGGTGCTGGCCATTGGCCTGTGGCTGGCGCTGACGTTGCGCACTGCCGGCAAGGTCGGCTGGAAAAGCCGCGATCCGTTGACCCGCGTCCTGTACGGCCTGCATTCGCATGTGCAGCAGATCCCGATCCTGGTTGGGCAACTGGGCTATGTCTGGGATCGCTGGCGCGGCCAGCGTCGCGGCCTGATCGAGTATAAGTGAGCGGAGGCGGGGGCAATGAGTGGCATGCTAAAGCAACTGCTGGTCGGTGCACTGACGCCGCTGGCGCGTGTAGCCGGAACGCTCGGTGAATCCGGACGTCGCCTGTGGGCGCATGCCCGCCTGCGCGCCAGCATCAGCGGCCCGGTCGATCCCTCGGTGGTGATCATGGGCGTGGCCGAGGTGCGCGGCAGTGGCCAGGTAACGCTGGGCCGCAACCTGTTCCTCTATCCGGGCCTGTATCTGGAGACGCAGGAGCAGGGGCGCATCGACATCGGCGATGACGTGGTAATGTCGCGCGGCGTGCATGTGGTGGCGTTCCAGCAGGTGAGCATCGGCGCCGGAACCATGATCGGTGAATATGCCAGCCTGCGCGATGCCAATCATCGCTTTGACGGCACCCAGGCCATTCGCCACGCCGGGCACAGCGCTACGCCGATCCGCCTTGGCCGCAATGTCTGGATTGGCCGCGGGGTGACCGTGCTGGCCGGGGTGAGCATTGGCGATGGCGCGGTGGTCGGTGCCAATGCCGTGGTGACCCGTGATGTCGCCGCCGGTGCAGTGGTGGCTGGCGTTCCGGCGCGGCCATTGCCCGGATCGACTGGCTGAACGGCGCTGGCGCTGCTCAGGGTTCCCGGTCATGGCCATTCTGGCGCTGATTCCCGGATTGCTGGCCGCCTATTTTGCGGTGGTACGCTCGCCGCAGTTTGCCTTTTTCAACGTCTACCTGCCGGCGCTGCTGCTGATCCCGGACTACTACCGCTGGATCGCACCCGGTCTGCCCGATCCGACCTCGAACCAGGCGGCGGCGCTGGCCATCTTCATCGTCTTCATCACCCGCGGTGCGCCCGGCTACCAGTTCACGCCCTTTGACCTGGTGGTGTATTGCCTGGCTGCGGTGATTTCCTATTCCGAGTATCGGGCGTCCGGCTACAACGATGCCCAAAACCTGATGTTCACCATGCTGACCTCGGTGGTCATCCCGTATGTGCTGGCCAAGAGTCTGGTCGAACCGCTGGGCGGACGGGTGGCCTTCGCCAAGAAGATTGTCATCTGCCTGTTCACCGTGGCCATCATCTGCCTGTATGAATCGCGCTTTGGCGTCAATCCCTGGCAGAAGATCATCGGGCCGTTCTTCTCCGGGCAGGGCCTGGGCTGGATCATCACCTTCCGCTGGGGGCTGGCGCGCTGCGCCGGTCCTTATGGCCACGCCATTCTGGCTGGGGTGATGATGGTGTCCGGTTACCGTATCCAGCGCTGGCTGCACTGGAGCGGTGCCTGGACCCGGCAGCGCCATCCGCTGTTCAAGTGGCTGCCCTGGCCGAAGCTGACCGAGGCGGAGATGTATACCCTGGGCATGTTTGGCGGGGCGCTGATCACCCTGGTCAAGGGGCCGTGGCTGGCCGGTATCATTGCGGCGGTGGTGGTGTTCATCGGGCGGATGCGCAACCGCTGGATCGGCGTTGGCATCCTGCTGGTGTTTATCTTTGGCATCTGCCTGCCCGGATTCATCGCTTTCCTGCAATGGGCTGGCGTTGGCCGCGAGAACGCCAAGACCGAAAATCAGGAAACTGCCGCCTATCGTCTGGAGCTGATTACCAATTACACCGACATCGCCGCCAAGGAGGCAACCTGGGGCTGGGGGCTGATCAAGTGGCCGAAGGTGCCGGGGCAGGAATCGATCGATAACTATTACCTGCTGCTGTTCCTGCAGCACGGCAAGATCGCCCTGACCCTGTATCTGATCATCCTGATCGGCATGACCGCGCGACTGATCCGTCATGCCATGCAGCGACCGAATCCGGAGCCGCTCGGCAGTTCGCTGGCCTTCTCCCTGGCCGGGGTCTACGTCTGCTATATCATCTCCGTGGCGACGGTGTACATGGGCAATCAGACCGTGGCGCTGCTGTTCCTGATCACCGGCTGGGCGGAAAGCTACATGCGCATTGGGCAGGAGCAGACCATGGGCACGGTCACGGCGCCGGCGGCACCACCACCGTTGTACCGGTTCCGGCGGATATTGACCTGAGGCCCAGCATGTCCAGCAGCACCGGCCGCACCCGCTCGCTCAGCACGGCGTAACCTGCAGCGTTCAGGTGCAGGCCATCGCGGTAGAACTCCGGGCGTGGCTGGCCAGCGGCGTTCAGCAGGGGGCTGGCGACATCGATGAAGCGCAGGCCCGGTGTGGTCTCGCAATAGGCGCGCAATTGCCGGTTGGCCTCGGCCTGCGAACTCAGGCGCTGCATGTAATAGGGCGAAGGCTTGATCGCCAGCAACACAATCGGCAATGCCGGGTCGTGCTGGCGCAGGCGCGCGACCAGTTGCTGGAAGCGTTCCAGCACCGTGCCTGGGCGCGACCAGCGTGAGCCCAGATCGTTCTCGCCAGCGTAGACCACCACCAGGCGTGGCCGGTAAGGCGTGATGATGCGCTCGGCATAATGCACCACATCGCGCAGCCACGCGCCGCCAAAACCGCGATTGAGCACCGGTACCGGGGCCATGTCTGCGGCCAGCGTGTCCCAGAAGCGGATGCTGGAACTGCCCACGAAGACCACCTGACCGGGCGCGGGCGGTTGCTGACGATCCTGGTTTTCAAAAGCGACGATGGCCGGTTCCCAGTCATCCGCCGGCCGCAATAGCAGCAAGGCGCCTAGGCTCAGCACTGCAATGAGTATTGCCAGCGCCAACCAGCGCCAGCGTGGCGGAATAGGCCGGATCAACGGGTTCACGCGTTGGGTTTCCTGTGTGGACGGGCCGGGTGCCGGCGATAGCAGAGGCGCCGCTGCGGATGGGGGGAATAATGTGGTTTTTTCATCCTGTCGATAGGCCGGACTTGTTACAATGGCGCCAGGCGACACAAGATACGCCACCTTTTCGCTGCCGACCTCTGGAATCGCGATTGTATGTCCAAGTCCGCCTCCGCGCCGCGCTTTACCGCTATCGACGAAACCCGTGCCCTGGCGATCATCTCGATGATGATCATGCACTTTGGGCCGGGTGTTTTTCAACGCCTCCCCGCTCTAGCTCCGCTGGCGGAGCCGGTGCTGTTCTGGGGGCGTTTCGCAACTACCACCTTCATTCTGGTCTTTGGCGTCACGGTTGGGTTCGTATACTACGAACGTTTCCAGGGACCGAGCCGACCCCAGGTGCTTAAGGCGGTGCATGCACGTTCACGGCTGCTGGTGCTGTGCGCGCTGCTGATCTGTGCGCCGACCTATATCAATCTGGCCCTGACGGGCGATTTTAACGGCAGCCGCTGGCTGTTCAGTACCTACAGCATTCTCAACTACTATGCGCTGGCGCTGCTGTCGGTGCCGCTGTGGTTGCGCGCCCTGGGTACGACGCCGCTGCGCAATGCTCTGTTGCTGGGCGCGGCGCACTGGGCGCTGGCGCTGGCGTGGCTGCCCCTCTGGCCGATTGATCCGGCGCTTGGCGTCCAGGAATACCTGCGTCTGAACCTGCTATCGGGACCATATGCCTATCTGCAGCTGTCGGGCAGCGCCATCATGGCGATTCCGGTTGGTATCGCGCTGCGTCAGGCCGTGCGCGCGGGCCAGGAACGGGCCTTCGTCAAGCGCCTGCTGCCGGTGGCGCTGGGTCTGACTGCCGCCGGTTGCGCGCTGGGGCTGATCAGTGGCGAACTGAGCCTGCATGTGATCGTTGCTGGTACCGCCAAGGCACCGCCGCGAGTCTGGTACTGGCTGTTTTTCGCCGGTCCGGGTTTGCTGATGCTGAGTGGCTTTATTCTGCTGGGCCTGCATCTGGGCGCGCGTGAGAAGAAAGTGACCTATTTGCTAGCGCTGTTTGGTCAGGCCTCCCTGCCGATCTATACCGCGCACAGTTTTGTGCTGCCGGCACTGAATTGGCTGGATTACTGGGTGGTCATCGAGGGTATCGGGCGGATCGCGCTGCCGTTTGTTCTGTTTGCTGTTTATTGCGGTATCGTCATGGATTATTACCATCGTAAGGGATTGCGGCCGCGATCCGCACCGCGCGCCGCCTGATTCGCGCGGGATTTATTTGTACCCGTGTGGGAAGACATCATGATAATAGGTAGGGAAATAGGAGAGGGTGTATGCCAATCCACCATGTTCTTGTAGTAGACGACTCCAAGTCTGCGCGGTTGATGCTACGCAAGATGTTGCAGGGATTCGGCATCACTGTCGATACGGTCGAGTCAGCTGAAGAAGCCTTGGAATATCTGCGCGGCCAGCGTCCCGATGGCATTTTCATGGATCACACCATGCCTGGCATGGATGGCTTGACCGCGCTAGCGCGCATCAAGGCGGATGCGAAGCTTGCGGCGATTCCGGTGGCCATGTACACCTCCAAGGAAGAACCCGCCTACCTGAATCACGCCCTGGAGACCGGTGCCGTGGGGGTGCTGGTCAAGCCGGCAATGCCTGATGTGCTCGGCGCAATTCTGGAAACGATGCGCACGACTGTCGTGGTCGCGAAAGCGCCGCCGTCACCAGAACCGCTTGACATGGCGGTTACGGCTGAATGGGTTAGCAAGCTGGCGCTGGAAAAGGCTGAACAGGTGTTTTATGACTCGATCGAGTCGCAGGTGCTGCCGCTGATCAATGATGTTGTCGTCAAGGTGCGCAGCGAGTTCGAAAATCAGCAGGGAGAGCGCATCGCGCCCCTGGTGCAGCAGATTTGCGAGGCGCGGCTGGCGGCCTGGTCGCCGCCAGCACCGGCACCGGCACCTGTTGATATGGTGGCCCTGCGCGCTGAGCTGGCCCCCTGGCTGGAGCACCGGCTGGATCAGCAGTTGGAAAAACACCTGGCAGAGCAGCCGGCCGCAGTGCAGGGCTTCAGCCGTGACGAGTGCGAAGCGCTGGCCCACACGGTGGCGGTGCAGGTGTGCCAGGCGCAGTTGCACGAGCTGTCCGAGCGGCTGGTGCGGCAGTTGAGCCAGCGTTTTGGCGAGGCCATGCACAAGGCGATGGAAACGGTCCGTACCGTGGCCAGTGATGTCGCCCAGGACACCGTGCGCCAGCAGGCCGCCAGCGCGCTGGCGGAGCGCCAGGCCGGTGCTAGCGAAGAACTGCGCGTGAGCAGCGACCAGACCGAGCAGGCGATTCAGCAGTTTTGGGTGACCGCGCGGCACGAGCTGCAGCGACGCATTTATCTGGCTGCCGGTGCTGCGGCGGCGATTGGCGTGGTATCCGCAGTGCTGATGTACGCGCTGCGCTGATGCTGGCTGTTGGAGTGCTGCGGGCGTCTGTATGGCGCAACCCCAAGAAATCGAAAACAAACGAACGGAATCCCGGATATGTCGGACATTTTCTATCTGGTCATCGGCGCGACCGCCGGGCTGGCGGTCGGCGCTATCCTGGTTTACATGTTGCCGTATCGTGCGTTGCGGCATGCCCATGCGCGCACGCAGAATGAGCTAGCGGAGCAGGAAGCCAAGACCCATGAATTGCAGGGTGTGATGCTGGAGGAGCAATCGCGGACCTACCAGAATCGTCAGTCGCTGCTCACGCGGCAGAAGCGCGCCGAAGATGAATTGAACGAGTTGCGCCAGCAATACGCGGCCCTGGAGCGGCAGCACAGCGATCTGAAGGCGCAGAACGAGCAGCACCAGCAGGTATCTCAGCGCGACATTGCCCAGTTTCGCGAAGCCTTTGCCCGCCTGGAGCAGGAAAAGGTGGCGCTGCAGGATCGCTTTGCCCGTGACAGTATGCGTTGGGATCAGGAGCGCCAGGGCATGCAAATGCGCATGGGGCAGCTTGAGGAGCAGGCGGCTTCGCTGCAGCAGGACAAGATCGGGCTCAATGCCCGTCTGGAGCAGCACCAGGAAAACTGGGAGCGCGAGCGGCTGGCGATGCAGATTCAGATGAATACCCTGGAAGACAATCTGACGCTGCAAAAGGCGCGTGCCGGTCATACCCTGCCGCCGGATAGTGCGCGTCTGGTGGAACAGTTGCGCAAGGAAGCCGCAGATGATCTGGCGCACCAGCAGCGGATCTGGGATGAAGAACGTCAGGCTCTGCAGGCACAGGTGGAACGGCTGCAGGCCGAGCGCCAATCACTGCTCAAGCAGAGTGCAGTTGCAGCAGGCGAGGAGGCGCTGTCCACGGGAACGGGCGCCAGCGTCGTCGAGTTGATGGAACTGCGCCAGCAATTGGAGCAGCTGCGCCAGGAAAAGCGGGCTATTGAGGAGCGTCTGAACGCCCGTGAACAGCAGTCCGGGCAGGAGCGCGGCGCCCTGGAAGCGGAAATCGAGCAGTTGATGGAGCGCCTTATGCGTCTGCAGCGCGACCGCAGCCTTTAAGCGGCAACAGCCAGGGCATGTGCCGCCCCGTCACCGGCTGCGTGGCGTGCCCTGGCTGTTGCTGATGGGGTCTTACCTACCGAAGAAATGGCGGATACGCGCCTGTTCGACCTCAGCGCGCAGCGCAGGATCGCCGCTGTCGCGGTAGCGGTTGAGGGTTTCGATCCACGGCAGGCGCGCGCTGTCCTGTTCAAGGCGCGCCACCAGTCGCTCGATATCACCCACCACCCGCGCCGGTGCACCGGCGACGATGCTGCCCGGCGGCACGTCGCGGTTAACCAGTGAACCGGCAGCAACGATGGCGTTGGGACCAATGGTGACGCCGGGCAGGATGATCGCGCCATGACCGACGAACACGTTGTCACGGATGTCGATTTTGCCCACCCGGTCCAGGCGCAGGCCAAAGGCACGGTTGAGCATGTTCACCGAGCCGTCGTGGCCAAACAGAGTGCAGCCGGTCAGGCGCACGTTATTGCCCAGCCGGGTATAGGCGGGATCGGTGATGATGGCATTGACCTGGATCGAGCAGTGCTCGCCTATGGCGTGAAAGCCGCCATGACGCTTGAGCCAGGCGGCCCATTCATCACCACCCGGATTGCAGAACCGCTTGTACCAGCCGATCGCCCGACCCTGTTCAAAGGCCAGGTAGCGCAGGATGCGCCGCAATAAACCCTTCATGCTGCTGTCCTCCCCCGCAGCTTGCCGATGAATCCGCCCAGCGTATGACCGAGCTGGCGGCGCAGATACTCCCGCTCACCCCAGTCGCATAGCGCCCGATACAGGAATGTGCCGGACACCAGGGTATACACCACGCCGCAGACCGCCAGCCGGCCAAGCAGGGCCCAGCGTTCGGAACCGGCCGCGGCAAACCAGTCTGCGCTCAGCCCGTACAGCGCCAGCCCGCAGACATAGGGCGCCAGGCCGGGCGCGATCACCCGCCAGAGATAGACGCGGTTCGCAACCCGCAGCACGCGATTGGAATAGGCCATGTAGGCCCAGCCGCTCAGGGTCATGGCGGCGGCCACGCCGTAGGTGATGGCCGGGATGGTGATGCCCAGGATCAGGAATGCCACGCCCACCAGCAGCACCACCAGCGCCGCCTGGACCAGCGGATAGAACAGGGTGCGGGTGGGCTGGTTCATCCCGTAGTGCAGCGCAGTGCAAGGGCCGGTGGTGACATGGGTGTGAAACGGCAGGGTGAACCAGGCCATGATGAAGGCGGTGATCTGGAATTCCGGGTTGGGACCGAGCCAGGCGGTCATGATCGGCACGGCGAAACCAACCAGAAAGCCCATGATCAGCCCGGTGAGCATGCTGATATAGCGCGCGCCCTTCAGGTACAGCTTGCCCAGTTCCTCGATCTGGCCGAGGCTGTGCAGATGCGTGACGGCGGGCAGGAACACCGTGTTCAGCGCCGAGGTCACCTGGCTGGACATCATGGGCAGCTTCTCGCCGAGATCGAACAGACCCGTGGCGCGCACGCCGATGAAGGCACCGGCGATCACCTTTTCAATCGAATACAGTACCATGCTCAGCAGACCGGCTACCTGCACCACGCCGCCGAAGCGGTAGAACAGACTGAGCATGCTCCGGTCGAAATGGCGCGGACCCAGGCTCAGGCCGGGCAGAACCTGATAGCAGGCGCGCGCGCTCAGCCAGGTGGCCAGCAGATAACGGATGATGAAGGCCCACAGCAGCGCGTACACCCCCCAGCCGGCAAGCAGCAGCCCGACGATCAGCGCGGTTTCCAGCAGGAAACTGATCACCCAGATGGTCGTTTGCCGCACCATAAGCTGCATGCCGATCAGTACATGGTTGAAGGCGCCAAAGGTCAGATCAAGCATCATCGCCGCTGCCGTCGCCAGGATCAGCACGGTGGCGGTTTCGCGCAGCGGTGCGGCGACCTTGAACGCATCCAGCAGCAGCGGCATGCCCAGCGCCAGCAGAACCAGCAGCGCCGCGCAGACTGGAATCGTCACCGCCAGGCCGGTGCTGAGCAGGCGGTTGATCGCTTCGGTATCGTGGCGGGCGTGATATTCGGCGGTGTAGCGGATGTAGACGTTGGCGATGCCAAAGGTGCTCATCCCCAGATAGCTGATGACGATGAAGCAGGTCGCCCAAAGGCCATATTCCTCCAGGCTGACATAAGCGAGGATGATCGGTGGCAGCCCGACCCGGCTAAGCATGTACAGCAGCTTGGCGGCGAGTTGGACAATCGCGTTCTGCGAAAGGCGGTTCTTGAACTGCTGCTTGGCGTCGCTGGCGGCGGTCATGAGCGTGGGAGTCGGTGCGCTGGAGCGGGTTGGGTTGGTGATCAGGGAGCCGGTTTGGCTCCATTCTAGTCCGATTTGCAGCCGATCTCTGCAGGTTCCGTTTTGGACTGCGCCAGCAGCCGATACAGGGTCCGCTCGCTGATGCCGAGAATCCGCGCTATCGTGGCCCGGTGTCCCTGATACCGTTCCAGCAGCAGCTGCACATAGCGCAGCTCGATATCGGCCAGGGTGGGCTCATGATCGAAGCTCAGGAGCACGCCGGTGGCCGGCGTGAGCGGCGTGCTGGCGGTGGTGCGCGGCAGGGTGAGATGTTCCAGATCGATCTTCAGTTTGTTGCCAGACAGAATGATGGCCCGCTCAATGACGTTGCGCAGTTCGCGCACGTTGCCGGGCCAGTCGTAATCGATCAGCGATTGCAGGGCCGGCTCGCTGATCCGCTTGGCGATCCGTTTGGAAAAGCCCGGGTGGGCTAGAAAATGCTGCGCCAGGGTCGGGATATCCTCGCGGCGTTCGCGCAGCGGTGGCACCGCGACCACGAAGGCATTGAGGCGATACAGCAGATCCTGACGGAAACTGCCGCGCCGCGCCATATCGTCGAGATCACGATTAGTGGCGGCAAGGATGCGCACGTCGGCATCCAGGTCCACTGTGCCGCCTAGACGGCGGAACCGCCTGGTTTCCAGGACCCGCAGCAGCTTGGCCTGGATCGCTGGTGGAATTTCACCAATCTCGTCCAGAAACAGGGTGCCGCCGCGTGCCTGTTCGATCAATCCGGTCTTGCGCAGTGCCGCACCGGTAAAGGCGCCGCGTTCGTGGCCGAACAGCTCCGATTCAAACAGGGATTCCTGCAGCGAACAGCAATCTACGGCGACCAGCGGCCCGTTGCTGCGTGCGCTGAGCCGATGGATTTCCTGCGCGACCTTTTCCTTGCCGACGCCGCTCTCGCCAAGAATCAGCACGGTAGCTTCGGTCGGCGCTACGGCTTGCAGCTGAGTCAGCAGGTAGCGCAACAGCACGCTATCGCCGACCAACAGGCTGGGTGCTTCGTAGCGCATGGTGCTGGTGTAAAACTCGCCGTGCCGGTACAGCAGCGCGTTGTCAATGATCCGTCGGATCGCAGCGGCCAGTTCGTCCGGATCGACCGGCTTGACTAGAAATTCGGTTGCGCCCAGTCGTAACGCCTGCAGGGCCGCGTCAATGCCGGTCTCGCCACATAGCAACAGCAGCGGATAATCATGTACCCATTGCTGCAGCACGCGCTGGTCAATCTCGTCGGGCCAGGGATGATCCAGCAGAATCAGATCCGGCGTCTGCGCTGCCAGTGCCTGCTGAATGGCGGCCCGGTCGCTGCCGCAGGCGATCAGATACCCGCGCCGGCTCAGCGCCTCAAGAATCGTCGATGGGGATTGCGCATCCCCGCTCACCAGCAGGATGTGATCGCTCAACAGCGCTATCCTCGCGCGTACGGAAAACGAAAAGAAAACCGCTTGACCCAGACTGTCATTTTGGCAAGTCAGGACAAAGATAACCAGTGGTAAAACCGTGTTGTTATCATTATTGTTACGCTCATGATGTCACTTGTTATTGATTATGACCGGTTTTGTCAGGCATGACATGAAGTTGCTGCCAAAATGACAGTAAATGACCTGGCAAAACCGGTTGTGAATTGACGGAGTTCAGGGTGCTTGAAATATAAAACAAGCAAAATCATATTGTTGTATTTGTATTTATTGTATGGCACGATCTTTGTAAGAGTAAAAACAATTTCTAAATACAAGTACCGCTTCGCAGGAGCCGATGCCATGTCCTTCCGCCCCTCTCTGATGTCCTCCTTAGCCGCGCTGGTGCTCGGCACCGCTGCCCAGCCCAGTATGGCAGCCATCAACTGGCAGTATCTGAGCAGCTATAGCTCGAGCGGCGCCCCGACGAATATGGTGAATATCAGCAGTCAACTGCCCGCCGGCCTTTTGGATGAGATCTATAAACGGCTACCGGAAAGTCGCAATATCAGCAAAAATGATCCGGCGCTGATCACCGATGATCTAGGCGCCAACATTAATTTGCTGGAAGACGCGGAAATCACCGTGGCTGTTGTCAATGAAGGGGCTGGCTACCGTAACTCATTAGGCTTTTTCAGTCGCAGTGCTGATAACCTACCCAAGTCATTCAGTGACTTGAACATCAAGATCATGTTCCCCGATTTCTCGACCAATCCAGCTACCTTGAAGTTTGGCGATTCGGTCAAGCTTGGCAAGTTCAAGGCAGGTACGGCAGTGGGCTTTACCATCGTCTCCAATGGCTGGACCGGAAAGGGCGTCAATGCCAATCAGTCAATGAGTACGATTTTTCACACCATAAAAGCCCTGAATCCCGAGCCAGCCGGTACTGCCAATCTGAATGCTCATACCGTGCTGTTATCCAAGCCGGAGAGTGAACTGCTCGTCATGGGTTTCGAGGATATCAACCGGACCCAAACCAATTGCGATCATGATTTTAACGATGTGATCATCGCTATCAAGGTATCGCCGTTTTCGGCCATCGACCGCAGTCAGGTGCAGTCGCTGAGTAAGGTGGTCAAGGATAGCGACGGTGACGGTATCAGCGACGATCTGGATGCTTTTCCGCTGGATCCGCAGCGAGCGGGCCGGCGTTTCTATCCGAGTGCTACTGGCTATGCCTCCCTGGCTTTTGAGGACAACTGGCCGAGCAAGGGCGATTTTGACATGAACGATCTGGTCGTCGCTTACCGGGCGGTCGAGATCCTGAATGCCCGCAACGAAATCGTCGACCTCAATATCAGCTATCAGATCACTGCCCGGGGTGGCGCAGCCGAGAACGGTTTCGCTCTGCATCTGCCTGGCGTATCGCGCAATCTGGTCAATGCGGCAACTTCGACTCTCAAGATTCGTGATCAGGCGCCGACTGCGCTGCCGCTGGAAAGTGGCCAGACGGATGCAGTCTTTGTCCTGTCGCCGAAAGTCAATGACCTGACCCAGACCAATATGAAGTGGCCTTGTGCTTTCTTCAATACGGTCAACAGTTGCCCGCGCTTCAGTTCAGTGCCGCTGGTGGCGGATATTCACTTCACTCAGCCGATCAGCCGGGCGCAATTGGGTTCAGCGCCGTATAACCCATTCATCTACAACACGGTGCAGCGTGGGCGTGAAGTCCATCTGGTTGACCATCCGCCGACTGCCAAGGCCGACCTCAAACTGTTCGGAACCGGCGATGACGCCTCTAATCCGTCACTGGGCCGCTATTACCGCACTAAGAATGACAATCTGCCCTGGGTGCTGGATGTGCCGGAAAACTGGCGGCATCCGGCCGAGTGGAATGATGTAGCCGATGCCTATATGGATTTCGCGCCTTGGGCGAGTAGCACGACGACAGTGACTGACGTCAATTGGTTCGTCAGCAATATCAAAGATGGTCTGGTTTTCCAGCGTTGAAGTCCTGATTCGAATACCGATGAGCTTTGAGGAGAACAGATCATGAAGCGGACGAATGCAGTTTTGATGGCCTTGCTGCTGGCTGGCGGTGGCTATAGTGCAGTGGTGTCGGCGGATACCGATGAGATGCAAGTACCTTCCGGTTTCCGCTATGCAACCGACCACTGGGTATCGGCCAATATCAAGCTGGCCGCACCTGATCGCCGGCCGATCCTGCTGAGTTTTTATAGCGAAGGCACGAATGGGTTGCGCCTGCTGGAAAATGGCTTCACCGATACTACAGGCCGCTATACCGGGCAATTGCATCTGCCGGTGCATCTGGCCCGGGTCAAGATGGTAGTGCGCGGCGCCACGCGTCAGAGCACGCTGGTTCTGCCGATCAGCGCTGATAGCGTGAACTACGTTGAGTAACTATGAAGCCCTTTTCCGGAGATGAGAACCATGCGGAGTAATCGATTCTGGCAGCGTTTGGCGGGCGCAGCAGTCGCGCTGTTGATCAGTGGCGGTGTGTGGGCGGCGACCCCGACCCCGGATGGCGTGATTACCTTTACGCCCCTGAACCTGGCGACCGGTTCTGGTGCCAAGCTGGAGAAAGCGGTGATCGCCTATCAGGGCAAGGTGTACGACATGCGGCTGAATGGCCTGGGCGTCGGTGGCGCCATGGTCAACGGTGTCAAGGTGACCGCCGAGGTCTATGGATTGAAGACCCTGTCGGCTCTGGAGGATACCTACGTGGTCGATCTGGCCGATAGTACAGAATCCGCCCAGGATGAAATCAGCAGCGATGATTTGTGGCTGTACGGCACGCACGGCGTGCGCATCCGGATCTATACCAGCACGCCGGGTATCACCATCGCCGCGGGTGGCGATGAGGTGGCGGTGTTGCTCGGGCGCGCTGACTGACGGGGCGTAGCTGAAAGGGTTCTCGCTGCAACGGCGAGGGCCTGAAAAGAACGGCTGGCAAGCGTTCGGACCGTGCCGTTTTGGCGATCAGGCGCGGGCATTTCGGTTTATGATGATGGGACAACCCAGCGCCACGGCAGGGCAGTGGCGCGCAACTCTACGCAATCCATCATCAGGAATGCCCCATGCATGTGCTCGTTGTCGGTGGTGCGGGTTATATCGGTTCCCACATGGTCAAGCTGCTGGGCCAGCGGGGTTTTCAGGTCACGGTGCTGGACAATCTGTGCGCCGGGCACCGTGATGCGGTCCAGGGTGCGCGCTTTGTGCTCGGCGACCTCGGCGAGCGCGATCTGCTGAACGCGCTGTTCCAGGCCGAGCATTTTGATGGTGTGATGCACTTTGCCTCGCACATCCAGGTTGGCGAATCGGTACGCGAGCCTGCCAAGTACTACCTGAACAACGTGTTCAAGACCCAGTACCTGCTCGATGCCATGGTCGCGCACCGGGTCAAATGCTTCATCTTTTCCTCGACGGCCGCGATTTTTGGCGAGCCGCTGCGCGTGCCGATCGACGAGGACCATCCCAAGCAGCCGATCAATCCCTACGGGCGTGGCAAGTGGATGGTCGAGCAGATGCTGCAGGACTATGATCTTGCCTATGGATTGCAAGCGGTGTGCCTGCGTTATTTCAATGCTGCCGGTGCGGATCCCGAGGGGAAGCTCGGTGAACGCCATGACCCGGAAACCCACCTGATCCCACTGGTGCTGCGCGCTGCGACCAGCCAGCGTCCTATCACCGTATTCGGCACCGACTACGCCACGCCTGACGGCACCTGCATCCGCGACTATATCCACGTCAATGATCTAGGCGAGGCGCATCTGCTGGCCCTGCAGCGCCTGTGGGACGGTGCTGGCAGCGCGGCCTATAACCTCGGCAATGGCAATGGCTTCTCGGTGCGGGAAGTGATCGACACCGCGCGTACAGTGACAGGCCGCGATATTCCCGTGGTCTATGGTGAACGGCGGCCCGGCGATCCCGCGCGACTGGTGGCCGATGCGCGCCGGGCACGGGCGGAACTGGGCTGGACGCCGCGTTATGCCGATCTGGCGACGATCATTGCGCACGCCTGGCAGTGGGAAACCCGCGTCAAATCCTGATGCAGACCGTTTGATTTTAATTCCGCGATTTTTTCATCACGAGTAGCCCGAAATATGCAACCTGTCCTTAAATCCGCCAAGCTCGGTAACGTTTGCTACGATATTCGCGGCCCGGTTCTGGCGCGCGCCAAGCAAATGGAAGATGAAGGCTTGCGCATTACAAAGCTTAATATCGGCAACCCGGCGCCATTTGGCTTTCTGGCGCCGGATGAAATGGTCCAGGATGTGATCCGCAATCTGCCGGATGCGTCTGGTTACTGCGATTCCAAGGGCCTGTTCGCCGCGCGCAAGGCGATCATGCATTACACCCAGCAGAAACAGATCCGTGGTGTGCAGGTCGAGGATATCTACATCGGTAATGGCGTCTCCGAGCTGATTGTCATGGCGATGCAGGCCCTGCTCAATAATGGCGATGAAGTGCTGGTGCCGGCGCCTGATTATCCGCTGTGGACTGCAGCAGTTAGTCTGTCGGGGGGCACACCGCGCCATTATCACTGTGACGAGCAGGCCGGCTGGCTGCCGGATCTGGAGGATATTCGCGGCAAGCTGTCACCACGCACCCGGGCGATCGTGCTGATCAATCCCAATAATCCAACCGGTGCCTTATATCCCGAAGCTTTTCTGTGCGAGATTCTGGAAATCGCCCGCCAGAATCAGTTGATCGTTTGTGCCGACGAGATTTACGACAAGGTGCTATACGATGGTGCTCGCCATACTTCGATTGCTTCGCTGGCCGATGATGTGCTGTGCCTGACCTTTAATGGCCTATCGAAGAATTACCGCGCCTGTGGTTATCGCGCCGGCTGGATGGTGGTTTCGGGTGAGTGCAGCCACGCCGAGGATTATATCGAGGGATTGAATATCCTGTCGTCGATGCGGCTGTGTGCCAACGTCCCGGCGCAATATGCAATTCAGACTGCACTGGGTGGCTATCAGAGTATTGATGATCTGGTGTTGCCAACCGGGCGTCTTGGCAAGCAGCGTGATCTGGCCTTTGATCTGATTACGTCCATTCCCGGCGTGAGTTGTGTCAAGCCGCAGGCGGCGCTATACATGTTTCCGCGCCTGGATCCGCATTATTATCCGATTGCTGATGATCAGCAGTTTGTGCTGGAGCTGTTGCTGGAAGAGAAAGTGCTGCTGGTGCAGGGTAGCGGTTTCAATTGGCCACAGCCGGATCATTTGCGCATCGTTTTTCTGCCTCACGAGGATGATTTAGTCGATGCGCTAGGCCGCTTTGGCCGCTTCCTGGAGCGCTATCGCCGGCGCGGGAAGTAGGGGTATCTGCACTTCAGTATGGCGATAATTGCCCTGAGTCGGGTTGGCGCGGCGTAACTCAACATTGCCAAAGCTATTTCATGTCATCGGTTTATGGTCTGTGGCCTGAGCCGAGCAACTCGATTCGGATCAAGCCCGTAATTCAGCAGCAACCTGTTCCGCAATTGCCAGACAGGCGGTCAAACCCGGCGATTCGATCCCAAACAGATTCACCAGGCCGGGCACGCCATGCTGGCCTGGACCCTGAATGATAAAATCGCCCGCCGCCGCACCCGGCCCGCTGATCTTGGGGCGAATCCCGGTATAGCCCGCCTGCAAGGCGCCATCGGGCAAATCCGGGTAATAGCGGCGGATCGCGCGCTGGAATTTTTCTTCCAGACCTGCTTCAAAGTTGTAATCCGGCGTATCCGGCCAGCCGCTGACATCGGGGCCGAACTTGCATTGTCCGCCCAGATCCAGCGTGACGTGAATGCCCAGCCCCGCCTCATCCGGCATCGGATAGACCAGATGCCGGAACGGTGACCGACCCCGCAGGGTGAAATAGTGGCCCTTGGCGTAAAACGTCGGCGGAATGTGTGCGGCGGGAAAACCGGCCATGGTGCGGGTCAGTGTCTGTGCGTGCAGACCCGCAGCATTGACCAGTTGCCGGCAGCGCAGCCTGAATGGAGCGGTGCCGCCGGTGTCCAGCACCAGACCATCCGCCGCGATTCGCGCGCCCAGCAGCGGCGTATGGGTGACCAGCGTGGCGCCGGCCCGTTCCGCATCGCCGAGCAGCGCCAGCATCAGGCCATGACTGTCGACAATGCCGGTCGATGCCGAATATAAACCGGCGACGGCCCGGATTGCCGGTTCGCGCTGTTGCACATCCACGGCGCTGAGCGATTGCAGGCTGACCCCATTGGCCGCCGCCTGGCGCGCATAAGCGGCCAGCCTGGGCAATTCGCTCGCATCGCTGGCAATCAACAACTTGCCGATCCGCCGATGGCCGATGTCCCGCGCCGCGCAATAGGCATACAACAGATCCTTGCCGCGCACGCACAGCCGAGCCTTAAGCGAGCCGCTGGGGTAATAGATGCCGGCATGGATGACCTCGGAATTGCGCGCCGAGGTCTGCGTGCCAAAGCTCGCTTCGGCTTCCAGGATCAGCACCTCGCGCCCGGCGCGCGCCAGTTGCCGGGCAATCGCCAGACCGACCACGCCGGCGCCAATCACGACACTGTCAATCTGCTCCATGCCAACACCTCGCCGATGCAGGGCGATTCAAGCCATTTGCCGGGGCCAGAAGCGCGCCAGCAGTAATCCGAGCAGTGCCAGACCGAGCAGCGCCGCCGGTTCCGGCGTGCCGCCACCGCTGAAGGTCGCTGTTCCACTACTGGCACCGGTGAGCGGTGCAGCCGCTTCGCCATAGGCCCGCGCGGTGGTGCCCAGCACCTGCGCGACCGGTACCGGCAAGGTCGCGGCTGCTTCGGGATGAGCATTATAGATTTTCTCCGAAACCGCAACGAAGGCGGTCCACGGCGTCACCAGATGGAAATTCAGGCCCAGATCGGTGATCTGCCGCTTGAGTGCGTCGGCCTGAGCGATATCGCCCTCGGCGCGCTGGACCCCGGTGGTGAGTTGATAGTGCAGCTCGCCAATTTGCGCCCGGGCCCACAGCAGCGGCACCGCTTCGCCTGTACTGCTGGTTTCCGGCAGTTCAATGCGCAAGGGCAGGCTGGCCGGACGACCCTGCACCCGACCGTGCACGGTGACCGTGTGCAGGCCCGGCTGCTTATAGCGGCCTTGAATGCGCAGCGACTGCCCGGCGAATAGATCGGGAATCTGTTCGGGGCTTGGCTCACTGACCTCCATGCCGCCCCAGTCAATCTGGATATCGGTCAGCAGCGGTGATTGCAGGCGCTCAGCCAGTTCGAGGGCCACCTTTTCCATATTCTCGGTGGGGTCCATGTAGCGGGTGAAGCCACGGCCAACCCGGCCCATTTCGCCCAGCAGGTAACGGTTGACACTGGTCCCGACGCCGAAGGCATACAGCCGCGCGTCGCCCAGATGATTGCGGATCAGCGCCAGGATTTCGGCTTCATTGCCGATATAGCCATCGGTGAGAAAGGTGACGATGCGCAGCGCGCCGCTGGGCACGGTTGGCGCCAGTGCCTGACGAATGCCGCTGCTCATTTCGGTGCCGCCTTCGCCATTGAGCGCATCGGTGTAGCGCAGGCCGGCCTGGATGTTCTGCGCGGTGGCGGGCAGGGGCTGGGCGGAAAATTCGGTGGCGGCATCGCTGAAGCGGATGATGCGGAAGCTGTCGCTGGGGCGCAGTTGGCCCAGTGCGGCGCGCATGAAGGCCTTGCTGGCCTCCATCGGCAGGCCGTGCATCGACCCGGAACAGTCGAGCACGAACACCATTTCCCGGGGCGTGATCTCGCTGCTGGCCGGAACCTGCGGCGGCTCCAGCAGCAGGCTGAAGAAGCCGCCGCGCGTATCGCGATAGGCGAGCAGACCGGCCTGGGTGCGTGTGCCGGCCAGGGTGTAGCGCAACACGAAATCGCGGTTATCCAGGGTGCGGCCACTGGCCAGACGCAGTTCAGCGCGGCCATGCTCCGCTGCCGTAGTGGTTAGCGGATGGCTGCGGCTTTCGATCTGCGTGATCGGCATGCCGGCGTTGAGGTGGATGTTCAGGCCGACCCGCTGCGGATCGATCTGTTCGGGCACGTTCAGTTCAAACACCGGCGGATAGGCCGGCAATTGCTGGATTTCCCATTGACCATAGGCGGCCTGGCTGTTGCTGGCGGTGGCGTCGCCGGATGTGCCGGTTTGCGCGGTCCAGTGCTGCACACCGCCACCGGGCGCGGGCTGGCCGGGCGCAACGCCGGCGCCCTGGGGCTGATAGCGCGGCCCGACCACCAGCGGAATCACCAGCTCATAAGCGCCATCGACCCGCGGCACGGTCTGCGCGTAGCTCAGCACCACCTTGATCGGCAGGCCGGGCATCAGGTTGGCGATGTCCTGGGTGAACATGTTTGGGCGGTGCTGGCTGAGCAGGGCGGCGCTGCGGCCTTCGCTCCTGGCTTTTACAAAGGTGGCGCGGGCCTCTTCAATGCGCTGGATATTGGCCTGAATGCGTTCGTCACCCACTTCCATGCGCATGGCGTGGACCGCGGCATGCTCATGCAGCGGAAACAGGTAGGTGGCGTGGACCGCCTCGGGCAGCGGATTGGCGAAGGTCTGGGTAACCGTGATCTGCGCCAGGTCGCCTTGCACATCGGCGTCGATATCGGTCCTGAGCAGGGGGAGCGTCACCGGCTTGCCGTTGACCCGGGCTTCGATGCGCCCACCGAGATCGTCGGCGACTGCGGCCCCGGCGCTGAATCCGAACAGTGCGCCCAGCAGGCCAAACAGACAAAGTGCTAAACGGAACATGGGCTTATCCTCCAGTCGTTACGGTGATGGGGTTGATAGTGCTATGGCGAAAGCGGGCGCGGATCCCGGCAGTTCCAGTGCCCGCCATACCGCCTGATCGAACTGATCCACGGCAGTTGCGGGCGCGTCCCAGGGCGCAATGCGTTGCACCATCTGCCAGCCGGTGCCGGGTGCCTGCAGCCAGCGCCACACTGCCTCAGCGACATGGGCGGTCCATTCGCCGCGCGTCGAGACATAACTGACGGCGATCCGCCATTCGTGGCCCTGCGCATCGCGGCTGCGATACAGCGCACTGGGCCGCGGGCCGCCGCTCTGGCCGAGATAGCGCACCTGGTGGCCGGCACCGGCCAGGCATTCCTCGGGCGCATGCAGATGGCGCAGCGGTGCGCGGGTACTGACCACCAGCAGGCCGTAGGGGCCATAGGCGGCACGCGCTGCGCCACCGCCATAGCGGGTGAAATAGCTCTGTTCCTGGGCGGTCAGCAGGCCGGGCTGGGCGGCAAATGCGCCGAGATGGCCGGGCAACAACGGTGTGGGTTGCGCGTGAGCGACATCCAGGGGTTGCGGCGGCAGGCTGATGATCGCCGCGCACAGCAGCAGAAAGGCCAGACCGGTGCGGGGCGGGAGCGATCGCGGCTGGAAGCCGTTGGTTTCAGCAGGTGTTGGCGGTAGCAGTGATGGCAGCGGTTGCCGTGCAGCGGGCAGATGTCGCGCCCAGAGCAGCAGCGGCCCGGCGGACAGCGCCAGCGTCAGCAGGCCAATCGCGCTATGCCACGGCTCGGCCAGCACATCGACATCGCCTAGCGCCGCGCGCTGCACCAGACCGATGGCCAGCAGCACGATGCGCAGGCTGTTGCCGAGGGTCGCCATCGCCAGGGTCAACAGCATGCCGCCCAGTGCCTGACGCAGGCTCGGCCGGATCAGCGTGGCCAGCGTGACCTGGAACAGCAGCAGCAACAGCAGGCCGCGCGTACCCGAACAGGGCAGATCGACCAGCACCAGCTGTTCATGCCACTGCATCTGAATCCCCGCACAGTGCACCGGCGCGCCGCCCAGACTGAGCAGGGCACAGGCACCGCTGGCGGAAAGCTGTTGCAGGGCGAAGCCCAGACCGCGTTGCAGCACCCGCTCCAGCGGCAGGGCAAAGATGAACAGCAGCGCCAGCCAGCCGGGCGCCAGTGGTCTTGCCCGCCGGTCCACATGCAGCAGCAGGCCGATGGCATACACATCGACGGCCAGCGCCAGCGCCCCGAGGGTGTTGATCCCCAGATACTGGCCGAACAGGCGCACGGTCGCGGTCAGCGCCAGCAGGCCCAGACCCAGCCGCCGCTGCCGCGCGTCCGCCAGTCGCAGCGGACTGGTCGCGCTCCATGTCAGCAGGCCCAGGACCAGCAGCGCCACCCAAAGTCCGTAGGAGTCATAGGCCGGATCAAACCAGGTCTGCACCAGCCACACCAGCGGATGCACCGCCAGCAGCAGCAGACCGAGGAACAGGCTGGCCGGTCCCAGCCCTGGATTGGAGAGAAGGCGCATGGCGTAACTCCCTATAAGGTTCGCCAGCGCAGTATCGGCAGCGCAGGTGCGCCGCTGATGGCGCGCCTGTGCAGTTGCGCGGAAGAATCGTGCAAAACCGGTGCAGGCGGATTTCACCCTAGGCACAGCGGCGCTAAGCTGTCAGCCGGTTCCGCACCCGTCAACGCAGGAAGCCCCGTCTATGCCCACCATCCTGATCGTCGATGACGATGCCCATATCCGCGACGTGATCGACTTCGCGCTGCAAAGGGCCGGTTTCGCTACCGTGAATGCCGAGAATGGCGAACAGGCGCTGGCACGCTTTCAGACGCATCCGCCGGATCTGGTGGTGCTGGATATCGTCATGCCGGAACTGGACGGCACCGAGGTGTGCAAGGCGCTGCGCCGCTTCAGCAGCGTGCCGATCGTGTTCCTGTCCTCGCGCGATGACGAAGTGGATCGCATTCTCGGCCTGGAGCTGGGCGGCGATGACTATATGACCAAGCCCTTCAGTCCGCGCGAACTGGTGGCCCGGATCAAGGCTATCCTGCGCCGCGGCAAGGGTGATGCGCCGGAAGCGACGGCTGGGCACCGTCTTGAACATGGCCGCCTGCGTCTTGATCCGGATCGCTACAGCGCGTTTTGGCAGGAGCAGGAAGTGGTGCTGACCCTGACCGAGTTCGGCATTCTGCGCACCCTGCTGGCGCATCCGGGCAGGGTGTGCAGCCGCGAACAGTTGATGGATGGCAGCTATCAGGATTATCGCGTGGTCAGTGACCGCACCATCGACAGCCATGTGCGACGGGTGCGCGCCAAGTTCAAGGCGCTCGGTGCCGATCCGATCGATACGCTGCACGGCATTGGCTACCGGCTTGGACCCTGTTGAATGTCCGCCACCCGGCCCCGTCTCAAGCTGCGTGATCTGCTGCTGGCGGTCAATCTGACCGTGCTGTGGCTGCCGCTGCTCGGATTGGAGGCGCTGCGCCTGTACGACAGCGCCCTGCTGCGCCAGACCGAATCCGAGCTGCTGGCCCAGGCGGCTTTCCTGGCGGCCGGTTATCGTGCCGCCCTGCTGCGCCTGGCCCCGCAGGCCGCGAGCGATCCCGCCTATGGCCTGCCGCTGGCCGATGCCTGGCGGGCGTTGCATGACCGCGAGCTGCGCTGGCGGCCGCGCCCGGCGCGCCTGGATCTGGCCGAGGATGTCATGTATCCGCCACCGCCGGAGCCGGTCGATCCGGGTGTGCCGCCCGATGCGCACGCCGTCGCGGTTGGCCGGGAACTGCAGGCGCTGCTCAATGATGTGCAGGTCGTGACCCTGGCCGGGATGGCTGTGGTCGATGCGCGCGGGGTCGTGGTCGCCAGTACCGGCCCCAGCGCGGGCCGTTCTCTGCTGGCATTCGAGGAAGTGCGGCGGGCCTTGACCGGTGAGCCGGTCAGTCTACTGCGCCAGCGGGTTTCCGATGAGCCGGCCCCGGCGATTGATTCGATCAGCCGGGGCACGCCGCTGCGGGTGTTCGTCGCTGCACCGATTCTGCATGAACAACGCATTGTGGCGGCGGTGCTGCTGTGGCGCACGCCGATCGCGCTGTCACAGGTGCTGCATGGCAAGCGCTATCACCTGCTGCTGGCGGCACTGCTGCTGCTGGCCACAGTGGCGCTGATGTCGCTGTTTACCGCCCTGACCGTGCTGCGGCCCCTGCGGGCGCTGGTGCAACAGGCGCGCCGCGCCGGCGCTGGGGAGAAGGGCGCAGTGCAGCCACTGGTTCGGCCCGTCACCCGGGAAATCGCCGAGCTGTCGCAGGCGGTGAGCAACATGGCCCAGCATCTGGAACAGCGCGCCGACTATATCCGCGCCTTTGCCGCTCATGTATCCCACGAGTTCAAGACGCCGCTGGCGGCGATGCGCGGTGCACTGGAACTGCTGCGCGATCACGCCGAGACCATGACCGTCGCCGAGCGCGCGCGCTTTCTGGGCAATCTCGATCAGGACGCGGCCCGGCTGGAACGGCTGGTGCGGCGCCTGCTGGAACTGGCCCGTGCCGATGTGCTGCAGGCTTCGGTCAGCGACCGTGCCGAACTGGCCGCCGTGGTGCGGCGCATGGCCGAGCGTTATGCGGCGCCGGGGTTCACTGTGATCGTGCCAGAGCCGCTGCCGGGGCTCGAAGTCGCGATCAGCGAGGACGCGCTGGAGTCGATCCTGAGCAATCTGCTGGATAACGCCCGCCAGCACGGCGCTGATACGCTAACGCTGCGCTGTTCCAGCAGGGCCGCGCTGGCCTGCATCGAGATCAGCGATAACGGCCCTGGCATCTCGGCGGCCAATGCGGCGCGGGTATTCGAGCCCTTTTTCACGACGGCGCGCGCCCGCGGTGGCACCGGACTGGGACTGGCGGTGGTCAGGGCGCTGCTCAAGGCTTATCGGGGTGGGATCGAACTGCTGAGCGGCGGGCCGGGCACCCGCTTACGCATTGAACTGCCATTGGCTGCGTCCAGTCGTTGACCGGGTCGGGGCGAACGGATTTTTTTGGTTGGCCTGGAAAGGCGGTATGATCTACTCAGCCACCAGGCTGGCACTCATCGGTCAGCCGTTCCAGCATCGCGCGCAATTCACCCTCCAGCGGCGCCGCCTTTTCGCTGCGGGTATCGATAATGACAAAGGTGACATCGGCGCTGGCGACCACGGTGTCGCTGCCGTCGAGGGTGATCAGCTGGTGCATGACGCAACTGCGCTGGCCGATCGACTGGATGGCGGTGTTGATGCGCAGCATTTCGCCCATGTAGGCGGCGCGGCGGTAGCTGATATTGATGTTGACTACGGCAAAGGCGTAGCCGTTTTTCTCCAGCACATCAAGATCGCTCCTGGTCTCCAGGAAGCTCCAGCGGGCTTCCTCAAGAAATTCCAGATAGCGGGCGTTGTTGACGTGGCGATACAGGTCCAGGTGATAGCCGCGGACTTTGATAGTGATGGCATGGCTCATGGAAGCGCTCCGGCTGTGGTCACGGTGAAAGTGAAACCAGCAGTGTAAAGACCGCTGCAGCGGCGCGCATGGGCATTTCGGTTACAGGGGGAAGAATAATGAACACGCAGGAACCGCGCTTGCTGTTGTCGGCGTACCAGTGCGGGCCGGGCATGGGTTCGGTGTCGCAGATCGGCTGGCACTGGTATTCACGGCTGGCCCAGCGCTTGCCGGTGACCTTGCTGACCCATGTCCGCAACCGTGCAGCGCTGGAAGCGGCTGGCGCACCCTTGCCGGGCTCGGAGGTGATCTATATCGACACCGAATGGTTCGCCGGCCCGCTGTACCGGTTGGCGGCGCGGCTGTTCCGGCAGAGCCAGCACGCGGTGTTCCTGGTCTCCTCGGCGGATTTCTACGTCTACGACGCAGCGGCACTGCGCGAAGTGCGCCGGCGGCGGGCGGCAGGTGCCGATTGGGACATTGTCCATGCGGTGACGCCGGTATCGCCGATGGCCGCGACCCGCCTGCATAAACTCGGTCGGCCGGTGGTGCTGGGACCGTGGAACGGCGGCCTGGGCAATCCGGCGCATTTCCCGGACATCATGCGCGCGGATGCCGCCTGGCTGTATCCGGTGCGCAAGCTGGGCGGGCTGGTCGATCTGCTGGCCGGTTCCAGTCGCAACGCGGCCGCCATTCTCACCGCGACCCGCGCCACCCTGGCCAGCATTGCTCCGCGCCATCGGTCGCGTTGCGTGCCGATGCTGGAAAATGGTGTCGATCTGGACATTTTCGCTCCGGGACCGTGGCCGGAAGCGCCGGGCTCGAACCGACCGTTGCGACTGGTGTTTGTCGGTCGGCTGGTGCCGTTCAAAGGCATCACCATGCTGCTGGAAGCATTGCAACGGGTCGCGGGTGAACTGGCGGTGGACGCGGTACTGATCGGTAATGGTCCGCTGGAAGCGGATCTGCGTGCCGAAGCGGCAGCGCGCGGCATCGCCGACCGGGTGCGCTTCATCACCGAAAACCTGCCGGCGGCGGCGGTCGCCGCCGAGATGCGCGCCGCGCACCTGTTCTGCCTGCCTTCGGTGCGTGAATCCGGCGGCGCGGTGCTGCTGGAGGCGATGGCCTGCGCCCGGCCGGTCACGGCGGTGGCTTTTGGTGGACCGGCGGAAATCGTCGATGAGGCGGTAGGCCGTGCTCTGCCGGACAGCGGCCGGGAAGCAGTGGTCAATGGCCTGATCGACGTATTCCGCGAGATCATTGCCCAGCCTGACGCCTGGCGGGCGCGGGGTGAGGAAGGGCTGCGGCGGGCACGGGAACGTTATGGCTGGGAGGCCAAGGTTGATGCGGCGGTAGCGCTGTATCGGCGTTTGCTGGCCCGTGGCGCGTAGCAGGTGGCGAGTGGCGGGTGGCAGGTGCATGGCGCGACGGGTTCAGCGCCCCCTCTGGCTGCTGATGAAATTCACCTGTGGCTGATGAATTTAAAACTGGCGCCGGAACGCCTGGCGGCGCTGGCGGCCACGCTGAGTGCTGATGAACAGGTGCGGGCGGCGCGGTTTCGTTTCGCCGAACATCGGGATCGTTTCAGCGCCGGGCGTGGCCTGCTGCGGGAATTACTGGGCTGCTATGTGCAGCGTCCGGCGACGACGCTGCATTTTGCACAGGGTGCGCAGGGCAAGCCGCACCTGGTGGGCGCGGCGGCCGGCGCGCTGCATTTCAACCTTGCGCACAGCGGCGACCGGGCGCTGTATGCCGTGGCCCGGCGCGAAGTGGGCGTGGATATTGAAGCGTGGGCGCGCCGGGTAGATTATGCGGCGGTGCTGGAGCGGGTGTGCACGCCGCGCGAGTGGGCGGCGTTCCAGGCGCTGCCCGCGATACGGCAGACCGAGGCCTTTTTCGCCTGCTGGACGCGCAAGGAAGCCATCGCCAAGGCGCTGGGCGGCGGTCTGGCCAGCGGGCTGCGTACTCTGCAAGTCTGCTGTGTGGCCGATGACGCGTGCGCCGGCCGGATGGAGGTGCGGGATGCCGCTGGCCGGGACTGGAATGTATTGAATGTGCCGCTGGAGTCGGGCTGGAGCGCGGCATTGGCGGCGCCGGGCGCAGATTGGCGGTGGCGGTGCTGGCGCTGGGCCTGAACCGGCCGCGACAAGGGGAGAACGGTGAGCGATAACGACAAGAATGCGGTCATGAGCCAGGGGGCGCCGACCATCCGTCTGGCCTATCTGGTCAGCCAGTACCCGGCGATTTCCCATACCTTCATCCTGCGCGAGGTGCTGCGCCTGCGGGAGCTGGGGTTTGAAATCGCGGTGGCCTCGATCAACCCACCCGACCGGCCGCCGGAGAAGCTGACCGCCGCCGAGCAGGCTGAAGCGGCGCGCAGCTACTGCGTCAAGGCGCATGGCCTGGGTGGTGCGCTGTCCGCCACGCTGGCGACCTTGGCGACGCAACCGGCCGGTTTCCTGCGTGGCCTGAGATTCGCGCTGCGTCTGGGCGGCACGGATGTGAAAAAACTTGCCTACAGCCTGTTTTATTTCGCTGAGGCGCTGATGCTGGGGCGCTGGATGGCGCGGCAGGGGCTGCACCATCTGCATGTACACTTCGCCACCCCGGCGGCGACCGTGGCGCTGATTGCCGGGCAGATTTTCCCGATCACCTTTTCAATGACGGTGCACGGTCCGGACGAGTTCTACGATGCGCCGGGCTATTACCTGAGCCAGAAAATCGCCGGCGCAACCTTTATCTGCTGCATCGGCTATTACGCGCGCAGCCAGTTGATGAAACTGTCACCGCCCGAGCATTGGGACAAGTTCGAGATTTCGCCGCTGGGCGTCGATCCGGCACTGTTCACGCCGCGCCCATTCCGCGCCGCACCGCATCCTTTTGAAGTGATCTGCGTCGGTCGGCTGACGCCTGCCAAGGGTCAGGCAATCCTGCTCGATGCCATCGCCCAGTTGCGCAGTGCCGGCCGCGATGTGCGCCTGCGTTTCGTCGGTGATGGACCCGACCGGCCGATGCTGGAACGCATCACTGCTGCGCGCGCTCTGGGTGATGCGGTGGTGTTCGAAGGTTCGGTGAATCAGGACCGCATCCGCGAGCTGTACGCTGCCGCCGATGTCTTCGCCCTGGCCAGCTTTGCCGAGGGCATTCCGGTGGTGCTGATGGAGGCGATGGCGATGACCATTCCCTGCGTGACCACCTTCATCACCGGCATTCCCGAACTGATCCGCGATGGTCAGGATGGTCTGCTGGTAGCGCCCTCCGATGCCGAGGGGCTGGCAGCGGCGATTGCGCGCCTGATGGATGAAGGTGAAGTGCGTCAACGGCTGGGCGAAGCGGGCCGGGCGCGGGTCGAGGATAAATACAACCTGCATCGCAATATCGACCGGCTGGCGGCGATCCTGCGCCGGCGGCTGGGCGGGGAGCATGGCCATGAGTGAGTGCGGGGGTGGATTCTGGGCGCTGCTTGGCACGTTGCTGGCGCTGCTGAGCGTGCCGGGTACGCTGGAACTGCTGATGCTGACCGTGGGCGGGATGTTGCCCTTGCGACCTGTGCCATCGTCCCCGAATTCTCCCGCGCAGGGCAGGGGGCGTCTGCGGCTCGCCATCGTGGTGCCGGCGCATAACGAGGCTGACGGCATCGCCGCCTGCATCCAGAGTCTGCTTGCCTGCGATGCCGGCAGTGGATCGTTCACCGTGGTGGTGGTCGCCGATAACTGCGAGGACGATACCGCCGCCCGTGCCGAGGCTGCCGGCGCGCAGGTGCTGGTGCGTCACGATCCCGAGCGGCGCGGCAAGGGTTACGCGCTGGATTTCGCCTTCAGGCAGTTGCTGGCCGGGCCTTTTGACGCCTTCATGGTGGTCGATGCCGATACCCGCGTCGCAGCGAACCTGCTGCTAGAGGCGCAGCGCCTGTTCCAGAGCGGCGCCGATGCGGTGCAGAGCCGCTACTGCGTCGATAATGCCAGCGACTCGTTGCGCACCCGGCTGATGAACGTGGCCTTTTTATCCTTCAATGTGCTGCGTCCGCGCGGCCGGGAATTCTGGGGGCTGTCGGTAGGGCTGTTCGGCAACGGCTTTGGCCTGAGCCGCGCCACGCTGGAGGCAGTACCCTATGATGCCGCCTCGGTGGCCGAGGATCTGGAATATCATATCCGCCTGGTGCAAAGCGGCCGGCGGGTGCGCTTCATGGACAACACCACGGTCTGGTCGGCGATGCCGAGCAGCGCCAATGCCTCGCGCAAGCAGCGCGCTCGCTGGGAAGGTGGCCGCTTCCGCATGATCGCCGAGCAGACGCCCATCCTGCTGCGCGGCATTCGCGCCGGCTGCTGGCGGCAACTGGAACCGCTGCTGGAGCTGTGGCTGTTGCCGCTGTCGTTTCACGTCCTGCTGCTGCTGCTGGCACTGTTGCCACCGTTTGCGCCCAGCCGGATCTATGCCAGCAGCGGCCTGATCCTGTTGGGCCTGCATGTGCTGGCGGCGATCCGGGTCGGCGGTGGCGGCTGGCGCGATCTCGGGGCCGTGGCTGCCGCACCGTTCTACATCTTCTGGAAACTGACCCTGTTCAAGGCGCTGCTGCACGGCGCACGCAAGGATGCCGCCTGGGTCCGCACCGATCGCGAGTCTCCTCCTCATGAACACCGCTGAACGTCCTGACGTTTCCGTCGTTATTGTCTCGTTCAACACCCGCGACCTGCTGCGGGAATGCCTGAACACGCTGGCTGCCGAGGCCGGTGGCGTCCATTACGAGACCATCGTAGTCGACAATGCCTCGCGCGATGGCTCGGCGGACATGGTCGCTGCCGAATTTCCCGCAGTGCGGCTGATTCGCAGCGCGGTCAATCTCGGCTTCGCCGCCGCGAACAACCGTGGCTTTGCCATCGCCACGGGCCGCTATGTGGTGCTGCTCAATTCCGACGCCTTCCCGCGTCCCGGAGCATTGCCAAACGCTGTGGCGCACATGGACGCTGATCCACGCATCGGCCTGGGCGGGGCGCGGCTGGTGGGGCGCGATGATGCCTGGCAGCCCTCGGCGCGACTGTTTCCCTCGCCGCTGAATGATCTGCTGTCCTTGTCCGGCCTGTCGGTGCGCTTTCCACGCAGCCGTTTTTTCGGTCGGGTCGATCGCACCTGGGCCGATCCTGGCGAACCGGCTGCCGTGGATTGGGTGCCGGGTGCGTTTTCCATCATCCGTCGTGAACTGCTCGAGCAGCTTGGCTATTTCGACGAGGCGTTTTTCCTCTACTACGAGGAAGTCGATTTGTGCCGGCGCATCAAGGCGGCTGGCTACACGGTGCATTACTGGCCGGACGTGGTGGTGGTGCATCTGGGCGGCGAGTCGTCCAAGACTCTGGAACACCTGACGCTGTCATCTTCGGGCGCGCAACTGACCCTGTGGCGACTGCGCAGCGAATATCTCTATTACCGCAAGCAGCATGGCCTGTTCACCGCCTGGCTGGCCAAGCAGGTGGAACAGTACTGGCACGCGCTGCGCGCCTGGAAGAATGGCCGCCACGCCGATGCCGGGCGGCGGGCCAAGGCTGAGGAGTCCCAGGCCATCGTCACCCTGATCAAGCAGGCCTGGCGGGAAACCGACGGTGGCCGGGTCTCGCCGCCACGACCCTGGTAGGAAGGTGAGCATGTTCGACAATCTGCGTGAAGACTGGCAGACCTATGAACGCGACCCGGCCCGCCAGGGGCTGTGGGTCATGGTGGTCTACCGCTTTGGCCGCTGGCGCTATGGCATTCAGAATCGCTGGCTGCGCCTGCCCTTCTCGATCCTCTACAAAATCCTCAAGCTGCTGTCGCAGATTCTCACCGGCATCGATCTGCCCTGTGAGGTGACCGTCGGGCGGCGCTTCAAAATCGAGCATTTCGGCGACATCATCATCAGCGGCGACACCGTGTTCGGGGATGACGTGGTGATCCGCAACGGTGTGACCGTCGGCTTGAAACGGACCAACGAACGCGGCGCGCCAGTGATCGGCAACCGGGTCGATATCGGCGCCGGGGCCAAGATTCTCGGTGCGATTCGCATCGGCGATGATGTGGCGATTGGCGCGAATGCGGTGGTGTTGCAGGACGTGCCGCCTCATTCGCTGGCGATTGGCGTGCCGGCGCAGGTTCGGCCGCGCCCGGTGCGTGGAGATCAGGTTTCATGAGCCGCGCCGCCCATCTCGTGCTGCGCCTGTTCGATCTGTTGCTGGCGCTCATTCTGCTGATCGTGCTGGCGCCGCTGTGGCTGCTGCGTGCGGTGCTGGCCCTGGTGCAGGGCGGGCGCCTGTTTGAGGCGACCGATTGCCTGGGCTGTGCGCACCGACCGTTTTCGCGCTTGCGCTTCGCCGGCACCGCGCCGGGTCGCGAACTGGCGGTGTTGTTCAACATTCTGCGCGGCGACATGGCCTTTGCCGGTCCGCGTCCGCTGGGCCTTGGCGAAGCGGCGGCGGTGCCGCACATGGCGGAAATCCGTTTTAGCGTGCGCCCGGGGCTGTTCTCACCGTATCTGTTGCAGCAGCGCACCGGTATCGCCCACGATCCGGAAAGCGTGCTCGACCGGCAGTTCGTCGAACATTTAAGCCTGCGCACCAGTGTCGGCCTGGTGATCCGTTCGCTGATTGCCGCGCTGCTCGGTGGCCGCGGCGGGCGACCGGTGCCGCCGATGCTCGATTTCTTCGGCGTGCCGATCGTCAATACCCGCATGGAGGAAGCGCTGGACTGGATCGCGACGCGGGCAACCCGTACTTCCAAGCCCTCTCCCGGAGGGCGGGGGGAGAAATCCCTGCTGGCCATCGTCAATCCCGATTGCCTGAATATCGCCTATACCCATGCCCGCTACCATCAACTGCTGCGCGAAGCGGCCCGGGTGCTGCCCGATGGCATCGGTCTGAAGATCGGCTGCCGGATGCTCGGTGTGGAACTGGCGGCCAATGTCAACGGCACCGACCTGTTTCCCCGGCTATGCGAGCGCGCTGTTCGCGACGGCTTTTCCCTGTTTCTGCTCGGCGCGCGGCCCGGGGTTACCGAACGGGTCGCGGACACGATGCGGGCGCGCTATCCGGGCCTGATCATCGCCGGCACCCAGCACGGCTATTTCAGCCCGGCGGAGGAAGGCGAGATCATTGCCCGGATCAATGCTTCTGGGGCGGGCGTGCTGCTGGTGGCATTCGGCGTGCCGCGTCAGGAATTATGGCTGGCCGAGCACCACGAGGCGCTGATGCCGCCGGTGCGTATGGGCGTCGGCGGCCTGTTCGATTTCTACTCCGGGCGGATTCCGCGCGCGCCGCTGTGGCTGCGCGAGATCGGTTTGGAATGGGTGTGGCGGCTGATTCAGGAGCCGGGGCGGATGTGGCGACGCTACATTCTCGGCAACCCACTGTTTCTTTACCGGGTCTGGAAACAGGCCCGTCAGGAGGCCAAGGCATGAGCGAGTACTCGGATCGCTTGACCGAGCCGGATGCGAATCTGCGCGAGGCCCTGTTGCGCCGCTATGGCCGGGTGCGTCCGGATGGGTTCTGGCAACGGCTGGCATTTCAGGGCAAGCGACTGGCCTGGAAAGCGGTGGTGGGCAGTGCCTATGTGTTCAAGCGCCTGCTCGATATCGTCGCGGCAACGATCCTGCTGATCCTGCTGGCGCTGCCGCTGCTGACCATCGCGCTGCTGATTCGCCTGGAATCACCCGGGCCAGTGCTGTTCAGGCAGACCCGGGTTGGCCGCTGGGGCCAGTTGTTCACCATGTGGAAATTCCGCTCCATGTACATCGACGCCGAGGCGCGCAAGGCGGCGCTGCTGGCCGCCAATGAATCCAGCGGCGGGGTGATTTTCAAGATGAAGCACGATCCGCGCATCACCAAGGTCGGCCGCTTTATCCGCAAGGCCTCGATCGACGAACTGCCGCAGCTGTGGAATGTGCTGATCGGTGACATGTCGCTGGTCGGGCCGCGTCCGGCCCTGCCGAGCGAGGTTGATCAGTACTCGCTGGCTGATCGGCGGCGTCTGGAAGTGATTCCGGGCATCACCTGCATCTGGCAGGTTTCGGGGCGCTCCGACATTCCGTTTCCCGAGCAGGTCAAGCTCGACGTGCAGTACATCGAATCGTCCTCGTTCTGGCAGGACATCCTGATCCTGCTCAAGACCGTGCCGGCGGTGATCCTGGGGCGGGGGGCCTACTAGCTCATGCAAGCATTGATTTTTGCCGACCGCATCGGCCAGGAACTGGAGCCGCTCACCGAGCAGACCTGTATTGCGCTGCTACCTGTCGTGGGCAAGCCGGTGCTGGAACATAGTCTGGAAGCGCTGGTCGCCGCCGGTGTGCGCCGGGCCATGATTGCCGTGTCGCCGTTCGCCGATGAACTGCGCGAGAGCATCGGCGACGGCAGCCGCTGGGGCATGCGCCTGGAATATGTGCTCACCCGTGGCGAGGAAGAGCCGGAAACGGTAGTGGAAAATTGCCGCAGCCGCCTGGATGATGAACTGCTGCTGCTGCGCGGCGATGTGTTGCGCGGCGCAGCGTTGGGCGAGTTTCTCGAGCAGGCGCGCCGGATCGAGGGACCGCTGGTGTACGGACGGGCGCGCGGCGCGCCGATCAGCCTGTGCCTGCATCGTGGCAACGGTCACGGTGGCCTGGAGGTGCTGCGCTGGTCGACGCCGCTGGAACAGTTGGCAACCTGGCCGGTGCTGGACTTGCCGGATGCAGCCCTGAATCGCCTGGAGTCGCTGCAGGCCTATCACCGCGCCAATCTCGACGCTGCCGCTGGGCGTTTTCCGGGTTTGATCATGCCGGGGCGGGCGGTAGCGCTGGGCCTGAGCGTCGGGTTGCGTTCCAAGATCTCGCCGCGCAGCCTGCGTCAGGGCATCGCCTTTGTCGGACGCGGCTGCCGCATCGAAAACAGCGCCGAGCTGTATGGCGAGGTGGTGATCAGCGATCGGGTGATTATCGACCGCTATGCCACGCTGCGCGATAGTGTGGTGCTGTCGGATACCTACATCGGCGAACTGCTGGAGGTGCAGAACGCCATCGTGCAGGGTAATCGGCTGATCCGGGTCGATACTGGCGCGGTGCTGCCGGTGGTGGAGACCTTTCTGCTCGCCGATCTGCGTGAGGTGACCCTGGGCAGTACCCTGGCCGATCCGTTCAACCGTCTGCTCGGTCTGCTGCTGCTGGCGCTGTCACTGCCCCTGTGGCCGCTGGCGCTGGCCTTGTCGCTGACGACTCATTTCGATACGCCGCTGCGTGAGCGGCGTCTGCGCGGCAATCGCCTGGAATTCGACGAGTTCGGCAGCCGGCGGCGGCGGGTGTTCACCGCCTGGGAATGGGCGGCGCCGTTGCCGGTGCTGCGCTATCTGCCGCGCCTGCTGGCGGTGGTCAGTGGTGATCTGCGCGTGGTTGGGGTGGTGCCGCTGACGCCGGAGGAAGCCGACAGCCGTGTCGAGGACTGGGAACAGGTGGCTGATCAGGCGCCGGCCGGGCTGATCGGGCCGACGCAGTTGAATCTGCCGCCGGGCGCGCCGCGCGAAGAGCGCCTGCTCAGCGACGCCTTCTATGCCCGCCAGCGCAGCGCTACCCGGGATTTTTACTGCCTGCTGCGTGGTCTGGCGACGCTGTTGACGCCCCGGGCCTGGTGGCCGGCCTGAGCGGCGCGATCTGGACCGTTTGTTAACCAATAGAGTTGTGATCGATCATGGAACCGACTTTCTGGCATGAGCGCTGGGCGCGCGCCGAGATTGGCTTTCACCAGCATCAGGGCAATGAAAATCTGCAGCGCTTCTGGTCGCGGCTGGCGCTGCGCAGCGGCGAGCGGGTGTTCGTGCCGCTGTGTGGCAAGAGCCTCGATCTGCTGTGGCTGGCTGGCGAAGGTCATCCGGTGACCGGGGTTGAGCTCAGTCCGCTCGCCGTTGAGGCATTTTTCAGCGAGAACAATCTGACGCCGCGCCGCTGGTGGGACGGCGCCTTTGAGGTCTGGGAGGCGGACGAGATTCGTATTCTGCTTGGCGACTTCTTTGCGTTGGAGCCGGGCCATCTGACCGGCTGCGCTGCGCTATATGACCGGGCCGCGCTGATTGCTCTGCCGCCGGCGCTGCGCCAGCGCTATGTGCGTCACCTCGCAAGCGTGTTGCCGGGCAGCCTGCCGCTGCTGCTGGTGACGCTGGAATATGATCAGTCGATACTGCCGGGGCCGCCGTTTTCGGTTGACGAGGACGAAGTGCAGCGCCTGTACGCGCCCAGCTATGCCGTGGATCTGCTCCACACCCGCGATGCCCTGGCCGAGGAATCGCGCTGGCGCGAGCGTGGCCTGAGCTGGCTGCTGGAGAAGGTCTATCACCTGACGGTTCCCATGGGCACGACTTCGTGACTGCTGCCCACTGCCCGCCGGTGTCGACGCTGACGCCGGCCCGGGTCGTCGCGCAGGTCTTTCTGCCGTTCGCCGCTGGCTACTTTCTGTCCTACCTGTATCGCACCATCAATGCGGTGCTATCGCCTTATCTGGTCGCTGAGCTGGGGCTGAACGCCGCTGATCTGGGCCTGCTGACCAGCGTGTATTTCATCAGCTTTGGCGCCTTTCAATTGCCGCTGGGCCTGCTGCTGGACCGCTTTGGGCCGCGCCGCGTGGAAGCCAGTCTACTGCTGCTGGCGGCGGTGGGTGCGGTGCTGTTCGCCCGCAGCCACAGTGCCGGGGACCTGATCCTGGGGCGGGCGTTGATTGGTCTGGGCGTGTCGGGCTGCCTGATGGCCAGCTTCAAGGCCTTCGTGGTCTGGTTTCCGACGGCGCGCCTGCCGGCGGTGAATGGCTGGGTGCTGGCCTCCGGTGGCCTGGGGGCATTGGCGGCGACTGCGCCGGTGGAATGGGCGCTGCGGATGACCGACTGGCGCGGCCTGTTTGGCCTGCTGGCGGCGCTGAGCTTTCTGGCGGCGCTAACGCTGCTGCTGGCGGTGCCGGAACGGCGCGGCGAGGGAGTGGCCGAGGGTCTGCGCGGGCAGTGGCAGGGGCTGATGGCCATTTTCCGCAGTCCGCTGTTCTGGCGGACTGCACCGGGCAGCGTACTGTCGCAGGCTTCGTTTCTGTCGATCCAGGGGCTGTGGGCGGGACCGTGGCTGCGCGATGTCGCCGGGCTGGACCGGGTCGCCGCCGCTGATGGCCTGTTCTGGGTGGCGGCGGCGATGGTGGGCGGTTTCCTGGGTATGGGACAACTGGCCTACCGCCTGTCGCGGCGCGGGGTGCCGCCGGGCGCGGTATCGGCGGTGGGCATGGCGCTGTTCATGCTGGTGCAGCTGGCGTTGCTGTGCGGGCTGCGACCCCTGCTGCCGCTGCTGCTGCTGTTTGGCTTCTTTGGCACCAGCGGCGTGCTCAATTACGCAGTGCTCACCCAGGCGTTTCCACCCATGCTGGCCGGGCGGGTCAACACTGCGCTGAACCTGCTGGTGTTCATCGTTGCTTTTGCCGGGCAATGGGGCATGGGCGCGATCATCAACCAGTGGCCGGGCGCAAATGGTGGCTATGCGGAAACCGGCTATCAATGGGCGTTCGGCGGCGCGCTGCTGCTGCAGGCCCTGACCTGGGTCTGGCTGTTGCGGGGTCTGTGGCGGCGTACTTGAACGCGACCCGGTAGCCTAGCGCCCGCTGCGCTGCCGGGTCAGCCAGCGATCCAGGCTGTTGGCAAACGCCTGCTTGTCGCGATCGTGATAAGGCGGTGGCCCGCCGCTGAGAGTGCCGATGGCGCGCAGTTCTTCCTTGAGATTGCGCAGCGCCAGCCGCTCACGGACATTATCGGCTGTGTACAGCTCGCCGCGCGGGTTGAGCGCCGGCACGCCCCGTTCAACCAGACGTGCCGCCAGCGGAATATCGGCGGTGATGACCAGATCGCGGACGGTGGCATGCTCGACCAGGTAATCGTCGGCGGCATCGAGGCCAGCGCTCACCTGTATCGCCCTGATCAGCGGCGAGGGCGGAACCTGCAGGCGCTGGTTGGCCACCAGGGTGACGGCCACGCCCCGGCGCTGCGCGGCGCGAAACACGATCACTTTCACCGGCGCGGGGCAGGCATCGGCATCAATCCAGATGGGCATCGGCGTTCGGCTACAGCTTCAGGCGCTTGAACAGGCTTTCCGGGATATGGCGGATCACCAGCATGATCCAGCGCCAGAAGCCGGGCAGGTAGACCTCATCACGACCGCGTTCGACAGCGGCGACGATGCCTTTGGCGATCCGGTCGGGTTGCGCCCAGAGCAGACCCTTCTTCTCGAACGCCGCGGTCATCGGCGTATCAACAAAGCCCGGCTTGATGGTGATGACCTGCACGCCGTGGCGGCTGAGCCGGTTGCGCAGCCCCTGTAGGAACAGGCTGACCATGCCCTTGGCTGCGCCATAGACATAGTTGCTCTGTCGGCCACGCTCGCCGGCCACCGAACTGATGGCGATTAAAACCCCGCGCCCGCGCTGTTCAAAGGCATTGCCCAACAGCGTCGCCAGGCTGATCACGCTCAGCGCGTTGGTGTGAATCGCCGCCAGAGTCTGCTCGACCGACTGCTGGCAGGCGGCCTGATCGGGCAGGGTGCCGTGGGCGATCAGGGCGATATCGATGCCGCCGAGCGCCTGCGTGGCCCGCTCCAGCAGGGCCGGATGCTGGCTGAGTTGATCGAGGTCGAGGCTTTCGCGGGCGACCGGCTGCCCGGAGCGAATCTCCAGATCGCCGGCGATCGCGGCCAGTTTTTCGGCATTGCGCCCGACCAGATAGAAACGGGCACCGCTGGCGGCGAAACGGCGTGCGGTAGCTTCGGCGATGGCTGAAGTGGCGCCAATGATCAGAATGTTGCGCATATCGTTCATAACCTTGCGAAAGAGTTTCCGGTCCGCGCGGCGAGCGGACCTGGAACTGATGAAAAACTGCCGTTCGTCCTGAGCGTGTCGAAGGATGAACGGAGAAGCGCTTAATCAGCCATGACCCGCCGCCAGAAGCTGGACGAGAAGCGTGGATCAATATAGCGGCTGAAGCTGTTCCACTGTGGGTAATACTCGCGGAAGCTCGCGCCGCTCATGCGGGCATCCTTGGCGGGATAAACCGCGCCGCCGGCCTGTCGGGTCACGGCGTCGAGCTGTTCCAGCAGCTTAAGGGTACCCGGACCCCGGTTCGGGAAGTCCAGCGCCAGGGTGATGCCGGGACGCGGGAATGAGAGCAGCCCGCCCGAACTGCGCTCACCAAAGCGTTTCAGCACCGCCAGCATCGAGCCCTGACCGCTGGTGGCGATGCGGTCGAGAATCTCGCTCAGCGCCGCGCGCGCCTCGGTAATCGGGATGACGCACTGATATTGGAAAAAGCCGCGTCGCCCGTACATGCGGTTCCATTCCAGCAGATTATCCAGCGGATAGAAGAACGGCTGATACGGCGTCAGGCCACGCGCCGGACGCGGCAGGTGGTAGTAAAGCTGGTTGAAGAGCCGCACGCTCAAGGCATTGACCGGTGACAGCGGCGGCGTGAACGGCACGGTCAGGGCAAGGCGTTCCGGCGGCGTTGATTTCAGCACGCCCGGCGGCGCGTGCATCCCGGCCATGTAAATTCCCCGGCCCAGCGCCCGGCCACGGGCGGCGCAGTCGATCCACGACACGATATAGGGATAGCGCGCCTCGTAGTCGTCGTTCAGCGCCAGGAATTCGTCCAGGCTGGCAAAGCGGCGGTTTTCAGCCACGATCCACGGGTTAGCGATCCGCTGCAACCGGATTTCCACCCAGCTGATCAGGCCCGTCAGGCCCAGCCCGCCGACCGTAGCGCGGAACCAGTCGCCGTTTTGCGTCGGTGTGCAGAGCAGGCGCTGACCATCGGAGCGCAGCAGTTCAAAGGCCAGCACCTGCTCGCCAAAGCTGCCGGTGACGTGGTGATTCTTGCCGTGCACATCGTTGGCGACCGCGCCGCCCAGGGTGACGAACTGGGTGCCGGGCGTCACTGCCAGGAACCAGCCCTGGGGCACCACCAGGGCCAGAATCTCCGCCAGTAGCACGCCGGCCTCAGCGCGCAGGATGCCATGGGCTGGATCGAAGGCGATGAAACGGTCCAGCCCGCGCCCCAGCAGCAGCGCGCCAGCGTTGTTCAGGCAGACATCGCCATAGCTGCGGCCATTGCCAAAGGGCAGGCAGGTGAGCGGTTGCGCCGGCAGGCTCAGTGTCTGCCGGTCGTGGCAGAACAGGACCTGGCGCGGTTGCGACGCCGGGCAGCGGCCCCAGCTTTGCGGTATGGACAGGGTCATGGCAGCTTGGCTCTCAGCGGGGCAACGCGCCCAGGCCAATCAGCGCGCAGGCCAGCAGCGCGAAGCGGCTTTGCGGATCGGTCAGGGCGAACAGGATCGGATCATCGTGCATTTCGCCGCGATGGGTGACCAGCCAAACCCGGCTGATCCAGTACAGCAGCACCGGGCAGATCAGCCAGATCACCATCGGCTGGCCATAGAGCATGCGGCTGGTTTCGCTGTTGACGTACAGCGCCAGCACCAGCACCGACAGATAGCCGGCGGCAGCGCCCAGGCTTTGCAGCACGCCCAGGTCATCGACGCGATAGCCACGGCCCCGGGCGCTGAGTTCGCCGCGCTCGCGCATTGTCCACAGTTCGGCGTAGCGCTTGACCAGCGCCAGGCTGAGGAACAGGAACATCGAGAAGGCCAGCAGCCAGAACGAGGGGATGACGCTGACCGCTGCCGCGCCGGCGACGATGCGCAGGGTGTAGAGCCCGGCCAGGGTGATGGCATCGAGCATCAGGGTGCGCTTAAGGCGCAGCGAGTAGGCGAGGGTAAAGATGTAGTAGGTCGCCAGCGTGGCGGTGAACGCGAATGGATTGATCAGCAGGCTCAGGCCAAACGCGCTGAGCAGCAGCACCGGCATGGCGACGATGCCGTGGGCAATCGGCAGCGTGCCTGCGGCAAACGGTCGGCGGCGCTTGCGTGGATGGCGCCGGTCGGCGCTCAGATCGAGCAGGTCGTTGAGCAGATAAACGCTGGAGGCGCACAGGCCAAAGCTGAGAAAAGCCAGCAGCGCCAGCATGATTTTGTCGGGCTGATCCCAGACGTGGCCGGCGATCAGCGGCACGAAAATCAGCGCGTTTTTCAGCCACTGATACAGGCGCAGGCCCTTGACCCAGTGCCGCCAGGGTTTTGTCGCCGGGCTGAAGATTCGCTCCACTTCGCACAGGGTGCGCGCCTGCTCGGCCAGAGCGGCACTGGCGTTGACCACCAGGGCGCGGCGGGCGTGTCGCCATACGGCCAGATCGACACTGGCATTGCCGGCGTAATCGAAACCGCGTTCGCCATACCGCTCCACCAATGCTTCGGCCTTGTGCACGCCGGCGAGATTGCGCGCCGCATCGGTGGCCAGCACTTCGTCGAACAGATGCAGATGCGCCGCGACCTGTTCGGCGAATTTGCGATGTGAGGCCGTGACCAGCACCAGCCGCCGGCCCTGCTGTTTCTGTTCGCGCAGGAAGTCGAGCAGCACGGTGTTATAGGGCAGGGTGTCAATGTCCAGATCAACCCGTGCGGCGATTTCCGCCTTGAGCGTGGCCTTGCCGCCGGCCAGCCAGCGGGGCCAGTGCAGCACCGCCAGCGGCGCTTGCTTGAGTTGGGCGAAGGCGGCTTCCAGCAGCAGATCGGAATTGAGCAGGGTGCCGTCAAGGTCGATGCAGAGGGGGATTGAAGTGTTCATCAAGTAGGGCCTGTCGCTTTGTATACCGTGGTCTTGATAAAAGTGCGGTCGCATTGAAATTCAGGGTTTGGTAAACCCCGTTGCTTGCAAATGGCAACGATTTTTTGCAAGCCGCGTCCGGCTTTTTCTACCAAACCATAGTCGCGGCATAACTGGGCGATATTGGGATTGCGATAAAATGAAACACCCGCCAGCGCATTATCCAGGGTCAGGGTATTCGGCAATGCGCCGGGAGAAAATAGCTCCAGTCGGTCGTCAAACAGCGAGAGCCGGATTTTTTGCCCGAAGATCGACCAGTCCCGATGACAAAAGGCATTGGTAATCAGCTCACGAACCACAAAAAAATCGTAATCCGGCACATCAGTTCGATGTGGATTGCCTTCCAAAAAGGTTCCACGTACCGCCGAATTGAATTGCACAAATTTCATGGCAGCCTCAATGGATTCTGGAATGGGCGCGGAAAGTTCTTTCTGATCGGCAATCGCACCCGTGCTATCCGGTCCGATAAAGCGGAATAACTGGATGCCGCATTGGGGAAGCAGTCTTTCAGCATTTAATCCAAAGAACAGCGCACCGACTACGGTCATCTGCTGATTATTCATCAACTGCCAATTTTCAAGCAGCGAGTGGGCGGCATGTTCTTCAAATTCCATTTTCCGGTAAGTCTGGCAGTATTCACGGAAGCGCAACCAATCTACGTTAGCAGCGGATGTTCCCGGCAAGGCGGTAATTTCAAAATGGTAAAGTCCACCCGATTGCAGGAGGCGAATCAGTTCCGGCATACTGGGTTCAATCGAAACGGTGCCGACCCTTACATAAAACCGGTTTTGCCCCTTGACCTTGTAAGGCTTGAACAGGCCTTTTGGGATCACAACTTCAAGGACTTTTTTGCCGCTGGAATGCTGATGATAAAAAATTTCCGGCAATACTGAAGGCTCGATTAAATTGCGGCAAATGTTGATTATTTTTTCTTCAATCGCTTTATCATCAATCCCGCTGACTGTGCCATCGTCTTCGATCCCGATGAAAATGCTGCCGCCACTACTGTTGGAGAAAGACACAACCTCCTTAGCCAAGCTTTCATTACGAAATTGACCGCTTTTGAACTCGGTGATGTGGTCTTCACCTTGTTCGAGGATGAGGGTTAAGTCTTTCATTGGATCAGGTATCGCTAAGAGACTAGTAATAAACATTAAGCGGGGTATATATTGGTTCAGCTTAAAACTAGCTGCGTAGCCCTGGAAACTGAGGTAGCGTAAAAGAATATTTCCCTTCGAGGTTGCAACGGACTAAGGGAACCCGCCGAAGCGACTCAGGGGCGGCATCATGCCGCGCCTGAGCGCCGTAGGAATCCCCGGCCTTCAGGCCGGGGAGGATGTCAATGACGAGTTCTAGCAATCGATCAGAGGTCATCATGCTCGCACCCTGCGGTCACATTCTCAGAGAACTGCGGGTCGTTTGCCGCTCATGCCCAATACCCCCACCGCTACGCCGCCGATTGCCACTGCGAACCACAAGGTCGCAATCCGGCACAGCAGGGTAATCGCCACCGCTGAGGCGCTGTCTGCACCGAACGCCACCAGCAGCCCGCCCATCACCACCTCGGTGCCGCCCAGGCCGCCGGGCAGAAACGACAGGGCTCCGGCCAGCACGGCAATCGCGTAGATGCCAATACCTGTGGCGAGACCGACGCCGATGTCAACGTCATGGGCGAGCAGATACAGGGAAAAGCCCTCCAGTCCCCAGGACAGCACGCCCAGCCCGAGACCAAATAGCAGATAGCCTGGCCGCAGCAGGACTGCCGCCGAATCCAGTAATCGGGCCAACCGGTCGAAGTGGTGGCCGTGGCGATGCTGCTGTGCCCAGCCCCGCAGCTTTCCGGGCAGCCAGGCACGGGTGACCAGCCAGCCCAGCCCGAGCGTGAGCACCCAGGCAATCACCACCAGCCAGGCATAATCGGGCCGCGCCAGCAGGATCAGCAGCGCCAGCAGACTCATCGCCAGCACATCCAGCAGACGCTCAACGAACAGCGCCGCCAGGCTCTGCGCGTAGCTCACGCCATGGCCATGCAGATACAGCGAGCGCACCGCCTCGCCGGCCTTGCCGGGTGTCACGGTCAGGGTGAAGCCGGCCAAGTAATAGAGGAAATGCCGCCACCACGGCAGGCTATGGCCAAAGGCGGCGATATAACGCTGCCAGCGCCAGAAGCGCAGCAGATAATTGAGCAGCGATAGGGCAAAAATCGCTACCAGTACCGGCGATCCCACCCGGCGCAGCGCGGCCAGAACCGCATCGCGGTCGGCAAACAGCACTCCGCCCAGATACAGCAGCGCGGCCAGGCCGATGCTTAGAGTCAGGGCGCGGCGGTGATGGGGGGACATGGCGATGGGGTCA
>DAITNL010000001.1:68950-69177 GCA_036834665.1 Candidatus Competibacteraceae bacterium | reverse complement strand
CCATCGGCCAGCCGCACCTGCACCACGAAGTTGCGCAACCCCAGCATCATCGCGCGCATGCGCCAGTGCGGTGGACCACGCCGGGGCTCCGCGCCCAAGGGTGGCGGCGGCGGGGGTGGCGGCTCGGGCAGCTCGTCGCTGATGTGTAATTGAAACGGTCGCTCGCCACCCAGCTGACGGCGCAGCAAGGCCCGAAACAGGGTCGTGTGGTAGCGCTCATCGGCGGG
>DAITNL010000001.1:0-68940 GCA_036834665.1 Candidatus Competibacteraceae bacterium | reverse complement strand
CAGATCATCCGCCCAAGGCAGATCCAGGCTCAGCCGGGTCGGCGGCAGATCCAGTGCCGCCACCAATCGCTGCCGCTCGGCGCTGTCCAGGGTATCAAGCAGCCTGACCATCGCGGCAATGCGCTGGGCGATGTGGCCACCGAGCACTTGCGACAGCGCCTGATCACGGTCCTGCAGCAA
Organism: Candidatus Competibacteraceae bacterium; assembly: GCA_036834665.1. GTDB lineage: Bacteria > Pseudomonadota > Gammaproteobacteria > Competibacterales > Competibacteraceae > RXIX01. Next base: position 68,760 of record DAITNL010000001.1, on the reverse strand, counting down.
AATCGCCGCGCTGAGCAGTTGCGCCAGCGCCAGACCCACAGCCAGGAACAGCGCCAGTTGCCCAAACAAAGACCGCGGCAGCAGGCGCATCAGAAGTCACGCCTGACCGGCGCCGCGAACAGATAGCCTTCGCTGCGCACGGTCTTAAGCAGGGTCGCTTCGCGTGGATCATCGCGCAGCCGCCGCCGCAAGCGGCTGACCTGCACATCGATACTGCGATCAAAGGGCGTCGCCTCACGGCCCTGGGTCAGGTCCAGCAACTGATCACGGCTGAGTATGCGCTGCGGATGGTCGAGGAACACGCGCAGCAAGCGATATTCGGCCGCGCCGAGCGGCACGCGCAGACCTTCGGGCGCGATCAGTTGCCGGGTGGCCACCTCCAGGCACCAGCCGGCAAAGCACAGGCGGGCCACCGTACCGCTCTCGAGCGGTTCAGCGGCATCATTGCTGCGGGTGCGCCGCAGCAGGGCCTTGATCCGTGCCAGCAGTTCGCGCGGGTTGAACGGCTTGGGCAGATAGTCGTCAGCGCCCATTTCCAGACCGACGATGCGGTCGGTAGCGTCGCCGCGCGCGGTGAGCATGATGATCGGGATCGGCGAGCGGGCGCGCAGGGTGCGGCACAGCACCAGTCCGTCATCGCCCGGCAGCATCAGATCGAGAATCACCAGATCCACCGTTTCGCGCTCCAGTGCCGCCCACAATCCCCGGCCATCACCGGCGCTGCTGACCCGGAAACCATTGCGGCCCAGATAGTCGGTGAGCAGTTCACGCAGGCCGGGATCGTCATCAACGATGAGCAGATGATCATTCATTGCGGTTGTGATTAACCTGAAGGAATAAAGCCCTTGCGGGATATCGCGATTGTAGACCGCCGCCCGCCGCGTACTGAATCGCGATTGCGCTAGCCCTGCACCGACTCACAACTTACAGTTACAGTGTCCATGTCGGCCAGCCGCAAACCGGGGGTGTACCTTCCGGGCTGGCGCGACCCCTTCGCAGCATCAGCGCGGATATGCAGCCATGGAGTTTTCGCAACCTATGATCGGTCTGGCCGGCACACTCGCGGCCCTGTGCACTCTGGCAGCGGTCTTCATTGCTGTGGATACCGTGCTGCCGCCAGCGGTCTGGGCGCGCTTCAATCCCTTGGTCAAGGCGATCTTCATGGTCGCGGCCGTGCTGTTGACCCTGGCCGCACCGTTGACAGTAGCGCCGGGGGTGATCATCGACGTGCGCGGCGCCATCGTGGCAGCCGCGACGCTGTTCGGCGGCCCCTGGGTCGGCCTGATCACCGTGCTGGCCGGCGCTTTCTATCGCGGGCTGCTGGGCGGTGCCGGGGCGATGCCCGGCGTGCTCGGATTCGCTGCCGCCTATCTGGCCTGCCTGGGGCTGGTCCACGGCTGGGCGCGCTACGCGCCGGGCCGGCAGCGACCGCGCCTGCTCATTCTCAGCGCGGGCGTGGCCGTGGGCTGCACCGAGGCCCTGTCGCTGCTGCTGATTGCCCCGCCAGCGACCGGACAGCAGCTCTTCATCACCCTAGGGCCGATGCTGGCGCTGGCGCAACTGCTCGGCACGGTGCTGCTCGGCAGCCTGCTCGATCTGCTGGAGCAGCGGCAGCAGGCCCAGCAGGCCATTGCCGACCGTGAGCGGCAATGGCGCACGCTTTGGGAGAGTACTCAGGATGCGCTTTTCATCACGGACATCGACAATGGTCGCATTGTCGATGCCAATCCGGCGACGGTTGCCCTGCTTGGCTATGCTCATGCGGTACTGATCGGTCGCCACTACAGCGCGCTGGTGCCACCGCTGTGGCGGACCCAGGCAGCACCCTATTTCACCCGTACCGCCGGTGCCCCGCTGCCCCTGGTGGACATCGTCCTGCAGCATGCCGATGGCCATGCCGTGACCGTCGAGGCAACCTCAGGCGGTGCGCTGCGCCTGGGTGAGCGCGAGGTGGTGTTTAGCAGCTTCCGCGATGGCAGCGAGCGGCGCCGCACCCAGCAGATTCTCAACCGGCTGGATTGGACCCAGGCGGTGATCAACCGCTGCATCCTCGCGCTGCTCGGCGCGCAGTCCGAGGCCGAGCTATACCGGACCCTGTGCACGGCGCTGACCTATGCCGATGCCTATGCCTGCGTCGGCGTAGGCGAGGCGCTGCTGGATGAATCACGCTCGATCCGCATCGTAGCGGCATCCGGCTCCCAGGCCGACTATCTGCACGGGATCGAATTGCGCTGGGATGACAGCCCGCTTGGCCAGGGTCCCTATGGCGAGGCGATCCGCTGCGGACAGCCGCAGACCAGCGCCGAAATCACTGCACAACCGGCCTGCATGCCCTGGTGGGAAACGGCGCGACACCACGGCATCCAGTCACTGCTGGCGGTGCCGCTGCGGATCGGTGGGCAGGTGTTCGGCGTGTTGCTGGTGCACTCGCGCAACGTCGGCGCCTTTGGCGCCACCGAGAATGCCTTATTCCAGGATCTGGCCAATAGCCTCGGCTATGGCGTGGCCGCGCTGCGCACCCAGGCCGCCCTGAAGCGCGCCCAGCAGGAGCGGCTCGATCAGGAGCAGCGCCGGCGCGAGATCCTGCAACAGACCATCGCCGCCGTCGCCTCGATCGTTGAACGCCGCGATCCCTATACCGGCGGTCATCAGCAGCGGGTTGCCGGGCTGGCGGTCGCCATCGCCACCGAAATGGGCCTGGATGCCGACCGCATCGAAGGGCTGCGTCTGGCCAGCGTGGTGCACGATCTGGGCAAGATTCAGGTACCGGCGGAAATCCTGGTCAAGCCTTCCCGGCTCAGCCCAATCGAATACGCGCTGATCAAGCTGCATCCGCAGGCCGGCTATGATGTGCTGGCGAGTATTCCCTTTCCCTGGCCGATTGCCGAAACGGTGCTCCAGCACCACGAGCGGCTCGACGGCAGCGGCTATCCGCTGGGCCTGCACGCTGAGCAGATCCTGCTCGAAGCGCGTATCTTGAGCGTCGCCGATGTCGTCGAATCGATGTCCTCGCATCGGCCCTACCGGCCGGCACTGGGTGTCGAAGCGGCGCTGGCGGCGATCGCGGCCATGCGCGGCACCCAGCTTGATCCACTGGTGGTCGATGCCTGCACGCGGCTGTTTCGTGAACGTGGCTATCACCTTGATCTGCCTGCGACGGAACAGCCAGTGAGCGGCCTGCCGCCACACCTGCGCGCGCTGTGACCCGCCGGCCGTGATACGAATCGTTACAAAAAACCGGTCCCTGGAAAAAATCCGGTTACATACCGGGTGTCTAATAGCCACTGTAGACCCGCGGCAAACCCGCCGCACTGATCGTTAAGGAAGGAGCACCTGATGAAAAGCTTGCACAAAACCCTGTTGGCCGTTGCGGCTGTCGTGAGTCTGGGCCTGGGTACGGTTGCCATTGCCAGTCCCTGGGGTGGCATGGGCAGCATGGGCGGCGGCGCCTGCCCGATGATGGGCATGGGTATGGGCGGCCCGATGATGGGCGGTGGACCCAAGCAGCACCGGGCGATGATGCATCAGTTCCACGCCGAACGCATGGAGCTGCTGGCGGCCCGGCTCAAGCTCAAGCCCGAGCAGGAAGCCGTCTGGAATGCCTTCCTGGCTGCCCAGGATACACACCATAAGGCCATGTTCCAGGGCCAACGGGGGATGATGATGCGCGATCGCGATACCACGGCGCTGGCGCATTTTGAAACGCGGCTGCAGGGCATGGAGCAGAATCTGGCCAGCATGAAGGCGATGGTCAAGGCCGCCGGTGATCTGTACGCGGCGCTCGATCCGACCCAGAAGCAGGTCATGGATAAATTCTTTACCGAACGTCCGGCCTGGATGAAGGGTGGACGTGGCGGCCAGGGTCCCGCAGCGATGCCGGGGCAGCCGGGCGCGGCAGCCGCACCGGCCATGGCGCCTCCCGCCGATGCCAATGACGACGACAAGGAATAGGGGATACACCTCCCGTCGGTCGCTTCTCCACCGCGACCGGCGCAATCGTAACCGGGGCGACGCGCGCGCGTGTCGCCCCAATTGCATGTCCGTGCTGCCCATGAATCCATAATTTTGCTATGTTAATCGCACGACGGCACAACCGGGGAAGGTAGGGACATGCTGGAAGAACAGGTTCGCAAAATCATCGAGTTGCGTCATGACGCACCACATACGGTGTTGGGGCCTCACTACGATGAACGGGAGCGGGCGCTGCTGATCCGTGCCTTCCTGCCCCAGGCTGAGCGGGTCTGGGTGCTGCCCGCCGACGGCAGCCCGCGCTGCGCCATGCAGCGCCTGCACGCCGACGGGCTATTCGTTACCCGCCTGCCGGGTATCACTGAGCTGGATTATCGCCTGCTCATCGAGGAGCCCGGCGGCGGTACCCGCACCCTGGCCGATCCCTACGCCATTCACGAACCCTCCTTTCTGCCGGCCGATGGCGAGGCGCTGTGCCGGGGCCGTCTGCCCAAGCTGTTCAGCCGCCTGGGCGCGCACCTGCGCATCAAGGAAGGCGTGATGGGCGTCAACTTCAGCCTGTGGGCGCCGCGCGCCAGCCGGGTCAGCGTGGTCGGCACCTTCAACCAGTGGGATGGCCGCTGCCACCTGATGCAGCGCGAGAGCGGCGGCGTCTGGGAGCTGTTCGTGCCCGGCCTTGATCTCGGCGAGCTGTACAAGTACGAGATTCGCAGCGCTGCGGGCGCGGTGTTTCTCAAGACCGATCCGCTGGCGTTCTACAGCGAGGTTTATCCCAAAACCGCCGCCTTCGTGTACGACCTGCAGCGCCCCCATGCCTGGAGCGATGGCCCGTGGATGGCGCGGGCGATGGACGGCCAGGGCTGGGAACTGCCCATCAGCGTGCACCGGGTCAGCTTCGATGCCCAGGCCAGCGCGACGCCCGAGCGGGTGGCGCGTTATACCCAGTTATCGGAACAGGTGCTGACGCACCTGCGCCGGCACGGCCATAGCCATGTCGAGCTGAGCTGGTGGACTGCGGATGAAACCGTCGCCAGCTATTTCACGCCCAACCCGCGTTATGGCCGGCCCGAGGAGTTGATGGCCTTCATTGATGCCTGCCACCAGCACGATATCGGCGTGATCCTCGACTGGATTCCGCCACGGCTGCCGTGCGAAGGCCAGGAACTGAGCTGGTTCGATGGCGCACCGCTGTACGAGGTGGAAACAGACGGCGCGTTGCAGGGGCTGAGGTTCGATCTGGAACGGCCGGAAGTGGCCAATTTCCTCAGCGCCAATGCCCTGTTCTGGCGGCAGGTCTATCACATTGATGCGCTGCGCACCGATGCGCTCGGCTACGCGACGCGGCTGGCCCCGCAGGAAGCGGCAGCGGGTCTGCCCTGCCTGTTACGCGAGGATACGCCGCCGGCGACGCTGACCGCCGCTGAACGCGATGCCCTGCTGGAGGGGCGCTGCACCAACCCGCACGCGCTGCTCGGCCCGCATCCGCTGCCCGGTACGGCCGGCCTGAGCGTGGTGCGTGCCCTGTTGCCGGATGCGCAGGCCCCTTATCTGCAACCCGAGGACCGGCCCCAGCTACTCTATCCGCTGCAGCCGGTGCAGGGCGGCCTGTTCGAAACCCGGGTAGCTGGCGCAGCGGACCGGCTGCGCTACCGGCTGAGCGCCACCGAGCATGGCCAGCATCACCGCTTCAGCGATCCCTACGCGCGGGCCTTTTCTCTGCTCAGTGATCAGGACTGCCATCTGTTCGCTGAGGGCAATCACTACCAGATTTTTGAAAAGCTCGGCGCGCATCCGGTGCAGGTGGCCGGTCTGGCCGGCATCCATTTCGCGGTGTGGGCACCCAACGCCCAGCGGGTCAGCGTGGTCGGCGCCTTCAACCACTGGGATGGTCGCCGCCATCCGATGCAGTTGCGGCCCGGCTCCGGCATCTGGGAGCTGTTCATGCCCGGTCTGGCTGAGGGCGAGCTGTACAAGTTCGAGATTCTGGCGCGCAACGGCAACCTGTTCCTGAAAACCGATCCCTTCGCCTTTTACACCGAAGTGCCGCCCGGCACCGCCAGCGTGGTCTATGATCGCGCCGGCAAATACCGCTGGCAGGACGGCGAGTGGATGCGGCAACGCGGCCAATCCCGCATCTGGCAGCGACCGGTGGCGATCTACGAAGTGCATGCCGGTTCCTGGCGGCGCAAAGCCAATGGCGAATTCCTGTCCTATCGGGAACTGGCCGACCAGTTGATTCCCTATGTGCGGGACATGGGCTTTACCCACATCGAATTTCTGCCGCTGGCCGAGCATCCCTACGGCCCGTCCTGGGGCTACCAGATTTCCAACTTCTACGCGCCGACCGCCCGCTATGGCCGGCCCGAGGAGTTAATGGAACTGATCGACCGCTGCCACCAGGCCGGCATCGGCGTGATTCTCGACTGGGTGCCGGCGCACTTTCCCAAGGATGCCCACGCCATGGCCTGGTACGACGGCACCTGCCTGTTCGAGCACGCCGATCCGCGCCAGGGCGAACATCCCGACTGGGGGACGCTGATCTTCAACTATGGCCGTCACGAGGTGGAAAACTTCCTGATTGCCAATGCGCTGTACTGGCTGGATACCTTCCACTTCGACGGGCTGCGCGTCGATGCGGTAGCCTCGATGCTGTATCTGGATTATTCAAAGAAGGACTGGATTCCCAACAAATACGGCGGCAACGAGAACCTGGAAGCGATCGAATTCATCCGCCACACCAACGCCGTGGTCCATGCCCGTTTCCCCGGGGTCATGATGATCGCCGAGGAATCCACCGCCTGGCCGAACGTATCGCGGCCGACCGACATCGGCGGGCTGGGCTTTGGCTTCAAGTGGAACATGGGCTGGATGCATGACGTGCTGTTCTATCTGCAGAAGGAGCCGGTGCATCGCCGCCACCACCACGACAAACTGACCTTTGGCCTGGTCTACGCCTTCAACGAGAACTTCATTCTGTCGCTATCGCATGATGAAGTGGTGCATCTGAAAAAGTCGCTGCTCGGCAAGATGCCCGGCACTGCGCGCCAGCAGTTCGCCAACCTGCGCCTGCTGTATGCCTTCATGTACGCGCATCCCGGCAAGAAACTGCTGTTCATGGGCGGCGAGTTTGGCCAGCCTGGCGAATGGAATCACGATAGCGAACTGGAATGGCCGTGCCTGCGCCAGCCCTCACATCTGGGTCTGCAGCGCTTCGTGCGCGATCTCAATCACCTATACGCGCAGCAGCCGGCCTTGCATGAGGTGGATTTTCACGGTGCCGGTTTCGACTGGCTCGATCCAAATGGCGCCGAGACCAAGGTGCTGGTATTTCAGCGCAAGGCCCGCGATCCGCGCGATGCACTGGTGCTGGTATTCAACTTCGCCGATACCGCCTATCCGGAGTACCGCATTGGTGTGCCCTATCCGGTGGCTTATGAAACGCTGCTGGATAGCAATGCCGCCGATTATGGTGGCTCCAGCATCACGAGCGCTGCGCCACCGCTGCCCGCTGTAGAGCACGCCAGCCACGGCCAGCCCTTCTCGATCGTGCTGAATCTGCCACCTTTAAGCGCGCAGGTGCTCAAACCGGCACCGCTGATGTTGAATTGACTACGTCTCTCGTGGCATGCCGGGATTGCAGATCGGCGAGAGAATTAATGACAGGACTTTCGCTTTTCGTCATACCCGCGCATGCGGGAATCCAGTAACGTGTTGAAAAATGGATACCCGCATACGCGGGTATGACGATGATCGCCTCTTTTGCGGCAGTTTTGGCGGCAATGGATACCCGCATACGCGGGTATGACGGGAAAAGGCAGGTAAGCGAAAGTCCTGAATTAAAGAGCGCAAACGGCCCCGACAAGCCGCCCTCACCCGCAACCTCTCGCCGACACGTCGGTGAGAGGCGCTCAGATACTCCAGTCAGTCGGGCTATCGTCGATCGTCGCCAGACTCGCCTCGCGGCCGTTACCACTGACGGTCGCGGCCGCGGGAAGGGCCACCGGCGGGCCGGCGATGTAGGCCAGCGCGAACGCCCCTGGACCCACGTTGATTCCGGCCGTGGTACTCATCACCGACAGCATCAGCTCGACACCGTGCGCCTGGGCATAGCGCTCGAAGTCGGTGAAGATGCGCTTGCGGCGCACAACCTCAGGATTGCCGGCGTAGCTCATATTGATCACTGGCGTCGCCAGTCCGGCCGCGATCGCTTGCTGAGCCAGTTCCAGCAGCTTAGTCAAGGCCCGGTCAAAGCCGCGATCCTTGTGCACCACCGCGCTCTCGCCACGATGGAAACCAATCACCGGCTTGATGTCGAGCAGCGAGCCGAAGTGATAACCGAACAGGCCGATGGTTTTCTCACCCTTCTTGCTTCCCCGATAACGCAGATAGAACAGATCCTCGGGAATCAGGTAGGCGTGTACCTGTTGGCTGAGCTGTTCGATGACTGTGCGCAATGCGCCAATCGCCAGGTTGTGCCCCTCCAGCAGGCGCACCGCCTCATGCACCAGTACGCCCTCACCCGTAAACAGCGTCTGGCTGTCGAGCACGGTCAAATAGAACGGGCTGTTCAGACCGGCCTGCTGGCGTTTTTCCCGGTACTGCTTGAGGATGGCGAAGGAGGCTTCACTGGCATTGGCGAAGATCTGACTGCGGGCATGGGAAATGGTGATTACCAGAACCCGGTCGTATTTCAACACCAGTTCATCCAGGAACAACTGCTTGATCTGCTCGACCGAAAACGGCGCGGTCTCGGCATCCAGGGTTTTTTCCGAAAGGTAGCGGCGATAGAAGGCTTGGGTAGCATCCGGATCGCGCACGTCCTTGAAGGTGTCGTAGCCGAAATGCAGGCTGATCGGCATGATATGAATGTTGTGCTGCTGGAGATAGCTCTGCGGCAGATCGCAGGCCGAATCGATGACGACACCGGTTCGCACGGGAAAACCCTCCCAATTCCTCGACGGATCACTTGGAACACCCGCAGACGCAGGTGCCAGGCAGGCCGCTTCCGGCTTCGGGATTCCCGTCCCGGTAGCGGAATAGACAACGGCCTTGCCCATAAACAAGATTGTATTGTTATGTTGTTATTTTCGTTGAGTCTAGCAGAGGTCGCTAGGAATGCTCTGCCGCGTGCAAGCGCCGCCAGAACGCGCCGGCCAGCCGCGCCGGATAGGCGAACAGCGCCGGCAGTGGATCATCGCGCCGCCAATAGCCATCCACCACCGGTGCATCTGCCGGCGGCCAGCAGCCCACCTCGGGCTGGGCGCGGGCAGCGGCAACATCGGCCAGCCAGTCGCGCCGCCAGAGCGTGCAGGGTCGTCGCTGCTGCGGTGGCGGTTCCTGGCCGATTTGCCAGAGATAGGCGGCCAGCGGCAAATTGACACCGTTCAGGGTGGCGATTTCGCCCAGCATCTCGCTGCGTCCAACCGACGGCTCGATCATCACGAAATGGCCGTGGTGAGCATCGCGCTTGTATTCCATTGCTGCCCAGCCTTCGAGCCGGCAATGCTGGAAAAAACACGTGGTCAGTGGTTCCAGCAGCGGCGCGGCTTCCGGCGCCGGGCCGCAGCGCGCGGCTACGCCGATGGCTGCAGGCCAGGAACGCGCCTTGCGGCCGGTGAACGACAGCGGTGGCCGCCCGCCGCCCGGATGGTATTGCAGCACAAAATAGATCGCGTCATCGGCGCCCTCGATCCACTGCTGCACCAGCAGATCGGGCATGGTCGGTAGAATGCGCCGGCACAGCGCTTCCGCTTCCGCCGCTGATTCCACCCGGTAGGCCTTGGCGAACTGACGGTCATAAGCCTCATTGCGCTCGCCGGGCTTGAGCGCGCAGGGATAGGGTAAATTTGCCAGTTTGGGCAAATCGGCCTCGCTGGCGACATGCACGCCGGGGGGAATGGGAAATTCACCCTGTGCGGCGAGCGCCTGGAAACCGGCCTTGGTGTTCAACGCGGCGGTGATGTCGGGCGGCGGCAGTTGCAGGCGGTAATGTGCAGCCAGCGTTTCGCGATGGGCCGACACAGTGGCGACCGTTTCGTCGCGGGTCATGAACAGGACCGGGCGTGGCCCCAGGGTCGGCGCCAAGGCAAGCAGATCCTCGATCAGGTGCGGACCCGACAGCGCGCGCAGTTTGATTTTGCGGCCATGGCGGGTGCGCAGGGTGGCTTGGCGCAGGTCGACATCGGCGGCGATCAGCGGCACATCGCCCAGCGCCAGGCTGCGCAGGACGCCCAGGCCATTGATTTCGACACCGATCACGACGGCAGCCGGTTGCGGCAGGTTCATTGCAGAGCTTCCAGGTGACGAAACAGGTCCAGATAGCGATCCGTGACCGTATCCAGAGTGTAATCCTGGGCACGGCGCTGCAGGCGCGCCCGATCCGGTGGCGTAGCCAGAGTTGCCAGCAGGGCCGCACCCAGCGCCTCGGCATCGCCCACCGGCACCAGCCGGCCATAGTCACCGGCGGCGAGAATTTCCACCGGGCCGGTCGGGCAGTCAGTGCTGACCACCGGCGTGCCACAGGCCAGCGCTTCCACCAGAGTCAGGCCAAAGCCCTCAAAGCGGGAACTCGACACCAGCGCCGCAGCACGGGCGAATAGCGGCAGCGGATCGGCATAAAAGCCGGGGAAATCGACCACCGCATCCAGCCCCAGTTGCTGCCGCAGGGCCAGCAGTGCGTCCCGTTCCGGTCCCTCACCGAGAATCACCAGCCGCACCGGCATCTGACGGCGGACCATGACCAGCGCCCGCAGCAGGGTAGGAAAATCCTTGAGCGGCACCAGCCGGCCAGCCGCGATCAGCACCGGCGGACCGCCATCGCCAAACCAGGGATGTGGACAGGGCGCGGCCGCACGCTGTGGATAATCCAGCGTCACCACCGGATTGGGAATCACCTCGATACACTGCCGGTCCAGCCGGGCGTAAGCGGCCAGATCAGCGGCGGCGCCGGCAGACACTGCGACAATGGCGGCCGCGCGCGGATAAATCGCATGGCACAGCGGCGCCAAAACGCGATACTGCCAGTTGGCATGCGCGGCAGCCTGTGCTGAGGCTACCGTATGTTCGGACACCACGATCCGCGTCGACACACCGCCCAGCGCGCGCGCCCACACCGCGATCAGGTTGTTATGCGTAATTGCCGACAGCAGCACCGCCGGCCGGTTACGGCGCAGCCAGCCGGCCAGGCGCGGCAAGGCCAGCAGGGTGCGACGAGCATCCAGACTGTCCAGCGGCAAGCCCTCGGCGCGCACGCTGTCCAGTAAACCACCCTCGGCGCGATCCACGACCAGACGCACCGAGCAACCGCGGGCGCGAAACCCCGCTGCCAGCCGCAGAAAAGTCCGTTCGGCCCCGCCAGCGGTCAGATTGGGCAAATAAAGCGCGATGTCACTTTTTAAAGACAATATCAGGCCCGTTTTGTCAAATGGATGAGAATAATGATTGTCAAAAATCATGACAACATTGATAGAATATACTGAAATCATGCAGATTTTGATAAATTTAGTATGCAAATTCCGATAAATTCATGGGCAATCAATATGGAAATAGGACAGATTCCCAAGACTAATGGACCCGTTTCCACCGAGATCAAAACAGGTGGCTGGCGCCACTGGATCACCGCCCTGGGCTTGGATCGCGGGCTGCGGTGCTGGCTGGGTGGCTGCGGGGCGATTGTGATGCTGCATCGGGTCAAGGCTGATCATGACACCGATTGGCACGGTGATCCGGGCTTGTTCACGCCGCTCCATCAGATCGCCGCGATCATCGAGACCCTGCGCGCTGAGGGCTACGATCTGGTGAACATGGATGTGGCCCTGCAGCGGCTGGCGCTGCGGCGCGGCCCACGCTTCGCGGTCCTGACCTTTGATGATGGTTATCGCGACAACTACGAACTGCTGGCGCTGCTGCAGCGCCTGCAAGCGCCGGCCACGATCTACGTCACCAGCGGTTTCATCGACGGGATCATGCCGGATTGGTGGTCGGCGCTGGAGCGGATTCTGAACCAGGGCGGGACGGCGTTGCGCCTGTGCCTGGCCGGGCAGCACCATTGCTGGCCAACGGCGGATCCGGCGGCGCGCACGCACGCCTATCGTCAGGCCTGCAGCCTGCTGCGCGTGGCCACGCCAGCGGCGCGTCTGGACGCCCTGCGCGCGCTGGAGCAGGATCATGCGCTGCCCATCCTGAGCGACTCCGGTCAGCGCATGCTAAGCTGGGCGATGCTGCGTGAGTTGCAGACCAGCGGTCTGATCGAGGTGGGCGCACACACGGTCTCGCATCCGGATCTGTCAACCCTGTCGGTGATCGAGGCGCAAACGGAAATCCGTCAGGGTCGCGAGCGCCTGGAAGCGGAATTGCGCAGCCCGATACGCCATTTCGCGTATCCTTATGGCGATGCGCAGTCGGTCTCTAGCGCAACCATTGCCTTGGCGCGCGCCGCCGGTTTTGCCAGCGCGGTGCTCAGCTATGGTGGCCCGGTGCACGCGCGCCATGATGCGCTGGCGCTGCCGCGGATTCCCTTTGGCGGCGCCGATACCGTGCAGAATCTGCGCCTGCGCCTGACGGGGTTGCGGATGGCGCGGAATCCATTGCCTGCATCCATCGATCCGGGTGCGCGCATAGCGCTGAATCCATTGCCAGCGCCTTAAGAGTTGACGCTTCGCCAAACCAGGAAGCCCCTTGCCATGTCCATACCCGCATCCGCCGCGCCAATCGTGCCTGCGCCAGGCAACCTGAGCGCACTGCTGTTTGATCCAGCGGCAGCGGAGCGTCTATTCAGCCTGCTGAATCCGGTCTTCGCGCCCGGCGAGGGTCTGGTGGTGCAGTTCATCAGCGCCAATAGCGGCGAGGGCGTATCAACACTGGCCCGCGACTTTGCCCTGATGGCAACGCAGTACATCGACGGTGATGTGCTGCTGCTCGATCTGTCCGGCAGCAGCGATGCCAGCAGCCAGTTCAGCCATTTCCAGCAGTGCGGCGCGGGTGACCCGATGCTGGCCCTGAGCACACCCCAGCCTCTGGCGCCGGCAGAGTGCGGCCCGCTGTTGCGTCTGCCCAACCGGGATTGCGACAACGCGCACTGGCAACCGCTGCTCAGCTATCATCGTCTTGGCGAAAGCCGCCTGCTGGTCAGTCGCACCCGCCCCGATCTACCCGACACCCCGCGGGTCGCGAACCAGCCGCGTTTCTGGAACGAACTGCGCCGCACGGTGATGCTCACGGTGGTGGATACACCGCCGCCTTCGCGCTCCTTCGATGGCATTATCCTGTGCGGGTCGATGGACGCCGTACTGCTGGTGGTGACCGCCGAATCGACGCGGGTACCGGTGGTTGAGGAGCTGCGCGACACGCTGCTGTCACAGGGCGCCACTCTGGCCGGCATCGTGCTCAACCGGCGGCGCCTGTACATTCCGCGCGTGATCTACCGCATCCTGGGCCGGATATGACGCGCGCAACGCCGCTGGCAGCACTGCTGTTGGCGACTGCTGTGCTCGGCCTGCTCGGCAGCCCACGGTCCGCGCTGGCCCAGGCTCAGGAGAATGAGGCCTTTCAGGAGGAGGTGCAGACCTTCTTCAACGTGCCGCTGAACCTGCCGGCGCAGCCGCGCGGTTTGCAGGAGGATGTGCGCGGCGATCTCAGCCCCGACCCGCCACGCCGCTCGCATTCCTTCGTCGGCCGCGACGATGAGCAGGATCCACCGCCGCCCTATGTCTATCTGGTCGGTCGTGAAATTGGCCGCGATCTGGCGTCGAAAAGCCGCAGCTTCGTCGGCGATGGCGTGCCGGATACCTGGCTGCGCATGAACCTGCGCAATCTGGAGTTCTATATCGGCCGGGGCGGCGGCTACTACATCACCGGCATGATCCTGCGTACCGTAGGGCCGCCCCATCGGCGCTGGGATACCCTGCCCGGCAGCCATTATCCACTGCTGCAGGTGCTTGACGATGGCCGGGTGGTCAATCGGGCCAATGGCAGCATTGCCGGATTCAACCCGCCACGGCATCGCGTCGTGGATCTGTTCATCGGCGATGATGGCCTGCTCGCCACCCGGCACACGCCGATGGAACTGCTGATCCTGACCCTGGATGGCCAACAGCGCATGACTGTGAGCCTGTTCGACATCTGGGACAACAAGGTCGACTGATCCGCCCCACAGCGCTTAGCGCACATCCCGGGACCGGGAACGGGCCAGCACCCGAAAGCGGCTGCCTGCCCGGGACGCCACGGCATCGGTGGTCGTTAAGGTCGTGCGCGGCACCTGCAGCGCCTGTTGGCAACGCGCCACCGCCGCTGCACCGAGCATGATCGCCACCAGAATCGCCAGGCTTTGCGATTTGGTGGCCAGCGAATTATTGCTGGACGTGAGCACCAGGAACACCAGCACCGCCAGGCGCAGCGGCATCGGCTGCCGCCAGGCCAGGCTGGCCAGGGTCGACAGCAGCGCACCGGCCAGAAACAGAAACGGGATGATACCCACCTGCAACAGCAGCAGAATCCAGAAGTTCTCGATATCGTTGAGAATCGTCGAATGCTTGAGCTGGTCCAGCGACCATTCGATGCGCGCTGGCCCCATGCCCCACAGCAGTTCATGAGGATTGGCATAGTCGAAGATCTTGAAGGCCAGCAGCCGTGACTGCGCGCTGTCATCCCAGCGAAATTCATTCACGATGCGTTCGCCCAGACCGAGTTGCGCGGCGATCGCCACCAACACCACCGGTGCTAGCAGTGCCAGCGCGGCCACGCCCAGCGCCAGCGGCGGCTCGACGCGCCGGGCGTTCAGGTCGCTCATGAAACGTATCCCGGCCCACAGCGCCAGCAGCAGACCGCTGATCGCCAGCGCCGCCCGGCTGCCAAAGGCGAGCAGGGCGATCACAAACAGCAAAATCAGCGGCACGCGCAGGCTCAGCGGCAGAATCAGCGCGGCAAACAGCATCACCGAGGTGCGCAGTGCATTACCCAGTGGATGCCCGCCCAGAGACGTAGCGCGAAAAAAATCCTCAACCAGCACTTCACCGCCGGCCATGTACGGCGTCAGCCGCTTGCCGGCCAGCGCTTCGCCAATACCGATCACGGCATTAAGGCTCAGCAGCACCAGGGCGACCCAGAACAGCGTTTGCCGCTGTGCCACCGGCGCGCGCAGCAACAGCAGGCCCAGAAGGGTCGGCGCCAGCAGGGTATCGATGAAAAAGCCCGTCCCGGACGTGCCAAACTGGATCGCGGCATACACCATGATCACCGTGGTCGTCAGCGCCAGACTGGTCAGGGGCGGCGATAATCGAAACAGCTCACACAACTGGCGCCAGGGATTGCCGCGCAGTAGCAGCACAAAACCCAGGGCAATGCAGTAGGTGCCCGGGTGAATCTTGAACGGGAAGGCGCCGCCGGGCACGTTGTAGGGAATACCCAGCGTGACCAGCAGGTTATCCGACAACAGCAGATACAGACCCAGACCCAGGGCGGCCAGCCGCAGCGGCCAGCGCATCGCGGGCGGCACCCGTGAGCGACAGGAATCCTGAGCCTGATCTTCGGGCCTAAGCGACGGGCGTTTGAAGGTAAAGGCGGAATGGCGAAAGCTGGAAGAGTCGTCCATGGTACGGTCCGGCACAGGGCAACAGGGCGAGCAAGGGTTGAACAGTGGACGGCAAGGCGCCGGGCCGCATTACACCACGTTCAGCAACTCCAGGTCGCCCCCATTGCCGCGGTATCCTTCAAATCCCGCTCAGGTTCAGCAGCACCTGACGCAGATGCTGGATTTCATCGCGCAGGCGCGCGGCCTGCTCGAACTCCAGATCGCGGGCATGGCGCTGCATGGCCTGTTCCAGGTGTTTGATTTTCTTCGCCAGCGCTGCCGGTGTTTCGCGAGCATAGGCAACGGTTTCCTCAGCGACCTGGGCATATTGCGCCGCCGGCAGGGGCACGCCCGGATAGGCGCCTTCGAGAATATCGGCCACTGCCTTGTAAATGCCGCGCGGGGTGATGCCGTGGGCGAGGTTATGCCGGTGCTGCTTATCGCGGCGACGCGCGGTTTCGTCCAGCGCCCGGCGCATTGAGCCGGTGACCTGATCGGCATAGAGAATCGCCTTGCCACGCAGATGACGGGCAGCGCGGCCGATGGTCTGGATCAGCGAGCGTTCCGAGCGCAGAAAGCCTTCCTTGTCGGCGTCGAGAATCGCGACCAGCGACACTTCCGGCAAATCCAGGCCCTCGCGCAGCAGGTTGATGCCGACCAGCACATCAAATTTACCCAGGCGCAAATCGCGGATGATCTCGACCCGTTCCACGGTATCGATATCGGCGTGCAGGTAGCGCACCCGAACGCCATTCTCGGCCAGAAACTCGGTCAGATCCTCGGCCATGCGCTTGGTCAGGGTGGTGACCAGCACCCGTTCCTGTGCCTGCACCCGCTCGCGAATCTCGCCCAGCAGATCATCGACCTGCTGCCGGGCCGGGCGCACCTCGGTTTCGGGATCGACCAGTCCGGTCGGGCGCACCACCTGTTCCACCACCGCGCCGGCGCAACGCTCCAGCTCAAAGGGACCGGGCGTCGCTGAGATGAACACGGTCTGACCGCTAAGGCGCTCGAACTCCTCAAAGCGCAGCGGCCGGTTATCCAGTGCCGAGGGCAGCCGGAAGCCGTATTCGACCAGGGTTTCCTTGCGCGAGCGGTCGCCTTTGTACATCGCGCCCAGTTGCGGCACGGTGACGTGGCTCTCGTCGATGAAGATCAGCGCTTCCGGCGGCAGGTAATCGAACAGGGTTGGCGGTGCTTCGCCGGCCTCGCGCCCGGACAGATAGCGGGAATAGTTTTCGATGCCGCTGCAATAACCCAGCTCCAGGATCATTTCCAGATCAAAGCGGGTGCGTTGTTCCAGGCGCTGCGCTTCCAGCAGCCGACCGGCGGCGTGCATTGCCTCCAGCCGTTCGCGCAATTCGTCCTTGATGCGTTCCACCGCCTGCAAAAGCTGCTCGCGCGGGGTGACGTAGTGGGTCTTGGGATAGACCGTGTAGCGCGGCAGCTTGCGCAGCACCTTGCCGGTCAGCGGATCGAACAGGCTCAGCGATTCGATCTCGTCATCGAACAGTTCCACGCGCAGCGCGTCCTGATCGGATTCAGCCGGATGAATGTCGATAATCTCACCGCGTACCCGAAACGTACCGCGCGCCAGTTCCAGGTCATTGCGGGTGTATTGCAGATCGGCAAGCCGGCGCAGAATGGCGCGCTGATCGACCTTCTCACCGCGCACCAGATGCAGGATCATCTTCATGTACCATTCGGGATCGCCCAGACCGTAGATCGCGGAAACGGTAGCGACAATGATCGTATCCGGCCGCTCCAGAATCGCCTTGGTCGCTGACAGACGCATCTGCTCGATGTGCTCGTTGATCGAGGCGTCCTTCTCGATATAGGTATCGGACGATGGAACGTAGGCTTCCGGCTGGTAGTAGTCGTAGTAGGAGACGAAATACTCCACCGCGTTGTCCGGGAAGAATTCCTTCATCTCGCCATACAGTTGCGCAGCCAGGGTCTTGTTTGGCGCCAGCAGCAGGGCCGGGCGCTGCACGGTGGCAATGACATTGGCGACGGTATAGGTCTTGCCGCTGCCGGTGACGCCCAGCAGGGTCTGATGCGCCAGCCCATCACGCAGCCCGTTGACCAGATCGCGAATGGCTGCGGGCTGATCGCCGGCGGGCTGAAAGCGGGCGCGGAGGGTGAAGGGCTTGAGTGTCTGCATGGGAGTTTGGCCGGGCGAAAAATTTCAGTATTATCCGACATCCCGTGCAATCCTTCTGTTCAACCGACCTTTTACCCTTTGTTCAACCTGTTGGCCGCTTGGCCACTGTCCAGGAGTCCGCCGTGAGCACCCCGCTTTCCGAACGTGTACAGCGCATCAAGCCCTCTCCCACCCTGGCGGTAACGGCCAAGGCCAATGAATTGAAAGCCGCCGGCAAGGATGTGGTGGGCCTGGGCGCGGGCGAGCCGGATTTCGATACGCCCGATTTCATCAAAGCCGCTGCGATCCAGGCGATCAACAGCGGCTTTACCAAGTACACCCCGGTGGACGGCACCGCCAGCCTGAAGAAAGCCATCATCGCCAAGTTCCAGCGCGATAACGGCCTGAGCTATGAGCCTAAGCAGATCCTGGTGTCCTGCGGCGGCAAGCAGAGTTTCTACAATCTGGCCCAGGCGCTGCTGAACGCCGGCGATGAGGTGGTCATTCCTGCGCCGTACTGGGTGTCCTATCCGGACATGGTGCTGCTGGCTGATGGCGTGCCGGTGATCGTCGAGGCGGGCGTCGAGCAGCATTTCAAGATCAGCGCTGCGCAACTGGAAGCGGCCATCACTCCGCGCACCAAGCTGGTGGTGATCAACAGTCCGTCCAACCCGACCGGCGTCGCCTATAGCGCTGCTGAACTGACTGCGCTGGGCGAGGTGCTGCGCCGCCATCCGCAGGTGTACATCGCCACCGATGATATGTATGAGCATATCCTGTGGACCGAGGAGAAGTTCCATAACATCCTCAACGTGTGCCCGGATCTGTATGAGCGCACCATTGTGCTCAATGGCGTTTCCAAGGCTTATTCCATGACCGGTTGGCGAATTGGCTACTGTGGCGGTCCGAAGGATCTGATCGCGGCCATGACCAATATTCAGTCGCAGAGCACCTCCAACCCGACTTCAATTTCCCAGGTGGCGGCGGAAGCCGCGCTGAATGGCGATCAATCCTGCATCGCGGTGATGAACCGGGCTTTCAGGGAGCGTCATGATTATGTCTGCGCCACGCTGCAGGCGATGGACGGCGTCGAGGTGGTGCCGGCTGATGGGACGTTCTATTCCTTCCCCAGTTTCCAGAAGGTCATCACGCGGTTGGGGCTGGCCAATGATCTGGCGCTGGCGGAACTGCTGCTTAACGAGGGTGGCGTGGCGCTGGTGCCCGGCTCAGCCTTTGGCGCTGAAGGCTGTATGCGCATTTCCTTCGCGACCAGCATGGCTAATCTGACCAAGGCGCTGGAACGTATCCAGCAGGTTATCTCGCGCTAAGCGGGGATTGACAGCGCTGCCGGGGATCCCTAAAATCGCGTTCTCTTTAATTCCCCGGTAGCTCAGTCGGTAGAGCAAGTGACTGTTAATCACTGGGTCGGCGGTTCGAGTCCGTCCCGGGGAGCCAGATGAAGCAAGGGCTTGGCAGAAATGCCAGGCCCTTTTTGTTTGTCTGTGGTGCGCCAGGTACAGCCATCGCGCACCCAGGAAAAGCTTTCAACACATCGGTTCTTGGTTATTTCAGCCATAGCATCAGCGGGCTGTCCGCCGTGACATAGGGCGCGGTGATCTCGCTGGCGAGAGCCAATACCAGGCGGTTGCGCGCCAGTGCGGTTTCGCGGGTGGTGCGCTGGATTTTGGGTGGGCAGGCGGTGATAACCAGCATCCGACCGGCGGCCAGCGGTTCGCGCTCTTCCGCCGTTGGGCGATAGTCGGTCATGCCGCGTGCTAGCACCTTGACTATGCGGCCCTTGCGCCGGAGCACGGAGCGCAGCACCTGCTGTTCCAGCGGTGAGTGGAAGCCGCTGATGATCACGCGCCCGGCCTTGATCCATTCCGGTACGCGGTCGAGGGTTTCGAGCAGGATGTGGCCGGGACATGCGCGGGAGGCGATGAAGCCGAGCAGCGGTTCCGCCAGCAATGCCATTTCGCCAGCACCGACGATTCGGGCGGCGAGTTCAGGCCCGGCGCGCTGGGCGCAGGCGGGAGGCAAGGTGATGGGTAAGGGCTTCATTCTTCTTCGTCAGAAGACCCCATGCGGTATTTGATGTCGTAGTTGATGATGAAGTCGGTTTCTTCCGGGTTGAAATTGAAACCGCAGGCCACTTCAAGATCGATGTTGTCGATAAAGCGCTTGCTACGCTTTGGAATGATGCATTCAATTTCAAGTCTGTCGTGCCGAAACTTCATCTTTCTGGTATCTGCTGTTTCGCGCAACTTCGCCATCAGATCTTCAGCATGTTGATTGAGCTGGGCTGCCAGATCAGGCTTGGCGTGCAAAGTATCAGGAAACGGCATGGCATCAACTTCCCGCTTGTTGAGATGCCGACAGTCAGAAAAAACCGTCATGAACCAGTAAAAGAGATTTGAATTTAGTAAGGCAAGCGCCGATTGTTTTTGCGCGAAAGACGAGAATATCAGTGGCTTGAACTCACTTGGAGGGCGAAGATTTCCATTACCGTCAACAACACGCGGCTGGAAGTTGAGCACCTGCAAAAAGTAACCAACTTTTCGCGAAAAGTTGATCGAGTGCGGCCCTGATCGCACTGATTTTCCCCCGATTGTCATTGAGATCGCAGCGAGTTTTGAAAGAATTGATAGCTCCACTGGAGCCGTCAGTTTCGGAATCGAATTTTTTACTATGCATTCCTTTGCGGGAACATACGCCAGACGATCAAACAAACTTGCACGTTCTTGGTTGTGCCACTTGTGATAGCGCGTCGAGAACCAAGCTGGCTGGTTATCAGACAATAGAAAAATGACAAGTCTGATGTGTTCAAGGCCATCGAATAGCCTAGAGGGACGGTCATCATAACAACTGACATGAACCCGTTTTCTTCGATAGCGCTCCTGTAACGAGCTATACCCTTCAGTCGAAATAGACGATACGGGAACGATATAACCCTGTCGTCCACCCTTTGCGCAAATAGATAAACACCGCTCAAGAACTACCGGGTAAAGGTTGCCACAGTCTGTACAGGTATAGCCGCGAGGTTGATACTCGCTGATCTCCTTGAGTTGGATATACGGCGGATTCCCAATCACCACATCAAACCCGCCCGCGCGCATGACGCCATAGAACTCGGCGAACCAGTGAAAAGGCTGGTGGCTTTTGCGCCAAGTGACGAAATCCGCCCTCACCCCCGGCCCCTCTCCCGGAGGGAGAGGGGAGACAGCGTCGGGGTCGATGCCGTAATCACGGGAAAGATATTTGTCGAGTTCCAGGCTCAGGCCGCTCAGCTTGTCGCGCAACCTGCGCTTGTCATCCGCCGTGACCTTGCCGCCGTGCACGGTCTGCTGTTCACGGAAGCGGTCGAAAAGATCGGCCAGATCGGCAATACGTACCTTGATCTCGTCGCGGTGGCTCTGGTCGCTGGCGAGCGTATTGGCCGCATCGAACTGCGCTTCAGTAGCGTAACCGACCAGGGTATTGCCGGCGCGGATGTTGAAATCGATGTCGGGCAGCGGCTCCAGTTCACGCCCGACATCCACCTGCGACACCAGCTTCAGGAACAGGCGCAGCTTACAGATTTCCACCGCCTCGGCCATGATGTCCACGCCGAACAGGTTGTGCAGGATGATGTTCTTGAAAATGTAGTAGCGGCGCGAAGGGTGCTTGTCCACTTCGGCCAGTACATTGATGAAATCCTTTTCTCCACTCTTGCCAAGCTTCTTGGCATCTTCAATAAAGCCTTCCATGCGCTCAAGGCAGGCTTCGTAAAGCGGTTCCAGCACACCCAAAGCAGCAAAGAGGAAGGCTCCCGAACCGCAGGTCGGGTCAAGGATGGTGATGCCGTGGCGGAACTTCTGCCGTAAGTCACCATTCGATGGTACACGCCCAACGATGGCCTGCCAGACAGCCCGCAACAGATCAGGAGATGTCGCGTGATCGATGACATCCTGCATAAACTGGCAAATATCCAAATTCAGGGTAATGAGCGCGTCGGCACTCTTCACCTCACCCTTGGCCAGTTGATCGCGCACCGCCAGACAACGACTGCGGCGCTCGACATATTCACGCCAAGTCTCGGTCGGCAAGGTACCCCGCTCACCGGTAGCGGCATAAAACACGGCTTCGCCCAAGTTGTAGCAACGCTCGAACATGCGCGCCTTGGCGTCTCTCATACCGGCCTGCACAAAATCCGGCAAGGCGGATTCAGGCACAACAGTGCCGGCAGCATCAATCACGCCGGTTTTCATCGCCGGGTAGATATAGCGATCGGGGTCAGCCTGGAGCAGATTCCACATCGAAGCTTCACCCTCGAACGCCACCTTGCAACGCTCGCGGGCCTGCTCGATCAGGTGCGGCACGACGGTGTTTTTAGCGATGTACCCGGTAATGTCTTCCTTGGTGTAGTAGGCCCCCATCTGCTTCTGATTGATGTACTTCTCGAAGATATAACCGAGCACATCGGGATTGATTTCTTTCCCGCTAGCCAGCGGTCGGTCATCAAGATGCCAGTCCCAGGCATCGAAAAACGCGAACAGGCGTTCAAAGGCTTCGTCGGGGACGTTGAGATCGTGATGTTTGATCTCTAGCTCATGCTCGTCGAAAAGTCCCCCATTCAAATAAGGAACATCGCCGATCAGGCGGCTGAGTTCAGGGTTGCGCTCACCCTTGGCCTGACCCAAGCCTTCATGGAACAGACGGCGCAGAAACTGGCGATAAAAGCTGTGGAACTTGCCCTTGCCGGCCGCCGCCTGCACCTGAGCCATCCGATTGGCAAGATAATTCTCATCGCCATCCAGAAAGCCCTTCTTCTGAATGAAATACACGAACATCAGCCGGTTGAGCATCAGCGAGGCATACCAAGCCTTGTCGCTGGCAGCAGTCAGCCCCTCGATGAAATTGGCAAACGCTTCGTGCTGGGCCTTGAATTTCTCATAGAAACTCTTGGAGATGCGGTCGCGGTCAAAGGCATTGCGCAAGCCGGTGATCACGTCAGTAAGCGTGATAGCCTCTTCCTCTTCCAGCGACCAGACGATCTGGGAGAGCTTCTGGCGCAACGATTCGCCGTTCTGCCCCTTGCGCCAGGTATGGGAGCGGGTCGTGGTCGGCTGTCCCGGCGCACGCGAAACCCACAGCCAAGTGAGCATGGTTTCACCGGCATCGGCAAAAACCAAGAGATGTTCATAGGCACGCTTAACCGCTTCTTTCTCGATCTTGAGCAACAGCGGACGTGTAGGCACTCGGCCCGCACGATCGGGCGAACAGCGAAATACCGCCACCCCGCGCTTGTGAGCAACGTTGGTCAGCGTGAAAGCCTCATCATTGACCGTGATGGCGTGCGGCTTGAGATGGGGTCGCTCCCAACCAAGCTCGTTGAACAGTTGTTCCAGCTTGAAATCATCAAGCAGTTTCTGGAAGCGGGCAGCGTCAATCGTCATCTTGTGTTCTTCCCCTGATTGCTCAAGCCAGGCCCATCGAGCAGATGAGTTTAGGCTCCTTCTGCTGTTCCTGATCGTCAATCATGCACAGACGCCCGTCTTCACGCAGCGAGAAAACCAGATCCAGCAACTGATGGTCGCCAATGCCGGCCTTGAGCTGGCGATTCAGGCTGTCAGTGGCCGACGGGTAGAGCGGATAACGATAGAGTTCTTCCATCATCCGGTCGATACGGCGCACATATTCGTCAGTGATCAACAAGTCGCGTTTGTCGCCCAGATTGCCACGGAAGCGCTTGAGGCGCTCAAAGGTCTTAAAACGCGCGCCCGAGGGACGACCCAGCGCTCCGCCGAAGGATTTTTCCTCCTCGATGATATGAGCCAAACCCTGTTGCGTGAGTGCATGATGATGCTCAGTGCGCGACAGGGCCGGGGTGTCAGCCGCACAGGCAGCGGCTTTCAAAATGGTGAGCTGGGATTGAGTAACGGCCTTGCCGGCTTCATCCATCCAAGCCAGCGCGTCGTTGCCCTGCGCGGTACGCATATAGACCAGCACACCGCTGGGCGACGCCGGATTGTGCTCGTGGGCCTTGGTGGCATACACCACGTTGGGCATGGCCTCAATCTTGGCCGCTAGCGATGGATCGGCATCGGTGGCGTTTTTCCAGATCTGGTAGGCGTAGGAGGCAAGATCGACCTCGGTGTCGCCGTCGTCATCCAGGATGCCGTTCTTCTCGGTGTACAGATCGCGGATCAATTCTGCATCCGTGTCATCATCGAAGAAGCTTTCGTCAGAGCCGACAACCTCGGCATTCTCGATCAGACGTTGCTTAACCCGGGCGCGCAGCTTGATAAGCCGCTCCACCCCATCAGCCGGAACAAAGGAATAACAGAGAATCTGATCAGACTGCTGGCCGATGCGGTCAACCCGACCCGCCCGTTGAATCAGGCGGATGATGGCCCACGGCAAGTCGTAGTTGACGATGATGTGGGCGTCCTGCAGGTTCTGGCCTTCGGAAAGCACATCAGTGGCAATCAGCACGCGCAGTTCCTCAGCTTTTTTGATTTGCTCGCGCTTGCCATTCGATTCCGGCGAAAAATGCCAGGCCAGCGCAGTCGGGTCGGCGCTCTGCCCGGTCGCCTCCTCCACTTGTTTGATACCGCGCGCGATCAACTGCGTCTTGAGATAGCGAGCCGTGTCGGCAAACTGGGTGAAGACGAGCAGTTTTTCCTTCGGGTAGCGCTGCTTGATCAGTTCGATCAAGGCTGCCAGCTTGGTATCCGCAGCAGCCTGCCAGTCACCGCACAGGTGCAGGATCTGCAACAAGGACTGCGCATCCGCGAGCAGATCTTTGGCGAGTGCCTTGATGAACAGCGTTCCCGGCAACCATTTGAAGCGGTTTTGCAGTGCGTCGCGGTACAGCGCGTAAGTCTGGGCAGCGCGTGCTCGATAGTCAGCCTCACTGCGCAGGCCGTGAGTGGCGGTCGGGTCGGCAACGTCATCATCACCGTTGTCATCAGCCAACAGGCTATCGGGATCTTCGTCGTAGTGGCGTGTATCGAGCAGTTCGGCTCCTTGCGTGCCTAAAGGGATGTCCAGACCGTTCTCAATGGCGTGCAAGACGATAAAGTTGCGCAGGATATGGCGCTCGATGGACAGAATGAACGCCGGGCCCGCACTTTCCAGGCGCTTGAAAAGATTGGTGCGGCAAAAGCCCATCAGGCGTGTGCCCGCGCGGGAAAGCCCTTCGATCGTTTTTGCCTGATGAGGTGTAGGCGGCGTTTTTGGCTTGGAGGCGACGTAGTTGCCAAGGCCATAGCGCGGCAGGATCAGTTCATTGATCGCATTGACCACGGGGTCGCTGTAGAAGCGTGCATAAGGGTCGGATGGGTTCGCATCGTCGATCTTGAAGCGCAGGTTCTGCGGCAGACGCTTCGGGAAATAGGATTTGCGGCCATCCGAGAACAACAGGTATTTGCCACGCTCATCTTCGCGGGTGTAGTGCTGCATGATGAAGCCGCGCGTGCGGCGCACCATGTACAAACGCATGAGATCGCGCCAGTCATCGGGAATTTCGCTCTTCTCAAACGCGGCTAGCGATCGCACGCCACACTGGTGACGACGGATGAATTCGTGCTCGCCACCCAGTTCGGCCAGTAGTTTTTCCGGACGAATGCCGATGTCGGCCTCTTCATTCAGGAATAAGGCCAGTTGTGCGGAAAGATCGCGGTAGCTCTTGTTGTAAGGCGTGGCCGAAAGCAGAACGGTGAGGCTGTCGTTGCGCGCGATGTACTCGCGGATGACGTTCCAACGCTTGCCTTCCTTGTTGCGCAGATTGTGCGACTCATCGATGAGGACCAGCCGGTAGCGGCGGGTTTTCTCCGGGAGCTCGCTCAGCACTTTGGACAGCGGCAGCACCTTGGCATGCAGGCGATAGCGGTGCGCGTAGTCCTCCCACATCGAAACCAGGTTCTTGGGGCAGATGATGAGCGTTTCGGTGTGGTAATCGTCCTCGAAGACTTTGGCCAGCGCGGTGGCCATCATCGACTTGCCCAAACCGACCACGTCACCGATCAGCACGCCGCCACGCTTGTTCAGGTGATGGGCCGCAATCTTGACTGCCGCCACCTGGAAATCGAACAGGGCATGACCAAAGACCGGGGGAATGCGGAATTCTGCGAGTCCGGCCCGCGCTTCCTGGGCGAGGTGGTACGCCATCTTGAGATAGACGTGATAGGGCGGCACCAGACCTTCGCCCGCCCAGCTCTCATCGATGATATCGGCCAGTTCCCTGGAGATATCGATGCACCAGCGATCACGCCAGCGATCCTCAAACCAATCCATCAGTTTGTTGCAGGCGTCGTGTTCCAGCACATCGACGTTCAGTTCGCCCTGCCTGGCCAAGCCCGCCAGCGTGAGGTTACTGCTGCCCAGGAAACCGGTAATGGGGTTGTTGGCATCTTGCCGATGCAGCAAGTAGAGCTTGGCGTGCAGAGGATGGCGTAGATAAACCTTGACGATCAGCTTGTTGGCGCGAATCTGCATGGAGAGCTGGCGCAGCGTCGCTTCATCGGCATTGGTTGGAACACCAAAGGTCAGTTGTTGGCGAAATTCTTCGGCAATGCGGCGCTTCTCCCGTAGCGCGGTCTGGTTATCGAGGCCATCGTCATCCTCGCGGGTGCGCAGGGTTTGCCGGAGTTCATCACTCGGTAGGATATGCATGCCAACCAGCAATCGGCAGCATTGACCAACACCGCCTGCCCAGCGATCAACATGCCCGGCAAGATGACGCCAACCGCGCAGGTTGAAATAGCCAACACAGAAATCGGCACGCTCGGCAACTTTGAGGGTTTCTTGCAGCGCCGGCAACAATGATTTTTCGATGTTATCGAAGATGCGGGGCATTTTGTCTCCCGGATAATGACCATCGACCTGATCGAAACTTGGCCACGCAACAAGATGCGCGAGTCCGATTCGACTGCTGCAGTACGGTTGAAAATCTAGACATGGCGCACAAAAAAAGGGCCTACGTTTAAGTAGGCCCTTCATTTGCAATATTGGCGTCCCCAAGGGGATTCGAACCCCTGTTACCGCCGTGAAAGGGCGGTGTCCTTGGCCTCTAGACGATGGGGACTTGAGCGAGATAAACCTGAAATAAGCAGTACTTTGGTGGAGCCAGGCGGGATCGAACCGCCGACCTCCTGCATGCCATGCAGGCGCTCTCCCAGCTGAGCTATGGCCCCGTCAACCGGAGACGCGCACTTTAGTAGACTGGCGCGCACCTGTCAACTTTTATTTCTCCGCCTGCGGTGCATGCCGCTCGATATAAGCCAGCGCCCGCTCGATACGCGCCAGGGTGTGCACCTGTCCGAGCAATTGCAGAGTGATATCAATCGGCGGTGACACCGCCGTCCCGGATATCGCTACGCGCAGGGGTTGCGCGACCTTGCCCAGCGCCAGACCGGCCGTGGCCGCGACCTGCTTGATGACCTCATGAATCGGCTCGGCCTGCCACGAGGACAACGCCCGCAGCGCCGCGTGCACTTGACGCAGCGGTTCGGCCGCAGCAGGCGTCAGGTTCTTGCTGGCGGCCTTGGCATCGTAGTCTTCAAACTCGCGGTAGAGGAAAACCGCTGCCTGCGCCATATCGCGCAGCGTGTCGGAACGCTCGGCAAAAGCCCTGACCACCTCCGGCAGCGCCGGCCCGGTGCTTGGATCAATGTCCAGTTGTCCGATGTGCCAGCTCAGATGGCGCGCGACATGCGCGGGATCCAGCGTTTTCAGGTAATGCTTATTCAGCCAGACCAGCTTGGAAGGATTGATCGCGGAAGGCGCCTTGTTGCAGCCGGCCAGATCGAAGGCGCTCACCATCTCATCCAATGAGAAGATTTCCTGATCGCCATGCGACCAGCCCAGCCGCACCAGATAATTCAGCACCGCTTCCGACAAATAGCCCAGGTCGCGGTATTCCATGACACTGGCGGCGCCGTGGCGCTTGGACAGCTTCTGGCCATCCGGCGCCAGGATCATCGGTACATGGCCATACTGTGGCACCGGTGCGCCCAGGGCCTTGAGGATGTTGATCTGCCGGGGTGTGTTATTGATATGGTCATCACCGCGAATCACATGGGTGATACCCATATCCATATCATCGACGACCACGCAGAAGTTATAGGTCGGCGTACCATCGGCCCGGGCAATGATCAGATCGTCTAGCTCGCTGTTCTGGAAAATGATATTGCCGCGAATCAGATCTTCGACTACCACGTTGCCACTGAGCGGATTCTTAAAGCGCACCACCGGTTCCACGCCGGCGCGCGGGGGGCCCTGGTAGTCGCGATAGCGGCCGTCATAACGCGGCTTTTCCTTGCGCGTCATCTGCTCGCTGCGCAGCGCTTCCAGTTCCTCACGTGTGCAATAGCAATAATAGGCCTGACCGCTGCGCAGGAGCTGTTGCAAGACTTCACGGTAACGGTCGAAACGCTGTGTCTGGTAGAACGGCCCCTCGTCGTAATCCAGGCCCAGCCAGTTCATGCCTTCGAGAATAGCGTTGACCGCTTCCGGCGTGGAGCGCTCCAGGTCGGTATCCTCGATGCGCAGGACGAAGGGACCGCCGTGATGGCGCGCGAACAGCCAGGAAAACAGCGCCGTGCGGGCGCCGCCAATGTGCAGATAGCCGGTGGGGCTGGGAGCAAAGCGGGTCTTGACCATGGCATTCTTCAAGGGGCGAATAGGAGAGAAAAACAACCCGCGCTGTCCGGCGCTTCCACCAGGGAAACAGCCGGGGAGCGGGCGTTGCAAGCCAGCGGGTGGCAATCAATCCTTTTTGGGCTTGACCGGGCGCTGCCAGTCGGCAATCTCCTTGCGCGGCGCACGGGTCAGGCACAGGCTGCCGGCGGGGATGTTGCGACTGACCGACGAGCCCGCGCCCACGGTCGCACCCTTACCGATCCGTACCGGCGCCACCAGTGAGCTGTTGGAGCCAATGAAGGCACCATCCTCGATGACAGTCTGGTGCTTGTTGGCACCATCGTAGTTGCAGGTGATGGTCCCGGCGCCCACATTGACGCCTGCGCCGACCTCGGCATCGCCCAAGTAGCTCAGGTGATTGACCTTGGAGCCAGGGCCAATGTGGGTTTTCTTGGTCTCGACAAAATTGCCGATATGCACGCCTGCCTCCAGCCGGGTTTCAGGACGCAAGCGGGCGAAGGGACCGATCTGCGCGCCAGCACCGACCACAGCGCCCTCGATCCGGCTGTGTGACTGGATCACCACATCATCGTCAATCACCGCATCGCGCAGCACGCAGAACGGTCCGATCCGCACCCGATCACCAAGGCGTACTTCGCCTTCAAACACCACGTCGATATCGATCAGCACATCCTTGCCGGTGCGGACCGTGCCGCGCACCTCGACCCGTGCTGGATCAATCAGGGTCGCGCCATTGGCAAGCAATTGCTCCGCCTGGCGCGCCTGATAAAAGCGTTCCAGCGTGGCCAGTTGCCGCCGGTCGTTCACGCCCAGCACCTCCTCGGGCGCGCTCACCGTGGCCGGCGCCACCGGCACACCGTCGCGCACCGCCAGGGCGATGATATCGGTCAGATAATATTCACCCTGGGCATTGTCGTTGCGCAGCTCGGCAACCCAGCGCCGCAGCCGGGCAGTTTCCACCGCCAGAATCCCGGTATTGACTTCGGATAGCGCCCGCTCAGCCGGCGTCGCATCCTTTTCCTCGACGATACGCCGCACCTGATCCTGATCATCGCGGACGATGCGGCCATAGCCAGCAGGATCGGCCAGCACCACCGTCAGCAGCGCCAGGCAACCCTGTTGCGCGGCGGCAACCAGCGGCTGCAGGGTTGCCGCCTCGGTCAACGGCACATCGCCATACAGCACCAGGGTGATACCGTCATCCTGCAGAGCGGGCAGCGCCTGGGCCACCGCATGGCCGGTACCCAGTTGCGTGGCCTGCTCCACCCAGAGCAGATCCGGCTCATCCGCGAATGCTGCCTGCACCGCCTCGCCACCATGCCCATACACCACCAGACGCTGGCTCGCCTGCAGCGCGCGCGCCGTAGCCAGTACATGGCCCAGCAGTGATCGACCCCCCACCGTATGTAGCACCTTGGGCAGATCCGACACCATGCGCTTGCCTTTACCGGCCGCGAGGATGACTACTGAAAGTTGTTGCATGACCACCACGCCTCTTCGAGAAATCAGTGGCGCTATTGTAGCGAACCATGCGCCAGGCGACGCGATACCCGGCGCGCACAAATAAAAAGGCCGTGACGCGTGCCACGGCCTAGCGGGGTCGAGATCGTTTTTATTGTAAGGCTGATCAGGCTGACTTGCGCAGCTTGCGCAGCTTCTCGATGGTTTGTAACTGCGCGATGGCCTCGGCCAGTTCGGCCTTGGCCCTGGCGTATTCAAACTCGCCACGGCTATTAGCGATTACCTGCTCGGCGCGCTGCTTGGCTGCCTGTGCGGCTGCCTCATCCAGATCGCGAGCCCGCTCGGCGGTATCGGTCAGGATGGTCACCAGATGCGGCTGCACTTCCAGCAGCCCTCCAGAGACGTAGAACAGCTGTTCCTCGCCACCCTGCAGCTGAACCCGAACCTGACCGGGCTTGAGCCGCGTCAATAACTGGCTGTGGCGGGGCAAAATGCCGAGTTCGCCCATTTCACCCGGCGCGCTCACCATCTCCGCGGCGCCGGAGAACAGCTCCTTTTCCGCGCTGACGATGTCGACATGCAGTGTCATGGCCATTGGTACATCTCCTGGTCGGTGAGCCAGGGATGCGTACCCGGAGCGCTGCTGCTACTCCGGGCCGCAATCCCGTTACAGCTTGCTGGCCTTTTCCACGGCCTCTTCGATCGAGCCGACCATGTAGAACGCCTGCTCGGGCAGGTGATCGTATTCACCGGCGACGATACCCTTGAAAGCCGAGATGGTGTCCTTCAGGGAGACATACTTGCCAGGCGAACCGGTGAACACTTCCGCGACGAAGAACGGCTGCGACAGGAAGCGCTGGATCTTGCGGGCGCGGGCCACCACCAGTTTATCTTCCTCGGAGAGCTCGTCCATGCCCAGGATGGCGATGATGTCCTTGAGCTCCTTGTAGCGCTGCAGGGTGCTCTGCACGGCGCGGGCAGTCTCGTAGTGATCCTGACCCACCACCAGCGGATCCAGCTGCCGCGAAGTGGAATCCAGCGGATCCACCGCCGGGTAGATACCCAGCTCGGCGATCTGGCGGGACAGCACGACAGTCGCGTCCAAGTGGGCGAAGGTGGTCGCCGGCGACGGGTCGGTCAGGTCGTCGGCGGGCACGTACACCGCCTGGATGGAGGTGATGGAACCGGCCTTGGTCGAGGTGATGCGTTCCTGCAGAACGCCCATTTCCTCCGCCAGGGTCGGCTGGTAACCCACCGCGGACGGCATACGACCGAGCAGCGCCGAGCACTCGGTACCGGCCAGGGTGTAGCGGTAGATATTGTCGACGAACAGCAGCACATCACGGCCTTCGTCACGGAAGTTCTCGGCGATGGTCAGGCC
This sequence comes from Candidatus Competibacteraceae bacterium, assembly GCA_036834665.1. Classification (GTDB taxonomy): domain Bacteria; phylum Pseudomonadota; class Gammaproteobacteria; order Competibacterales; family Competibacteraceae; genus RXIX01. The sequence goes on along the minus strand of DAITNL010000001.1, from coordinate 37,596 downwards.
GGTCAGAGCAACGCGCAGCCGGTTGCCCGGCGGCTCGTTCATCTGCCCATAGACCAGGGCCACCTTGTCGAGCACGTTCGAGTCCTTCATCTCGTGATAGAAGTCATTACCTTCACGAGTGCGCTCGCCGACGCCGGCGAACACCGAGTAGCCGGAGTGCTCGATGGCGATGTTGCGGATCAGCTCCATCATGTTGACAGTCTTGCCAACGCCGGCACCGCCGAACAGGCCAACCTTGCCGCCCTTGGCGAACGGGCAGAGCAGGTCGATGACCTTGATGCCGGTTTCCAGCAGCTCGGTCGCGCCCGACTGATCCTCGTAGCTCGGTGCCGCCTGGTGGATTGCCCGATAGGTGTCGGTCTCGACCGGGCCCTTGTGGTCGATCGGGGTACCAAGCACGTTCATGATCCGGCCCAGGGTGGGCTTGCCCACCGGTACCGAAATCGGCGCGCCCGTGTTGGACACGCTCATGTTGCGCTTCATGCCTTCCGACGGACCCATGGCAATGGTCCGCACCACGCCATCGCCGAGCTGCTGCTGCACTTCCAGGATCAGCCCGTTTTCATCAAGGCGCAGCGCATCGTAGATCTTGGGCACCGACCCGCGGGGGAACTCGACGTCCACCACCGCGCCGATGATTTGCACGATATTGCCAGAACTCATTCTTTGGGTTCCTCTTAAACTTGTTTCACCGCACGTCCGCCCCGGGGGGACCGGCGTTCGCAGCCTTATACCGCCGCGGCGCCACCCACGATTTCGGCCAGCTCCTGGGTGATCGACGCCTGCCGGGCCTTGTTGTAGATCAGTTGCAACTCATTGATGAGGGTGCCCGCGTTGTCGGAAGCGCTCTTCATGGCGACCATGCGGGAGGCCATCTCGCAGGCGACATTCTCCACCAGGGCCTGATAGACCACGGATTCCCCATAGCGCCGCAGCAGCAGCTCGATGAGTTCCTTCGGATCGGGCTCGTAGATGTAGTCCCAGCGATGAGCTGGCGCAGCATCCTTCACCTCGGCGGTCACCGGCACCAGCTGCTCGATCTTGGGCTTCTGGCTCATGGTGTTGACGAACTCGTTGTACACCAGATAGATCGCGTCGATGCGCCCTTCGGTGAATGCATCCGCCATGACCTTGACCGGACCGAGCACGTCTTCAAAGCGGGGCGCGTCACCCAGGTGGGAAACATGGGCGACTACATTGCCCCGGAGCCGGCGGAAGAACTGGAACGCCTTGGTACCGACCGTGCACAGATCGATTTCGACACCGCGAGTCCGCCACTGCTGCATGGCGAGGGTGGCGGCCTTGAACAGGTTGGTGTTCAGGCCACCGCACAAGCCACGATCGGTCGAGATGACGATAAAGCCGACCCGCTTGATCTCGCGTTCCACGAGTCCCGGGCTGCGATACTCCGTATGCGCATGGGCCAAGTGCGAGATGACGTTGCGAATCTTGCTCGCATAGGGCCGGGCCGCTCGCATGCGCTCCTGTGCCTTGCGCATCTTGCTTGCCGCCACCATTTCCATGGCCTTGGTAATCTTCTGAGTACTTTTGATACTCTTGATTTTGGTTCGTATCTCTTTAGCACCGGCCATGCTGACACCCGTTTAGACGTAGTGGGCCTTGAAATCTTCCACGACCTTCTTAATGCCGCTTTCGATCTCGTCGTTGTAATCGCCCGTTGCATTGATCTTGTCGACCAAGGCAGCGTGGTTGGCCCGCGCGAACGCCAGCAAGCCGGCTTCGAAATCACCGATCTTGTTGAGCGGCACGTCGTCCAGATAGCCCCGATCCACGGCGAACAGCGAAATACCCATCTCGGCAACCGACATTGGCGAGTACTGCTTCTGCTTCATCAGTTCGGTTGCCCGCTGGCCGCGTTCAAGCTGCTTGCGGGTTGCTTCGTCAAGGTCGGAGGCGAACTGGGCAAAAGCGGCCAGTTCACGGTACTGGGCCAGGGCCAGACGGATACCACCGCCGAGCTTCTTGACGATCTTGGTCTGGGCGGCACCACCGACGCGGGACACGGACAGGCCCGGGTTGATGGCCGGCCGGATACCGGCGTTGAACAGGTCGGTTTCCAGGAAGATCTGGCCGTCAGTGATCGAGATCACGTTGGTGGGCACGAAGGCCGACACGTCACCCGCCTGGGTTTCAATGATCGGCAGCGCGGTCAGCGAGCCGGTCTTGCCCTTGACTTCACCGTTGGTGAGGCGCTCGACCTCATCGGCATTGACGCGGGAGGCGCGCTCCAGCAACCGGGAGTGCAGATAGAACACGTCGCCAGGGAAGGCTTCGCGGCCCGGCGGGCGGCGCAGCAGCAGGGAGACCTGACGATAGGCCACGGCCTGCTTGGACAGATCGTCATAAACGATCAGCGCGTCCTGACCACGATCACGGAAATACTCGCCCATGCTGCAGCCGGAGTAAGGCGCGATATAGAGCATGGCCGCGGATTCAGACGCACTGGCGGCGACGACGATGGTGTGATCCATCGCGCCATGCTCCTCGAGCTTGCGCACCACGTTGGCAATCGACGAGTTCTTCTGGCCGATGGCGACGTAGATACACTTGATGCCGGTGCCTTTCTGATTGATGATCGCGTCGATCGCAACCGCAGTCTTGCCGGTCTGGCGATCACCGATGATCAATTCACGCTGGCCACGGCCAATCGGTACCATGGCGTCGATGGCTTTCAGACCGGTCTGCACCGGCTGGCTTACCGACTGGCGCTCAATAACGCCCGGGGCAATGACTTCGATAGGTGCAGTCTGCGCGGCCTTGATCGGACCCTTGCCGTCAATCGGCTGACCCAGGGCATTCACCACGCGGCCCAGCAGCGCCTCGCCCACCGGCACTTCCAGGATGCGCCCGGTGCACAGGGCCTTGTCACCTTCCGCGAGATGCTCGTAGTCGCCCAGAATCACCGCGCCAACGGAGTCGCGCTCCAGGTTCATGGCAAGGCCGTAGGTGGCCGGATCACCTTCCCGGGGGGCCGGGAACTCGATCATTTCACCCTGCATCGCGTTGTCGAGGCCATAGATCCGGGCGATGCCATCGGCCAGGCTGACAATGGAGCCTTCCGTGCGCGCTTCAGCAGACGCCTCATAGCCCTGCAGGCGTTGCCGAATCAGATCGCTGATTTCGGATGGTTTGAGTTGCATAAAACGGTATTCCCCTTACTGGCTTAAGGCCGTGGCGAGTTTTTCCAGCCGGCCGCGCGCCGAACCGTCGATCACCAGATCGCCGACCCGGATCACCGCGCCCGCGATCAGTGACGCATCCATCTTGCAATCCAGCGCTACGTCGCGCTGGAACCGGGTGCGAAGCGCTTCGCTGACCTGAATACGCTGAGCTTCGGTGATGGCGACCGCGCTGATCAGCTCGGCGTGGACAACGCTCTCGGCGTTAGCGCGCAGTTGCTCGAACAGAACGGCAATGCCCGGGAGCTGGTGCAGGCGGTGAAACTCGGCCAGCATCCGCAGAAAGGCTACGAACACTTCGGGTACCTCCGCACCACCGCGAACATCGCGGCAGAGCCCGGCCACCAGCTCGGCTTTTTGATCACCGCGCAGCGTCGGATTCCAGGGTCCCAACAGACGGTGCATGGCAGGATCCGCCGCGACAGCGGCGGCGGCCTTCAGGAGCTCGGACCAGAGCGGCAACGCCTGCGTAGCCTGCGCTTCTTCGAACGCAGCGCGCGCGTAGGGCCGCGCAGCGGTGGTCGGTCGGACGACGGTTGTCGTTTCAGCCATTGGCGTGGTCCGTATTGTTATAGCTGAGCGACCAGGTCATCCAGCATGGCAGCGTTAGCCGCTTCATCGACCTCGCGCTTGAGAACCTTGCTGGCGCCGGTGATGGCAAGACTGACCACCTGATTGCGAAGCTGTTCGCGGGCGCGGTTGACTTCCTGCTCGATCTCCGCCTTGGCGGCGGCAAGCTGGCGGTCACCCTCGACGCGGGCTTCCTGCTTTGACTGCTCAATGATTTCGTTGGCGCGCTTATGGGCCTGGGCGACGATTTCGGCGGCTTGCTGCTTTGATTCCTTGAGCATCTGCGCGGCCTTGGCCTTGGCCAATTCCTGCTCGCGCACGCCGCGTTCTGCGGATGCCAGGCCATCAGCGATTCGCTTCTGGCGGTCTTGCATGGCCTGGATGATCGGCGGCCACACATACTTCATGGTAAAGAGCACCAGAAGGCCGAACGTGATCATCTGCCCTATAAGGGTAGCATTGAAATTCACGCTGATACCTCCTCAGGTACGCACAGGTTAGAGGGCGTCAGAGCACTGAACGCTCCGATCACTTGATCAGGGCCTGCACCGGACCGAGGAACGGGTTGGCGAAGGTGAAGAACAGCGCAATACCGACACCGATCATGGTCACCGCGTCCAGCAGACCGGCAACGATGAACATCTTGACCTGCAGCGCGGGAATCATTTCCGGCTGACGCGCGGCGCCTTCGAGGAATTTGCCGCCCAGCAGGGCGAAACCGATGGCAGTACCCAGCGCACCCATGCCGAGGATCAGCGCCACGGCGATAACGGTCATACCCTGCACATTGGCGATCAGGCTTGCAGCTTCCATTAGTGTCTCCCGTTTACGAGGTTGAGGTGTGGATGAAAGAAAACCGGGTTAGGGGTGGCCGGCCCGCGGGCAACCGGCCCCGAAAGTCCACTCAATGATCTTCGTGCGCCATGCTCAGGTACACGATGGTCAGCACCATGAAGATAAACGCTTGCAGGGTGATAACCAGGATGTGGAACACCGCCCACGGCCAGCCCAGGACAAACTGGAGCCACCAGGGCAGCAGCGCAATCAGGATGAAGATCAGTTCGCCAGCGTAGAGGTTGCCGAACAGACGCAGGCCGAGCGAGATGGGCTTGGCCAGATCCTCGACGATCCGCAGCAGCAGATTGAACGGCATCAGCCACTTGCCGAAGGGATGGGTCAGGATTTCCATCGAGAAGTGGATCGGACCCTTGACCTTGATGCTGTAGTAATAAATCAGTAGCAGCACCGAGATGGACAGGCCAAACGTCGAGTTCAGGTCGGTCGAGGGCACGGTACGCAGGTACGGTACCCCGAACACGCCGGCGATGGCTGGAAGCAGATCGACCGGCACCAGGTCCATGGTGTTCCAGAGAAATACCCAGACAAAGATCGTCAGGGCCAGCGGTGCGATGACCGGGTTGCGACCGTGGAACGAATCCTTGACCTGGGTGTCGACAAACTCGACCATGATTTCACAGAAGTTCTGTAGCGGCCCAGGAACATCACTGGTCGCGTTGCGCGCGGCCTTGATGAACAGCCACAGGAACAGCCCCCCAAGCGCCGCCGCGAATAGCAGCGTATCCAAATGAATCACGCCAAAACCACCCGATTCCTCACCGTGCAGAAAATGCATGCGGGTCAGATCAAAGCGGAGGTTGGTTAGGTGATGTACGATGTATCCCGTTGCGGAATGACCAGTTTCGCTCATAGCGTCCTCACCGAAGCGTCGAATGTGAAGGGTAGTGCCAGCCAGTACGCCATCAGCGTCGCCATGTATGCAAGCAGGAGCGGAAGAGGAGAGACAGGAAGCCAGAGGAGAGCGACGCTCAGCAGAACGACCGTCAGCAGCAACTTGACGACTTCGCCCACATAGAACGCTCGCGCGATCTTGGCGGCCGGTGAGCCGATACGTACCGAGAAAACCTTGCTCGCGAAGTAGGCGGTAACCAGCAGGCTGATGCCGCCGCCAACCAGTGCGGAGTAGAACGCCTGAGCGTCGCCAAGCGCGAGGGCTGCGATAGCCGTCAGCAGCGCGATCAGCGACTGTATGGCGACGATTTTACGGGTGACTTGTTTCGCGCCCATGGTTCGCATTGATTCTAATAATTTTCATGGAACTGGATTGCGCAGGGCATTTCTGCTTGATTTTTTTGAGTCGTTATAATTGGGTTTTAGCGCCCCGCTGCCATTACCGCCAGAATCTCCTCATGGCCACACGAAGCGCCGAGGATTATAGGAAATACGGTCTATCGGGGTCAATGAAGATTTATGTGCCGCAGCATGACGATCACTTCACCCGGGCCATGATGCCGTCCAGTTCATCCAGGGTGTTGTAGTGGATCACGACACAACCCTTGCCGGAACGGCCATGGCGCAGCTGTACCCGTGCGCCGAGGCGCTCGGCGAGATCATCCTGCAGGTTGCGGATATCAGGATCGAGCGAGCGACGCGGCGCCGGCGGATTCGCCTGCTGCAGGCGCCGGGCCAGGCTCTCGGTTTCACGCGCCGACAGGCCGTGCAGCAGCACCTGATGGGCGGCTTCCCGTTGCAGGCTCGGCGGCAGGGGCAACAGGGCGCGGGCATGGCCCATATCCAGCTTGCGCTCACGGACCAGTTGCTGCACGTCCTCGGTCAGCTCCAGCAGACGCAGCAGGTTGCTGATCGTGGCCCGCGAGCGACCTACCGCCTCGGCAGCTTCCTGATGGGTCAGCTCAAACTCGCTGATCAGTCGCCGCAGGGCGCTGGCTTCTTCCAGGGGATTGAGATCCTCGCGCTGAATGTTCTCGATCAGCGCCATGGCGATCGCCGCCCGATCGGGCACGTCACGAATCACCGCGGGCACCTCGCGCAGGCCGGCCAGTTGTGCCGCCCGCCAGCGCCGCTCACCGGCGATCAGTTCGTAACGATCCTCGCCCAGCGGCCGCACCACCACCGGCTGCACCACGCCCTGAGCGCGGATCGAATCCGCCAGCTCGCGCAGACCTTCCTCGCGCAGGTCCAGACGCGGCTGATAACGGCCACGGCTGATCTGCTCGACCGGCAGTTGCCGCAGCACATCCCCGGCAGCCGGTACCCCGGTGGGCTGCGGAGCGGCCGCGCTCGCCCCGAGCAGGGCATCCAGGCCACGTCCCAGACCGCCTTTCTTACGCATCATGGCTGCAGCTCCGCATCAGGCCGCTGCAAGCGCGCCAGCAGCTCGCGCGCCAGATCCCGATAGCCCTGGGCGCCACGCGAACTGTTGTCATAGCGGATGATCGGCAGACCATAACTGGGCGCCTCGGCCAGGCGCACGTTGCGCGGAATCGCCGTGGTGTATAGCGCATCGCCAAAATGCTCCACCAGCTGCGCCGAGACTTCATTGGCCAGCCGATTGCGGGCATCGAACATGGTTCGCAGCAGACCCTCGACGCGCAGGCCAGGATTGGTGGCGCGGCGCACCTTTTGAATGGTGTCGAGCAGTGCCGACAACCCTTCCAGAGCGTAGTACTCGCACTGCATGGGGATAATCACCGCCTGGGCAGCGGTCAAGGCGTTGACCGTCAGCATATTCAGCGACGGCGGACAGTCGATCAGGATTAGATCGAAGCGCTCACGCACCGTATCCAGTGCGGCGCGCAAACGGCCGGCAGCGTTCTCGGCGCCGAGCAAATTGACCTCGGCAGCGGTCAGGTCACCGTTGGCGGGCAGCACGAACAGGCCGCTGTCACCCACAGCCTGCAGGGCATCGGCCAGCGCGATTTCCCCCAGCAGCACGTCATGGCTGGTGGCAGTGGCGGCGTGCTTGTCGATGCCGCAACCCATGGTGGCATTACCCTGCGGGTCCAGATCGACCAGCAGCACCCGCTGTTGCAATGCTGCCAGGCAGGCGGCCAAATTGACTGCGGTGGTGGTCTTGCCGACGCCACCCTTTTGATTGGTGATCGCGAGAATCGTGCTCATGCGGAACTCAATGCAGGGTGGACACCGGTGCCAGATGGACCAGATGGCGTTCGGCATCCAGGCTGGGCACATGCAGCGGATAAATACCAACCAGGGTGTAGTGCGGCGGCAGGCGGGCCAGCTCGTCGTCGGGAAACACGCCTTTCATCGCCAGCAGACGGCCTTGCGGCGCGCATAGTCGTCCGGCGGCATTCGTCAGATCAGCTAAAGTGGCGAAGGCCCGCGAGACTACGCTGTTGAACAGGGCTTCCGGCCGATAGTCCTCGACCCGGCTGCGCACCACGCTGACATTATTCAGGCCCAACTCGGCGACGGCCTGGGTCATGAAGCGGGTGCGCTTGCCGTTACTGTCCAGCAGGCAGATCTGATCATCCGGCCGGGCGATCGCCAGCGGGATCCCCGGCAGTCCGGCGCCACTACCAACATCCAGCACGCGCGGACCATCGACCCAGGGCAGAATCGATAGACTGTCGAGCACATGGCGGACCACCATGGCCTCGGGCTCGCGCACTGCAGTCAGATTATAGGCGCGGTTCCAGCGCTCCAGCAGAGTCAGATAGGCCGCCAGGCGCGCAATATCCGCAGCGGACAGCGGCGCAATGCCAAGCTGCCGGCTCCCCTCAAGGATGGATTGTTCGATGCTCATATCGGTGATCAATGTCCCGGGACGCAGGCCGCAACCGGGTTCTAAAAGCCATGAGTGAAGGATCAGGGCAAGACGCTTTGGAATAAGCCCACGCAGTGTACCATGCCTGCCGGCTATGGCCGCGCGTCCCGCGCTTTGCGTGCTCCCGTCGACGAACCGTCATCGCCGCGCCACGCATCTGTCATGCCTGCCGCCAACCATAGCAGGCAGAACTCTTTTCCTGAATTCTCCTTTCTGGACGGCGGCATGGTGAAGAATATCGGTAAAAAGCTGGTTAATGGTGCGCATGACTGGGTCTTCAAGGCAGTGCACAACCGCTGCCTCATTTATAACGTCTGCTGGGAGGATCCACGCATCGACCGGCAGATTCTTAACCTGGACGCGGCCAGCCAGGTCGTGGTGCTGACCAGCGCTGGCTGCAATACCCTGGATTATCTGCTCGATTCGCCGGCCGCGATCCATGCCGTCGATGTCAACCCGCGCCAGAACGCGCTGCTGCATCTGAAACTGGCGCTGATCGAACGCGGTGATTTCGCTGACTTGTTTCGCATGTTCGGCCAGGGCGCGCATCCAGACTTTCGCAGTCTGTACGCGGCGCTGCGCGCACGGCTGCCGGACTATGCGCGCGCCTTCTGGGACCAGAAAATCGTCTATTTCGACGGCGACAGCCGCAAGCGCTCGTTTTACTACTATGGCACATCGGGTGCCATTGCCTGGATTCTCAGCCGTTACCTGCTCAGCGCCGACCGCCAGCTGCGCGCGCGCCTGTTCGACCTGCTCGATGCCCAGACCCTGGATGAGCAGCGCACGATCTACGCCGCTATCGAACCGGCCTTGTGGGGGCGCTTTACCTCCTGGCTGGTGCGCCAGCCGATGACCATGGCCATGCTGGGCGTGCCACGGCCGCAGATTCACCTGATCAGCACCCAGTATCCTGGTGGTCTGGTGGGCTATGTGAGCGCCAAACTGCGCCATGTCCTGACCGAAGTGCTGATCCACGACAACTATTTCTGGCGGGTTTATCTGACTGGCGCCTATACCTCGGACTGCAGCCCGAACTACCTCAAGCCGGAAAACTTCGCGCGCTTGCGCGCCAATGCCGGGCGCGTGCATACCCATAACGCCACGGTCAGTCGGTTTCTCCAGCAGAACCCCGGCGCTTACAGCCACTTCGTACTGCTCGATCATCAGGATTGGCTGGCCTGGCACCAGCCCGATGCGCTGCGCGAGGAATGGGAACTGATCCTAGCCAACAGCCGCCCGGGCAGCCGTATCCTGCTACGTTCGGCCAGCCCGGCGCTGAATTTCCTGCCGGAGTGGGTGCTATCGGCGGTGCGCTTCTTCCCGGAACATACCGCAGCCCTGCACCCGCTTGATCGGGTCGGCACCTACGGCAGCATGCACCTGGCGGAGGTACGATGAGTGCTGCTGCTACTGAACAGGCACTGGCGCGCTACTATCGCCTCCACGCCCGTCTTTACGATGCCACCCGCTGGAGCTTTCTGTTCGGGCGCAGCGATCTGCACGCGCGGATCGCGGCTTTACGCAGCCCGCAACACATTCTGGAAATCGGCTGTGGGACCGGGCGCAATCTGGCGCGGTTGGCCGAATGCTTTCCGACAGCGCAACTGACCGGTCTGGATCTGTCGGCCGACATGCTGGCGCGTGCCCGGACCCATCTGCGCCATCATCAGTCGCGGGTGATCCTGCGCCAGCAGACCTACAGCCAGCCGCTCACCCCCGCGCCCGGTTTCGATCTGATCGTGCTGTCCTATTGCCTGAGCATGATCAACCCGGGCTGGGCGCAGGTGATCCACAGCGCCCGTCAGGATTTGATGGCGGATGGTCTGATCGCCGTGGTTGATTTCCACGATACCCGCTGGCCGGCGTTCCGGCGCTGGATGGCGGTCAATCATGTGCGCATGGAAGGGCAACTGCTGCCGGAACTCCAGGCCCACTTTCAGCCCCTGGACAGTGCTGTACGTCGCGCCTATGGCGGCGTCTGGCGCTATCTGCACTTCATCGGCACGCCCAGACCGATCGTGCACCGCTAGCAGCACAGCCGTCCCTGCATCACCCGCCATGTCACCGGCGGGTATGTTCCTTCACCGTTATCCTGAGACCGCTTCCGGCTGCGCGGTTGGGGTGACGACTGGGGCCGGAACCGGATGCCGCGCCCTTTCTCCAGCCCAGTGCAACAGTTCCAGTCGTCCGTCACCGTGCTCGACCAGCGCGGTACAGCTCTCAACCCAGTCGCCATCGTTCGCATACCAGATGCCGTCAAGCTGGGTTAATTCCGCCTTGTGAATGTGGCCGCAGATCACCCCGTCAAAGCCCCGGTGCCGGGCGGCATGCACGGCGGCGGCTTCATAACGGGCGATGTAGGCGGCGGCCCGACTGATGCGTCGCTTAAGGGTATTGGCCAGCGACCAATAGGGATAATTGAACCGGCGCCGTATGCGATTGGTCCAGCGGTTGGCAAACAGCAGTACATCGTATATCCAGTCCCCGAACCAATCGGCCAGCCAGCCACCGCACTTGACCGTATGATCAAACTCATCACCATGCGTGACCAGAAAGCGCCGGCCATCGGCGGTACGGTGCTCGCACTCAGGCATGATCTCGATACCGCCAACCCGCAGCGCCAGATAATCGCGGACGACCTCATCATGGTTACCGGGAATGTACACGACCCGCACCCCACGCTCGGCCAGCGCCAGCACCGCATTGAGCACACGACCGTGCCCGGAGGGCCAGCGTCCGCCCTTGTGCAGGGACCAGAAATCGATGAAATCCCCTACCAGATATAACTGCTCACAATCGAGATGTCGCAAAAAATCCAGCAGAAACTCGGCTTTGCAGTCCTTGAACCCAAGATGAACATCGGAAACCCAGGCGGAACGAAAGTAATTGGGCGGCATGAATCGGCCTCGCGGCGGCGTGAACGATCAAGGTCACCGCACTGTGCCGTATCTTCATGACTGTTTGGTAATGACTGCGTGAATTCTTGGTCAAAGATCGCAGCTGTGGACCCCGTCAATACAGCCGTTGCGTATACTGATCACCAGACGCGGCCCGGCGCCGCGGGAACCGGAACACATTTTGCTATACCTTGACAGACGTTTCTGAATGAGCCGCGCCGATGACCATACAAGCCACAATTGCCCCACCCAGTTCGCAGACGCTCGCACTCTTTGTGCGCTGCGGTGATACTACGCCCCAGGATTGGGCGCACTGGGGCGGGTGCATGCAGGTACCGGGGATGTGGCGTTTTGATGTCGCCAGCGAAGCCGACCTGCTGGAACTGCTGGAGCGCCTGGCTGCCAGTCTGCCCCCTATGGCCCAGAACGACACCTTCGCCTGCATCTCGGCTGCCGATACTGCCGATGCCGCCACCGAAGCGCTGTCGTTTGGTCTCCTTGCCACCGCGCAAAACCTGCCGGTGCTGCTGGCCCGCCGCCGCTATCCCTGGCTGATGGGCAACCTGAGCCTGCATGTGCGCAGCTACCTGCAACCGATCGTCGATCTGGCCCGCGGCGGGCAACTGTTCGCCTATGAAGCCTTGTGTCGCGGCCTGACGCCCGAGGGCGCCCTGCTCAGCGGTCAGCGCATGTTTGAACTGGCGCGGCGCGCCAGCCGACTGGAAGCGCTCGACCTGGCCTGCCAGTTCAGCGCCCTCAAGACCCGGACGCTATTTCCCCGGCATATACCGCTCTTTATCAACATCCTCCCGGACAGTCTGCTGGCGCTCGACCTGCGCCGCGATCCCTGGGCCAGCCTGGCAGCCTTGGGCATTCGCCCGGAGGAACTGGTTTTTGAAATCGTCGAAAGTGAGCGCTGCGCCGATATCGATGCCCTGGTCGAGGTGGTCGATCATCTGCGCAGCCAGGGTTTTCGCATCGCGCTTGATGATGTCGGCAGCGGCTATAACAGCCTGAATGTGCTGGCGACGCTGCGCCCGGATTTTCTTAAACTCGATCGCGGTCTGGTACAGGGCGTGCAGGGCAGTCAGGTGCGCCTGGTGCTGCTGCAGGCGCTGATCTCCATGGCGCAACGCCTCGGCTGTGCAATTATTGCCGAGGGCCTGGAGCGCTTCGAAGATGTCGTGGTCTGCCGTGATCTGGGCGTGCATTTTGCCCAAGGCTACTATTTTGCCGCGCCAGCGCCCGAACCGGTGACACCACCACCACTGCCGCCGCGCCAGGAAATTCCGCGTCCGGCCCGGCACACGGTACGACTGCGCGATTTTGTCGAGCCGGCGCCCTCGCTGCCGCTGGAGGCCGGTCTGGAGCAGGCCCGCGAGCATTTCCAGCAGTATCCCGACCAGCCGCTGCTGATCGTGCTGGACGACAGCAAACCCATTGGCTACCTGACTCGCAACGGCGCCCGCGTCCAGCAGCAACGCAGTTTTGGCCTCGGACGCCGCTGCCGGCCGCTGAACAAACTGCTGCCCGAACACCTGTCGGCCCGCGCCCTGGCTTTTCGTCTGTACCACGATCCCGAGCCGGCGCAGCCCTGGGTGGTGGTGGATGCCAACGGCACCTATCTGGGCGTGCTGGAGCCGTGGACGGTGCTTGATCAGTTGCTGTCCGGCCAGTCACGCGAGAGCGTGCATCCCCTGTCACACCTGCCCACCGGCCCGGTGCTGCGTGACACCCTCGACCTGCAACTGCGTGCCCAGAAGGAACTGTCGCTGGTCTATATCGACCTGGATCGCTTCAAGGCCTTCAACGATCGCTACGGCTTCGTGCGTGGCGACGCCATGATCATGCTGCTGGCCGAAGTGCTGCGCCAGGCCTTCCGCGGCATGCCGGAAACCTACCTCGGCCATATCGGCGGCGACGACTTCATTGCCGTAGTACCGCGTGACAGCCACGACCTGCCGACGGTGCTGCAGCACATGCTGGTGTCCTTCCGCGCGCTGGCCGCCTATTTGTACGACAGTGACGACCTGCGCCGCGGCTACTTCACCACCGAGGATGGCAGCCCGCACCCGACCGCCTCGATCTCGGTGGTGATCATCGATGGTCACCGCGGCCAGATCGCCGACAGCCTCGCCGCCAGCGAGCGCGTCGCTCAGCTCAAGAAGCTGGCCAAGGCGCAACTGGGCAGCATCATTGCCATTGACGACGACCCACCGCGTTTCCTGACCGCAACCGCGTCCGAAGTCCGGGAACGGCCTTGGGAAGACCGCGCCATTCGCGCCCTGCTGCATGTCGCCACGCAGCCACGCGGCAGCAGCATCCACGACCTGGACGCCGTCTTTAAACGCTACCCGTTCTTCGAACTGATCTACGAACTGGACGCCCAGGGCGTGCAGCGCTATCCCAACTGGGTGCATCCTGGCATGTGGGGACGGATCAAGAGCGGCGGTATGGGCGTGGAGCGCGCTATCCAGCCCTATTTTCAACTGGTCGCGCATCGCGGCACGCCCTATGTATCCAACCTGTACCTGTCCAGTGCCAGTGGCGAATTCTGCGCCACCGTTGCCGTGCCGCTGCGCGATGCCGAAGGCGCTTTGTCCGGCGTGCTGGTCGGTGACCTGAACCTGACCGGGCTGGTCGCACTTAGCGCCGGTGGCCGCGCCGAAGTCTAAACAGCGGAACCGGCAAGGTACATCACGGGTGAATGCGGCGACTGATTTTGACGATGCCCTGGCGCGACTGGCCGCTTTCGTCACCCGCCAGCGCCGGCTGTTCGTCCTGACCGGTGCTGGCTGCAGTACCACATCGGGCATTCCCGATTACCGCGACCGCAATGGCAACTGGAAACGCCAGCCGCCGATCACCTACCAGGCCTTCATCGGCGGCGAGTATGCCCGCCAGCGCTATTGGGCGCGCAGTCTGCTCGGCTGGCCGGCCTTTGCCCGCGCCCGGCCCAACGCCGTCCATATTGCCCTAGCACGGCTGGAAACCGCCGGCTTCATCCACCAACTGGTCACGCAGAATGTTGACGGTTTGCACCAGCAGGCCGGTAGCCGGCGCGTCATCGATCTGCACGGACGCCTGGACGCGGTCGATTGCCTTGCCTGCGGTCACCGGCAGGCACGCGCCACCTTCCAGGCCGCGCTGGAACAGAACAATCCGGCCTTTGTGGCGCAGGTCGCGACACTCGGGCCGGACGGCGACGCCGATCTGGAACAGGCGGATTTTGGCGCGTTTCGTGTACCCGGTTGCCCGCGCTGCGGCGGGCTGCTCAAACCGGCGGTGGTGTTTTTCGGTGAGACGGTGCCCAAAGCGCGGGTGGAGCGGGCCAGCCAGCGCCTGGCCGAGGCGGATGCGCTGCTGGTCATCGGCTCCTCGCTGATGGTGTTCTCTGGCTACCGCTTCTGCCGGCAGGCCGCCGAACGCCAGCAGGCAATCGTGGCGATCAATCACGGCCACACCCGCGCCGATGCCCTGTTAACGCTGAAAATCGATGCTGACTGCGCAGCGGTGCTCAAGGGTCTGCTGGCACGGCTGACGCTCTAGGGTGTCGGTGCGGCGTCCGGTCCAAGCAGCCGCTGCTGGTTGGCCAATACTTGACGCAGTAATGCTTCAATCTCGTCCAGGCGCTGTTCCAGCCGATCCAGCCGCTGGCCGCGCCCGCCGCCACCGCCAACCGGTGGTAACACGCCTGGACTGTAGCGGGGACCATAGCCCGGACCATAGCCATAACCGGGAATATAGTTGGCACCCTGGTTTTCGTCGGTGCCATTGTCATATTGCTGCGCGCCGGCATAACCGCCACCCGGGCCTTGCATGCCGCTGGCGTCATCGGCAACGCTGGGGGCCGGTCCGGGCATGGTCGGGACGTAGGCAGTGCCTGCCGAGTCTGTCGGAGACGCAACGGGAGATGCCGGGGGCGCAATCCTGCCTGCGGTCACGTCCATTCCATCCTGCTGGGGCGCAACCGGGGCAGCATATGCAGCGCGCCCGGCGCTCTCGCCCTCACCGAGCAGTTCCTGCCGACACTGACGGATGATGTGCCGGCGCTCATCGGGATCACCAGCCTGACGCGCCTGGCGGCGGCACTCCTGTCTGCGCGCGTCACGTGCCGCATCGCGGGTACCAGGATCGGATGGGGCTTGATCGGTCTGCGCGAATGCCACGGCACTGACCAGCGTGGCGGCGACCCATATTGCTCTCATCATCGGTGTATTCCTGCGCAAGGGTGGCATGACCTGATGGATATCGGGGATCGGACTGGATGCAGCGCAGGCGTCAGCCGGTCGTATACATGCTGACCACCGGGCAGGCAGCAACATGATCGGCATCCGGCCTGCCCAGTACGAATCCGCAGTCCAGCAGGAGTTCCTCAACTTTTCCCCATCTGAAAAATTGATTATCTGGCCGAGCACCCCACTCGGCCACAGAATCCCTAAAATCACAGTATGCACACGCTTCAATTCCCTGTACGCACCCGCCGCTGGCGCATCGGCTTGTATAGCGCGCTGCTGCTGATGCTCGGCATGAGCATCTGGATGCTGGATCGGCTGTCGCCACCGTCGCTGGCGCGGGCCCAGCGCACTTCGCCGCTGGTGCTGGATCGCCAGGAGCGCATTCTGCGCGGCTTCACCGTCGATGCCGGTTTCTGGCGTCTGCCGGCACAGCCCGAGGATGTCGACCCGCTCTATCTGCGCATGCTGCTGGCTTACGAGGACCAGCGCTTCGGCCGCCATCCGGGTATCGATCCACTCGCCACCGCGCGCGCCCTTGGGCAATGGTTGCGCCATGGCCGGGTGGTTTCCGGCGCCTCGACCCTGACCATGCAGGCCGCCCGGCTGCTGGAACCGCACGCGCGCGACCTGCCCGGCAAACTCGGCGAAATGCTGCGCGCCCTGCAATTGGAGTGGCGCTACAGCAAAGACGAGATTCTCAGCCTCTACCTGACCCTGGCGCCCTATGGTGGCAACCTGGAAGGGATACGCGCCGCGTCCCTGGCCTGGCTGGGCAAGGAGCCGCGCCGCCTGACCGCCGCCGAGGCCGCCCTGCTGGTGGTGCTGCCGCAGGCACCCTCGCGGCTGCGCCCGGATCGCGCCCCGGAACGGGCCCGGGCTGCGCGCGACAAGGTGCTGGTGCGCATGGAACAGCTTGGCATCCTCAGCGCCCAACAGCTTGCGGAAGCCCGCCAGGAAGCCATTCCCACCCAGCGCCAACCCTTACCGGCACTGGCGCCGCATTTGGCCGAACGGGTGCGCGCGGCGCAACCGCAGACCACCCTGCTGCACACCTTCATCGATCGTGACCTGCAACGCACCCTGGAAACCCTGGCCCGCCAGCAAAACAGCAATCTGGACGCACACAGCAGCATCGCTATCCTGGTCGTGGCCAACGCCACCCGGCAGGTGTTGGCCTATGTCGGAGCCAGTGATTTCTTCGATGCGCGCCGCGCCGGGCAGGTGGACATGGTGCAGGCAATTCGCTCGCCGGGCTCGACGCTCAAGCCGCTGGTTTACGGTCTGGGCTTTGATGATCTGCTGATTCACCCGGATACCCTGATCGACGATGTGCCGACCCGCTTTGGCGATTACAGTCCGAGCAACTTCCGCAACACCTACGCCGGACAGGTCTCGGTGCGCGAGGCGCTGCAGCAGTCGCTGAATATCCCGGCGGTAGCGGTGCTGGAACAGGTCGGGCCGGCGCGACTGGCTGCGCGGCTGCGTGATGTTGGTCTGCCGCTGCACTGGAGCAGTGCTCACCCGCAGCCGGGATTACCGCTGGTGCTCGGCGGGGTGGGCATGAATCTGGCGGAACTAACGGCCCTGTATGCCGGTATCGCCAGCGGTGGACAGATCGTGCCCCTGCGCCTGTCGCCCGACGATCTCACCGCACCCGGCCGCGAACTGCTCACCCCAACCGCCTGCTGGTACCTGCAGGACATCCTGCGCAGCGCACCCGTGCCGCAGAACGTCACCCCGCCCGGCAGTGCCGCCCGGCCACGCTTTGTCGCCCACAAGACCGGCACCTCCTATGGTTTTCGCGATGCCTGGACGCTGGGCTTCGATGTCGATTACACCGTCGGCATCTGGGTCGGTCACCCGGATGGCTCACCGAGTCCCGGTCACTACGGCCGCAATACCGCCGCGCCGCTGCTGTTTCGCGTCTTCGACCTGCTGCCGGAAGCGAAAACCGCGCTACCGGCGCCGCCGGAAAATGTGCTGCAGGTCAGCAATCGCGCGCAGTTGCCAGAACGCCTGCGCCATTTTCGCAGTCAGCAAAGCACCGAACAGCCGACTGCTGCGCCACCGCTGGCGCTCAACTTTCCGGTCAACGGCACTACGGTGGAACTGCCGGAACACGAGGGCCGCCTGGCCGAGCTGCCGCTGATCGCGACCGGCGGCATGCGACCGCTGCACTGGCTGATCAATGGCCAGCCCCTGCCTGCCGAGGCTTGGCGGCGCGAGGCGTTCTGGTCGCCGGATGGCTCTGGACTGGTACGGATCACCGTGCTCGATCAGACTGGGCAGGCGGCCAGCGCTGCGGTCTGGATCAGCCGTAGCGGCGAGTAAAGCCGTTTACGGCGCCGTCTTGGCCGGCTTATCGCCCCAGGGCATCATCGCCACCGCCGAGAGCGAGTTCTTCGGCGAGCCTTCGATCAGCTTGTCGCTATACACCAGATACACCAGGGTGTTGCGCGGCTGGTCGAGGAAACGCACCACCCGCATCTTCTTAAACACCAGCGAGCGACGCTCGGTGAATACCTCCTCGCCGTCCTTGAACTTCTCCTTGATGTTGATCGGCCCGGTCTGCCGGCAGGCCAGTGAGGCATCGGAGGTATCCTCGGCCAGCCCCAGACCACCCTTGACGCCACCGGTACGCGAGCGGCTGACGTAGCAGGTCACGCCGTCGATCTTCGGATCGTCGAAGGCCTCGATGATGATCTTATGGTTCGGCCCCACCCACTGGAACGCAGTATCGACGCTGCCAATTTCCTGGGCGTGAGCAAACGGCAGGGCCGCCAGCACACCGCCCATGAGCCCGAGTGATTTCAAGAAGTGCGTGATATGTTGCATCGGCAAATTCTCCATGGCGGATCAGCAAGAAAAAGAGGATAGCGCAACTCGATGGCCGGCTCAGCCAGGCGCGGCCACGAAAAAGGCGGCCCGAAAGCCGCCTTTTCCATTCCATACAGCGGGTGGCCTTAGCCGAGATCCTTGATGCCCTGGATCAGCGCCGCGACCACTTTCTGCGCGTCGCCATACACCATGCGGGTGTTATCGGCAAAGAACAGCGCGTTCTCGATCCCGGCGAAGCCCGCGCCCTTGCCGCGCTTGATCACCTGCACGTTCTTGGCATGATCGACATTCAGAATCGGCATGCCATAGATCGGGCTGGACTTGTCGTTGCGCGCGGCCGGATTGACCACGTCGTTGGCCCCGATCACCAGCGCCACATCAGCCGTTGCGAACTCCTCGTTGATCTCTTCCAGATCGGCGATGTAGTCGTAGGGCACGCCGGCCTCGGCCAGCAGCACGTTCATGTGCCCGGGCATGCGCCCAGCCACCGGGTGAATGGCGAACTTGACCGTCGCGCCGCGTTCGATCAGCAGCTTGCACATTTCCCACAGCTTGTGCTGCGCCTGCGCCACCGCCATGCCGTAACCGGGAACGATAATCACCTTGGCGGCATAGGCCATCTGGATCGCCGCATCGGGGGGATCCATCGGCTTGAGGCTGCCGGTGACCGCCTGCGCCTCGCCACTGCCGAGCGCCGCCCAGTTGCTGAACAGCACGTTGGACACCGAGCGGTTCATCGCCTTAGCCATCATGAAGGTCAGCATGGTGCCGGACGAGCCGACGATGATGCCGGCGATGATCATCGCCGAATTGCCGAGCACGAAGCCTTCCAGGGCCACGGCCAGACCGGTGAAGGCATTGAACAGCGAAATCACCACCGGCATGTCGGCGCCGCCGATGGGCAGGGCCATCATCGAGCCAAACGCCAGCGCCGTGAGGAAGAACACCAGCACCAGACCGCCATGCGGATGACCAAACACGGCGATGATCAGACCCAGCAGCACGGCGGCCGAGAAGATCGCTAGATTGACCTTCTGCTGCCCGGGAAAGCGGAACTTGGCGTCATCCTTGAAGAATTTCAGTTCCTGCAACTTGCCGAACGCCACCACCGAGCCGGAGAACGACACCGCGCCGATGATCGCGCCCGCCACCGCCATCAGCGCGACGCTGATGGGCAGCGGATGCTCGCCGTGATTCTTGAGCAGTTCCACTGCCGCGATCGCCGCTGCCGCACCGCCGCCCATGCCGTTGTAGATGGCGATCATCTGCGGCATCGCGGTCATCTGCACCTTCTTGCCACCCCACCAGGCGATCACGCCACCCAAGGCGATCGCAATCAGCATCAGCATGTAGTTGGTGACGCCGTTCGGGCTGTCGGCGTGCGCGATAATCTGCGGATGAGCAAAACTCACCACCGTCGCCAGCACCATGCCATACCCGGCCCAGACGATGCCGCTGCGTGCGCTGGTCGGGTGCGACATGCGCTTAAGACCGACGATAAACAGAACCGCGGTCAGGAAGTACGTCGTTTCAATCAGGTAGCCCATCATGGCCTACTTCTCCTTGCTGCTCTTGAACATTTCGAGCATCCGCTCGGTGACGACGTACCCGCCGACCGCGTTGCCCGCCCCCAGCAGCACGCCGAGGAAGCCGATGGCCTGTTCCAGCGGGGTAACGGCCTGACCGAGCGCGACCATCGCGCCGACCAGCACGATGCCGTGGACAAAGTTGGTGCCAGACATCAGCGGCGTGTGCAGGATCACCGGCACCCGGCTGATGATTTCATAACCGAGAAAGCCCGCCAGCATCAGGATATAGATGGGGGAGAAGAACTCGACGACCTGTTTCATGACTTCCATAACGCTTCTCCGGATTTATTGGGCCAGCAGCGCGCGGGTGGGTTCGTGGATCACCTGCCCCTCGCGGGTGAGTGCGCTCTTGGCAATCACCTCGTCGTTCCAGTCCAGGTTCAGGGCGCCGTCCTTGATCATCGGCGACAGGAAATTGAACAGGTTCTTGGCGTACATCTCGCTGGCCGGAACCGGGAAACTGCTGGGAATGTTGAGCGGGCCGGCGATGATCACGCCGTTGTGTTCGTAGGTCTCGCCCGGGCGGGTCAACTCACAGTTGCCACCGGATTCAGCGGCCAGATCAACGATTACCGCACCCCGCTTCATGCCCTCGACCATCGCCGTGGTCACGATCTTGGGTGCGGCCCGCCCCGGAATCGCAGCGGTAGTGATCACCGCATTAGCGGCGGCGATATGCCGGGCCAGCACGTTGGCCTGCTGCTGCTTTTCTTCCGCCGTCAGTTCACGGGCATAACCGCCTTCGCCGGCAGCGCTGACCCCGGTATCGATCATCTTGGCGCCGAGCGATTCGATTTCCTGCCGCGCTGCGGGGCGCACGTCATAGGCTTCCACCATGGCACCAAGTCGGCGGCAGGTGGCAATGGCCTGCAGACCAGCCACACCGGCACCGACGATCACCACCTTGGACGGGCGGATGGTGCCCGCAGCGGTGGTCAGCATCGGGAAAAAGCCGCTGCTCAGGTTGGCCGCCAGCAGCGCCACCTTGTAACCGGCGACCGCCGCCTGCGAAGACAACACATCCATCGATTGGGCGCGCGAGATGCGCGGGATCAGTTCCATGGCGAAGCTGGTGATCTTCTTATCGAGCAGGCGCCGGACCAGATCCAGATTGCGATGCGGCTGCAGAATGCCCAGCAGCACAGTGCCGTCCCTGAGCAGTTCCACCTCGTCGAGCGTGGGCGGCTGCACCTTGAAGACGACATCGGCCTCGGCATACAGCGACCGGGCATCCTCTACCAGTCGGCATCCCTTGGCATACGCATCGTCGGCGAAAAAGGCGCTGGCGCCGGCGCCCTTTTCGATCAGCATGTCCACGCCGAGCTTGGCGAAGCGCTCGGCCATCATCGGGTCCAGCGCGACCCGCCGTTCGCCCGAAACGAGTTCCTTCGGGACGGCCATACGAACTGGCATAGTGTTGTCCTCACGAGTTGTTTTGCATTCCAGGCCTCCGCCCGCCCGGAATCTGGCACGAAAAAAGGCTTGCACGAAGCCTGCCGGGCATGGATCGGGGGTCTTAAAAGTGGGCAACGCACACCACCAGCGAGCGGCGGCACGCGATACTTTTAGAATAGTAGCCTAGACTTTCAACATCACAAACGCGATCGGGACCTAAATCCATCATAACAGCCGCTTTCTGCAAAATAACGCGCACTGGATGATGCGTCAGGGCGCCGCGTATTTTCAGGCCCGTCTTCGTCCCGTCCGCCTGCGATCGCACGCCGCCAGCGTGAATATTGCACCGGTCATCCGCCAGCAACGCGCCGCCGCCCAAACAGCAGAGTGGCCACGGCGTTCACGCGGTAACCGCAACTTCAACAGGTGTTCGCATGTACCGACTGGAACAGCAGGTTCTGCACACGGACGTCACCGGCATGCCGCTGGAATGGATCGACTATCAGCAGGCGGTACGCCTCTACCACGCTGAGCAGGTGGCCTATACCTGCGGGACCGTGCTGTACACGATTCATGGCGGGATCAATGCCCGCAGCGGCCAGCGCAGCATGATCACGGTCAACTCGATCATCGCCACCCAAGGCGGTGCCTATGCCCGGCTGCGTGCCCGCGACGACTATGTGCCACCGCTGTCGAACGCCTCGCTGTTCTGCCGCGACTGCAACACCTGTCTGTATTGCGGCGCCCGCTTCCCGGTGCGTGAGCTGTCGCGCGATCATGTGCGGCCACTGGTGCAGGGCGGTGCCGATCACTGGAACAATGTGGTCACGGCCTGCAAGCCCTGCAACCATCGCAAGGGCGGACAAACTCCGGAGCAGGCCGGCATGCAACTGCTAGCCATTCCCTTCACGCCCAACCATGCCGAATACGTCTACCTGCAGGGCAAGCAGGTATTGGCTGATCAGATGGATTTTCTGCGCGCGCACTTTCCCCGTTCCAGCCCGCTGCATCGGCGACTGGCGCGGCTACTGTAGGCAACCCTCGAAAAAAGGCCATGCGCCCCACGCCGGTCGCCGGACAGCGGCGTATCCTAATGCTGACGCGAACCGGGATTCCCCGCCCCTCTTGACACTCCGGCACGGGCACAATCCGGGCGCATCTTTTCCACGCTACCGCCTGGCTTTGACGCAACTTGTAAGCATGATCCATGATGAGTAACGGTTCCGGTTTTTTTCATAATGTGTTTGACAGTATTGCCCAGTTCGCCCAGCAGCAACTGAACGAGCATCGCATGCGCCAGGAGCGGCTGGCCCTGCTGCATGATGAGATCGAGCGGGTGGTCGATGCCAGTGAGCCACGCATCCGCCTGATTGGTGATTATGCCGCCCGGCTCGCCGATCCCGTCGAAGCCAGCCTGGCTTATGGCGAACGCCTGCTGCGCCGACTGCCGCCAGCCCTTACCCTGAGCCGGCGCGCCTGGGTGCAGGACCCACGGGTGAATGCCTTCTTCGCCACTGCCGATAACCTGGGCGCCCTGCTCGGCAGTAACCCGCAGCTCCAGGAATTTTTCGCCACCGGCGCCCGCGAATGCTTTGCCCTGCTGTTGATGGTGATGCGCGAACAGGAAAGCTTCAGCACCGGCCTGGAGGGCGAGATGCTGGTGCGCGATGTGCGGCGCGTCACGGTCAGCTTTTCCGCGCATCAACTGCTATTTCCCGTCGCCAGTGAACGGGCGCTGCGCCAGGAACTGAAACAGCGCATGCTGAGTTATCTGGCCGGCTGCGCTCTGGCGCGCATCAACCAGCTGCGCGATTGCCGGGGTGATCTTGAGGAACAGCGGCGCCAGTTGCAGGCCCAACTGAACGCCCTGCGGGGTCAGGCACGTGGCCTGCCACTGCTGACCAGCACCGATGCCGATGAACGCCGCCAGGCCAGCCTGACACAGCGCCTGAGCCAGGTCGAGCAGGACCTGGCCGATGCCCGCAGCCGCCTGGGTTCGCTGGATGACTATCTAGAACAGGTGCGACAGGTCCTGAGCCAGTCGGCTACGCTGTTGCAGCTTGAACCACTGGTGATGCGCCTGAACCGGCTCGGCGTCAAGCTGGCGGATGATTCGCCCGAGCCCGGCGCAACGCTGAACCTGATCCGCCTGAGCGCCTGTGGCGAACAGCGGATCAGCCTGCTGGTGCGCTTTTGCGCCGAGGATCTGCCAGCGCCCGACCCGACCTGGCTCTGAACATGCCGGCCATGTTCCACGTGAAACCCGTTGCTGCGCTGATTCGCACCCACCTATAAACCCTGTTCCACGTGAAACCAGCCACCGCACCTTTCCCAGGATGAATCCCGCCCCAGCGCCGGGCTATACTTGGTGGCCAATCACGATGAAAAAACCCGGGGGCGGCCCATGCCGTCCCCTTCGGATTTTGGAGGCGCCTGTGCGCGATGTCTCGACTTTCCAGGGCCTGATTCTGGCCCTGCAAACCTACTGGGCCCGACAGGGCTGCGTGCTGCTGCAACCCTACGACATGGAAGTAGGGGCGGGCACTTTTCATCCCGCCACCTTCCTGCGCGCCATCGGTCCCGAGCCATGGAGCGCGGCCTATGTACAACCCTCGCGCCGCCCCACGGATGGACGCTACGGCGAAAATCCCAACCGTCTGCAGCACTACTATCAATACCAGGTCGTTATCAAGCCATCGCCACTGGATATCCAGGATCTCTATCTTGGCTCGCTGCGCGAACTGGGTCTGGATCCACTGATTCACGACGTTCGCTTCGTCGAGGACAACTGGGAATCGCCCACCCTGGGCGCCTGGGGGCTGGGCTGGGAGGTGTGGCTGAACGGCATGGAAATCACCCAGTTCACCTATTTCCAGCAGGTCGGCGGCCTGGACTGCAAGCCGGTCACCGGCGAGATCACCTATGGTCTGGAACGCATCGCCATGTACCTGCAGGGCGTGGAAAGCGTCTTCGACCTGGTCTGGACCGATGGACCGCTCGGCCGCGTCACCTACGGCGATGTGTTCCACCAGAACGAAGTGGAAATGTCCACCTACAATTTTGAACACGCCGACACCACCGCTCTGTTTGTCTGGTTCGATACCTGCGAGGCCGAAAGCAAGCGCCTGATCGAACTGGGCCTGCCCCTGCCCGCTTACGAAATGACCCTGAAAGCCTCCCACACCTTTAATCTGCTCGATGCCCGCAAGGCGATTTCCGTCACTGAGCGGCAGCGCTTCATCCTGCGGGTACGTGCCCTGGCCCGCGCGGTCGCCCAGGCCTACTACGATGCCCGCGCCGCGCGCGGCTTCCCGATGTGCGCCCGTCAACAACAGGCACGCGCGGAGGTGGCCCATGGCTGAGATCCGTGATCTGCTGATCGAAATCGGCACCGAGGAACTGCCGCCCAAGGCCCTGTTCGACCTGTCGCTGGCCTTCGAACAGGGCATCGGCGAGGGCCTGACCAAGGCCGGGCTGGACGGCTGCGAAATGACCCGCTTCGCCACGCCACGCCGTCTGGCGGTGCTGGTGCGCGGCCTGCCCCTGCGCCAGCCCGACCGGCGCATCGAGCGGCGCGGACCGGCGCTCAGCGCAGCCTTTGGCGCGGACGGTCAGCCGAGCAAGGCCGCCGAAGGCTTCGCCCGCTCCTGCGGGGTCAGCGTGGCCAATTTACAACGTCAGGAAACCGACAAAGGCGCCTGGCTGGTGCATGTCAGCGTCGAACCGGGCGCAGCCACCGCCGGGCTGATTCCACCCATCGTCGAAGCCGCCCTGGCAGGTCTGCCGATTCCCAAGCGCATGCGCTGGGGTGATCGCGATGATGAATTCGTGCGACCGGTGCACTGGGTCGTGCTCCTGTTCGGTGACGAGGTAATCCCGGCGACCCTGCTCGGCGCGCACAGCGGTCGCGACAGTCGTGGTCACCGCTTTCATCATCCAGAGCCGATTCGCATCGCCTCTCCGGCTGGCTATGCCCAGCAACTGGCCCGCGAAGGCCGGGTCATTGCCGATTTTGCCGAGCGCCGCGACGCCATCCGCGCTCATGCCGAGGCGGTCGCCAACCAACTTGGCGGCAGGGCCGTGATCAAGCCGGCGCTGCTCGACGAAGTCACGGCGCTGGTGGAATGGCCGGTGGCGCTGGCCGGCACCTTTGAAACCCGCTTTCTCAACGTGCCCGCCGAAGCGCTGATCAGCACCATGCAGGATAACCAGCGCTATTTCCCAGTGGTCGATGCCCAGGGCCGGCTGCTAGCGCACTTCATCACCATCACCAACCTGGAAAGCCGTGACCCGGCCCAGGTACGTGCTGGCAACGAGCGGGTGATCCGGCCACGCTTCAGCGACGCCGAGTTCTTCTGGAACCAGGATCGCAAGCAGACCCTGGCGGCACGCATGGAGACGCTGAACCACGTGGTGTTCCAGCAGCGCCTCGGCACCCTGGCAGCCAAGAGCGAGCGGGTCGCGACCCTGGCGCGCTTTATCGCCACGCACAGTAACGGCAATCCGGACTGGGCCGAGCGCGCGGCGCGGCTGGCCAAGTGCGACCTGATGAGCCAGATGGTGCAGGAATTCCCGGAGCTGCAGGGCATCATGGGCCGCTACTACGCCCTGCACGATCATGAAACCGCCGAAGTCGCCCAGGCCCTGGAAGAACAGTACCTGCCGCGCTTCGCCGGTGACCGGCTGCCGGCCAGCGCCACCGGCCGCACCCTGGCCCTGGCTGATCGCATCGATACCCTGGTAGGCATCTTCGCCATCGGGCAAGCGCCATCGGGCGCTAAGGATCCCTTCGCGCTGCGCCGCGCGGCGCTTGGCGTGCTGCGCATTCTGATCGAGGGTCAACTGGATCTGGATCTGGAAAAGCTGCTGGAACAGGCCGCGGCAGCCTTCGATCCGGCACTGCGCACCAGGCAGGCGGTCGCAACCGTGTTCGATTTCATCATGGAACGGCTGCGCGGCTACTATCTGGATCGCGATGTACGTCCCGATACCTTCGAAGCCGTACTGGGCTGCCGGCCGGTGCGGCCGCTGGACTTCGACCGGCGCATCGATGCCGTGCAGATTTTCCGCGCCCGTCCGGAAGCCGCCAGCCTGGCTGCAGCCAACAAGCGCATCCGCAACCTGCTCAAGAAGGTGGATGCGGTGCTGCCCTTCGAGGTGCGCCCCGACCTGCTGGTCGAAGAGGCTGAACAGGCTCTGGCCGGGCGACTGGTGGAACTGTCTTCGGAAGTGCTGCCGTTGATGGAGCGCGGCCTGTACGATGAGGCGCTGGGCCGACTGGCAGCCCTGCGCGAGCCGGTCGATGCCTTTTTCGATCAGGTGCTGGTGCTGACCGAGGACGCGGCGCTGCGCGATAACCGCATCGCCCTGCTCAATGAGTTGAGCAGCCTGTTCCTGCGGGTAGCGGACTTTTCGCGCCTGCAGGATTGAAGGCGCGGCCGCGGTATGCATATCTGCTGGCCATCCGGACTGTGGTTTCACGTGAAACCACAGTTCCGCTAACGGGTCCACAACGATGAAACTGCTGATCCTGGATCGCGATGGTGTGATCAATCATGACTCCGACGACTATATCAAGTCGCCGGAGGAATGGTTGCCGCTGCCAGGCAGCCTGGAAGCCATCGCCCGGCTCAACCATGCCGGTTACCGGGTAGTGGTAGCGACCAACCAGTCCGGCATCAGCCGTGGCCTGTTCGACCTGGAAACGCTCAACCTGATCCACCGCAAGATGCATCGCATGGTTCAGGAAGCCGGCGGCCTGATCGAAGCAGTGTTCTTCTGCCCGGATATCGACGAATCCAATCCCTACCGCAAACCCAACCCGGGCATGCTGCTGGAAATCGGCCGGCGCCTGAATTACAGCCTGCAGGGTGTGCCAGTGGTCGGCGACAGCGTGCGCGATATTCGTGCCGCCCGGGCCGCCAACGCCTGGCCACTGCTGGTGCGCACCGGCAAGGGCGCCCAGACGCTGATCCAGGATGCGGAAAGCTGCGCCAACGTGGCTGTGTTCACTGATCTGGCTGCTGTCGCCGACTACCTGCTCACTCTCCCTGACCCATGACCAACGCATCCCAAACCCCGTCCCCATTGCGCACCACACCGGCACGCGTGGTGCGCTCACTGCTGTTTTCACTGGGCCTGCTGATTTCGACCTGTGTCGTGTCGACGCTGGTGGTACTGGCTTTTGCGCTACCCTTCACCCAGCGCTACCGCATCGCCCAGTATTGGAGCCGTTTTAATATCGAGTGGCTGCGCATCACCTGCGGCATCCAGTACCGGCTCAGCGGCGTCGAGCACATCCCCGATCAGCCAGTCATCGTGATGGCCAAACACCAATCGACCTGGGAAACCATTTTCCTGCAGCAGTATCTGCCACCGCTGGCCTGGGTGCTTAAGCGTGAATTACTCTGGCTGCCGTTCTTTGGCTGGGCGATGGCGCTGCTGCGACCGATCGCCATCAACCGTGCCACCAGCGCCTCGGCAGTCAAGCAGGTGATCCGCCAAGGCACAGAGCATCTGCGACAAGGACAGTGGGTGCTGATCTTTCCCGAGGGTACCCGCACTGCACCCGGTGCGCGCCAGCGCTATGGGATGGGCGGCGCGGTACTAGCCGCGCACAGCGGTTTCCCCATTTTACCGGTGGCGTTGAATGCCGGGGAGTTCTGGCCACGCCAAGGTTTTCTCAAGCGGCCGGGCACTGTCGACGTGGTGTTTGGGCCGCTGATCAACAGTACCGGGCGCCGGCCTCAGGAATTGACCCAGGAGGTCGAAGCATGGATCGAGAGCACCATGACGCAGATCAGCGGCGTGGCGGTGCAAGCGGTCGTGCCACCCGTCAGCGAACCGATATCCTAGAACAGGAGCGATGCCCCCATGGTCTTTAGTACCAGCCAGCACACCGTCAGACGGTTCGATGCGGAAATCAGCGGCCTGCTCAAGCAGGTTCTGGACATGGGCCGCGATGCCGAGCACCAGGTTCGCCTCGCCGTACAGGCGCTGAAAAACGGCGATGCTGAACTCGCAAAAACGGTGATTGCCGGTGATGCCGCACTCAATCGCCGCGACCGCGATATTGATCAGTTCTGCGTGCGCCTGCTGGCCCGCCGGCAGCCGATGAGCTCCGACATGCGCATGGTGCTGTCCCTGAACAAAGCCGTCGCCGACCTGGAGCGGATCGGCGATGAGGCCAAGAGCATCGCCGGGAAAACGCTAGCCATTCAGGAGCGAGGCCATGCGTCATTCAGTGGCATGGCCGTTGATATCAACCACCTGGCGCGGGTGGCGCTGGAACAGCTCAACAGCGCCCTGGCGATTCTGGAACACATGGATCCGGAACAGGCCTGGCAACTGCTGCGCCGTCACGAGAATCCAGTCGATGGGGTATTTCAGGACAGTCTGCGCGCCCTCAGCACCCATGCCCTGGACGGCGAACCGGCAGTCTCCACGGTGATCGATGTAGTGCTGGCGCTGAAGGCATTGAAGCGGGTCGCTGATCACGCCGAGAATCTCATCGAGTATGTGATCTACGTCGTAGAGGGGCAGGATATCCGCCACGCGCTTTGATACGCGCTGTCATTCTCAATTCGCCCGGGAATGACAGCATCGTATTCAGCCAGCCCGCAGCGCCTGATCCAGTTGTGCCAGCCGCTGCGGCGTACCGATATCCTGCCAGTACCCGCTGTGGCGCTCACCGCGCACCTGTCCATTGCCCATTGCCCGACGCAGCAGCGGCCCGAGCGGAAAGCGCCCGGCGCAGCATCCAGCAAATAACGCCGGATGCAATACGCTGATACCGCTGAAGGTCAGGCGCGGCGCCTCTGGCGGTCCCTGCTCGGCCACCATACCATCCGCAGCTAGGACGAAATCACCCTCGGGATGATGCGGCGGGTTATCCACCAGCACCAGATGGGCCAAACCGGCCAGCGCCCCGGGCAAGCGGGTAAAGGGGTAGTCACTCCACACGTCGCCATTGACCACCAGGAATGGTTCTGACCCCAGCAGCGGCAAGGCGTTGAAAATACCACCGCCAGTTTCCAGTGCATCCGGGGGTTCCGGCGACCAGACAATGCTGACCCCCCAATCTCGGCCATCACCCAGCGCCGCCGGTAACTGTTCGCCGAGATGTCCGGTATTGATCACCAGTTCCGTGATGCCGGCCTCACGCAAAGCCTCCAGGTGATGAACGATCAGCGGCTTACCGGCCACTGTCAGCAAGGGCTTAGGGGTGTGATCGGTCAGCGGCCGCATCCGTTCGCCACGTCCGGCGGCCAGAATCATCGCCTTCATGCCGGTGGCGTCCACTGATCTACGCCACGCGTGCGCAGCAGCGTCCGCAATCCAGCCAGATCCGGATAACGCGCCGCCACCTCCAGCAGATAACCAAGCGTGCGCGGAATATCGCCCAGATAGCCGGACTTGCCATCGCGCAGCTTCAGCCGGGCGAAAATGCCAATCGCCTTGAGATGCCGCTGCGCACCCATCAAATCGAACCAGCGCAGGAATTGTCCCGCGTCATCCAGGCCGCTCATGCCCAGCGCCCGCAGGTGCGCCCGGTGCGCCAGCGCCCAGGATTCGACCTCGGCACGCGGCCAGGCAATATAGCAATCGCGCAACAGCGACACCAGGTCATAGGTCACCGCGCCCACCACCGCGTCCTGAAAATCCAGCACCCCGGGATTATCCGGCGTAGTGACCATCAGGTTGCGCGAGTGATAATCGCGGTGCACCCAGACCCGAGGCTGCTCCAAGGCATTATCCGCCAGCCGTGCGAAAGCCTGATCGAGCACCACCTGCTCATCGGCATCCAGCGTCAGGCCCAGCAGGCGCCCGAGGAACCATTCACGGAACAGCTCCATTTCCCGGTGCAGCAGCGCCGTATCATAGGGCGGCAGCAGCGGCGAGCCCGGATCACCACCGATTTGCAAGCGCGCCAAGGCTTCCAGAGCATCGCCATAGAGCAGATGCACGGTCCCAGCATCAAGCGCACTCAGGTACTGGCGTGAACCCAGATCGCTCAATAGCAGCAGGCCCTGGTCGAGATCCCCCGCCAGCACCTCGGGCGCATTCAGACCCAAACCACGCAGCGCGGCGGCGATAGCGACAAACGGCCGGCAGTCTTCCTTATCCGGTGGCGCATCCATGACGATGCGGGTCTGGCCGTCGTACCAGATCCGGAAATAACGACGGAAACTGGCGTCACTGGACGCCGGTGCGATATCGGTCAACGGTGCCGGCAGCACCGTTTCCAGCCAGATCCGCAATAACTGCTCACGATCATTCACGAAACTCACGCCCTCCCGGTGCGATTGCAGCAAGCCCTCAATGTGTGCGATGTTAGGGTACTTCCATTCATGCGTAAAATACGTTCCGTGACGCTGTATCACCGCACGTTTCTCATCGGCGCCGCGCTGGCCTTGTTCTCAGTGGCCGGCGTGCGGGCGCAGTCCGTCGATCTGCCCGGCTCCTGGGCACGCTGCGAAACCGATGTGCTGGCCAGCGAGATCGTGCCGGCCACGCCAGACATGCCACCGGTCGAGCAGGCACCGCTGCAGGCCGATGCCGGGCAGATCGAGTCTTCCGCCACACAGTCGCTGCTGGAAGGCAACGTCAATCTGAGCCGTGGCGAGCAGAGACTGCGCGCCGAGCGTATCCGTATTGATCGTGAGGCCAACCGCGCCCAGGCCATGGGAGGGTTTGTCTATGGCGACTCGCGCCAGGCGCTGCGCGGCCAGGAAGCGGATATTGATCTAGCCAGCGAGAGTGGCTTGTTCAAGGAGATCGACTACTACCTGTCCGAGCGTAACGCCCAAGGCTCGGCCAAGGCCGTGCAGGTGGATCGACGCCAGCGCCGCAGCCAGTTGCACGACGCCACCTACTCCACCTGTCCGCGCGGCAGCCGCGAGGATTGGGAATTGCGCGCCGACGAACTGTTGCTGGATGAAACCGCCGAGCGTGGCACCGCGCACGACATCGTGCTGGCCTTTCGCGACACGCCGCTATTCTACTTTCCCTACCTGTCATTTCCGCTGAGCGACGCGCGCCAGTCCGGCTTCCTATTTCCACGGCAGGGCTATGCCAGTGAAACCGGCGTTGATATCACGGTGCCTTATTACTGGAACATCGCTCCCAACCGCGACCTGACCTTCACACCCCGGATCATGACCGAGCGTGGCATTCTGCTCGGCCTGGAATACCGCTACCTGGAACCCAACCGGCGCGGCCAGATCGGCCTGGAATATCTGCCCTATGACCGCCGCTACGATGGCGAGCGCGGCTCGTTCCGGATCAGCGACCGCGCCGCGCCGCTGCCCAATACCTACACCGACCTGCGCTACGAATACGTCTCCGACGACAGCTATCTAAACGACCTGAGCAACAACCTCGATTTTCTCACCGTCAACTATCTGGAACGGCACCTCGACGCCCGCTACTACGGCGAGGGCTGGCAGGCGCTGGCACGTGTGCAGGGTTTCCAGGTGCTCAATCCGACGCTGTTCGCCCTCTCCGGTAATCCCTATGAACGGCTGCCGCAACTCCTATTCAGCGGCGACTGGCCGGCCACTGCGGCCAGCGGGCTGCGCTATCGGCTGTATAGCGAGGCGGTACATTTTTACCAGTCCGACGTCGTCACCGGCACCCGGATCGATCTGTGGCCGAGCGTGAACTGGACGCTGGAACAACCCTGGGTCTACCTCAAGCCCGAGGTTGGCTTTCGCTATACCGGCTACCAGTTAAGCGATACCGATCCGGACACCAACGATGCGCCCTCGCGCAGTGCGCCGATTCTCAGCCTGGACAGCGGACTGATCTTCGAGCGACCGCTGCAGGCCGCCTGGCTAGGTGTGAATGGCGGCACCCAGACCCTGGAGCCGCGACTGTTCTATCTGTATGTGCCCTATCGTGATCAGAATGACATTCCGCTGTTTGACAGCAGCGTGATGGATCGTGATTTCGACTGGCTGTTTCGCCATAACCGCTTCACCGGCGCTGACCGGCTCGGCGATGCCAACCAGCTGACCGCGGCGCTGACCACCCGCCTGATCGACGGACCTAGCGGTCGTGAGCGGCTGCGCGCCAGCATTGGCCAGATCCAGTATTTCGAGGATCGGCGCGTAACCCTGGAGCCGGATCTGCCGCCGGAAACCGCCGCCAACTCGGGGCTGATCGCCCAGGCCGGTCTGAACCTGTCGACGCGGTGGACGGTACAGGGTGGCGTGCAGTTGGAGCCGGATAACAACGACGTGCTGCGCACCGGCTTCGACCTGCGCTACTACGCCAATCCCCGGCAACTGTTCAACCTGACCTACCTGCTGGACCGCGACCAGCCGGATATGGACCTGGACGATCAGATCCATGCCGTGGATGTCTCGGTGCTCTGGCCGCTAAGCGCCCAATGGCGGGTAATCGCGCGCTGGAATCAGGCCCTGAACGTCGCGCGCAACCTGGAGACCCTGGCCGGTTTTGAATACGACGACTGCTGCTGGGCGGTGCGCGCCGTGGCCCGCAGTTACCGTAACAGCCCTACGGATACCGATGCCCAGACGGCGTTCTACCTTGAGCTGGAACTGAAGGGCCTCTCGCGCCTGGGCAGTGGTCTGGAAACCCTGTTAAGCAACTCCATTTTCGGCTACCAAACGATCCGCTACTGAACACTGAGACCTGCACCATGGCCCGCTTGAAGACGCTGTTTTTCACCCTGTCGCTGGTCCTGCTGCTCGCCGGTCTGGCCACCGCCGCGCGTGCGCAACTGGTGTTTGGCCCAGGCCCGGAAAGCCCGGCGAACAACCTAGATGCCATCGTCGCCGTGATTAACGATGACGTTATTACCCGCCGCGAACTCAATGCGGCAATGACCACGATCGAGCGCCAGTTGCGCCAGAAAAAGGTAGCACTGCCACCGCAACCGGTCCTGGAGCGTCAGGTGCTGGAACGACTGATCCTTGGCAAGCTGCAGGTGCGTGTCGCCGAACGTAACGGTATTACCGTCGATGACACTACGCTCAATGCCGCTATCGATAATCTGGCGCGGCGCAACAACATGAGCCTGAGCCAGTTGCAGCAGAGCGTTGAGAAGGATGGCGTCAGTTTTACCCAGTTCCGTGATGATGTGCGCCGTGAGATCCTGATCGCTCGCCTGCGGCAGCGGATGGTCGAGACCCAAATTCAGATTTCCGAGCAGGATGTGGAAAGCTTGCGCGCGCAACTGGCTGGCAGCCCGGAAATGCAGGGCGGCGGCGCGCCGGCTGCCGAGGATGACCGGCCTACGGGCGGCGCAGGCGGCAGCACGAACCGCCAGTATCATATCGCCCAGATTCTGATTGCTGTGCCGGAAAGCGCCTCGCCCGAGCAAATCGCCACCGCCAAACGCCAGGCGGAGGATGTGCTGGCCCGCTTGCGCCAGGGCAGCGATTTTCAGGCGCTGGCGGTCAGCGTTTCCGCCGATCAGCAGGCCCTGCAGGGCGGTGATCTGGGCTGGCGCAGCGCTGACCAACTCCCGACCCTGTTTGCCGATGTGGTACCAAAGCTGCAGCCGGGCCAGTCAAGCGGCCTGATTCGCAGCCCGAGCGGTTTCCACATCGTCAAACTGCTCGAAGTCCGGGGCGGCGGGGCAGCCGCCCGTCCTGCCGCTGCCCCGGACACGCCGCCGGCCAGCACCAGACCCACGTCCGCTGCGATGGTGAACCAGACCCACGCCCGCCACATCCTGCTGACCACCTCGGGACAACGTTCCGACGCTGAAGCCCGCCAGCAGCTCGAACAGCTGCGCCAGCGCATCAAGGCGGGCGCTGACTTCGCCGCCCTCGCCCGCGCCGATTCCGATGACAAGGCTTCCGGTGCGCGAGGCGGTGATCTGGGCTGGGTGATGCCCGGCATGCTGGTGCCGCAGTTCGAGCAGGAAATGGACCGTCTACAGCCCGGCGAGATCAGCCCACCGTTCCAGACGCCGTTTGGCTGGCACATCGTCCAGGTGCTGGAACGCCGCCAGGTCCAGGGGGGTGCTGACAGTGAGCGCGCCCGGATCCGTGAAGCGCTGTTCCGGCGCCGCGCCGATGAAGAATGGGACCTGCAGTTACGCCGCCTGCGTGATGAAGCCTATGTCGAGATCCGCCTGCCGCCGGCCACTGCGGCCCCATGAGCAACGTGCCGCTGCAGCACCGGCCACGCAAGCGCTTTGGCCAGCACTTTCTGCATGATGCAAACGTCATCGCCCGCATCGTCGCAGCGATCCGGCCGCACCCCGCTGAGCCCCTGGTGGAAATCGGCCCTGGACTGGGCGCGCTGACCGGGCCACTGCTGGATGCTGCCGGCAGTCTGGATGTGGTCGAACTGGATCGCGATCTGCTGGAGCCGCTGCGGATGCACTGCGCCGGGCGTGGCCTCTTGCGCGTGCATCACGCCGACGCGCTGAGTTTCAACTTCGCGATGCTGCGCGGCGACGGCCCGCCGCTGCGGGTGGCCGGTAACCTGCCCTACAACATTTCCACGCCCCTGCTGTTTCACCTGCTCGACCAGGCCGAGCACCTGCGCGACATGCACTTCATGCTGCAAAAGGATGTGGTTGACCGCATGGCCGCCCAGGCCGGCGAGGACGCTTATGGCCGGCTGTCGGTGATGCTGCAATACCGCTGCCGGGTCGAGCCGCTGTTCACGGTTGGGCCGGGCGCATTCCAGCCACCGCCCAAGGTATGGTCGGCGGTGGTGCGGCTGGTTCCACGTGAAACATCACCGGTGGCGATACCCGATGAGCAGCGCTTCGCCGAGGTGGTGCGGCTGGCGTTCGCGCAGCGGCGCAAGACCCTGCGCAACAGCCTGCGCGGCCTGCTGGATGCCGAGCAGATCCGCACCGCTGGCATCGACCCTACTGCGCGCCCGGAGACTCTCGATCTGGCGGCATTCGCTGCGCTGAGCCGCATCGTGACCGCATCGCCACCGCTATAGGCCTGCGCAGGCACAGGCGCGGATCGCCGCGAAGGTGTATAAAATACTCGACGAATTGCCGTGCTTGCGCATTTCGCAAACCATCCCCGCGGCTTAAACGATTGACTTTGCGGAGAAGCCCGATGAAGCGTAGCGCGATCCTGATCGCCCTGGCGATAGGACTCGGCCTGAGTGGCTGCGAGTCCAGGGAATGCCACTTGATCAAAACCATCAAGGGCGACGAAGTCTGCGAGGAGGACTTGCAGGAACAGCGGACACAACGCCTGCAGCGTCAGGAGGCAGCCGAGCCGGGCTGGAACGGTGAGCGTGGTGCTCGAAAAGCCGAGTAACGATGTCTCAGCCGCGCGCCCGGTTGTCGAGCACTTGACAGAGCTGACGACTTGGGCAACCTGGCGCCGACGGGTATCACGTTCGCTATTTCTGGCACTGGCTTATTTCCTGAGTGCCCGCCTGGGCCTGGAAATAAGCTACACCTTTGACTCGATCTCGCTGTTCTGGCCACCGACCGGAATCGCCATTGGCGCGCTGCTGCGCTGGGGCCTGAGCTACTGGCCGGGTCTCTATCTGGGTGCCCTGGCCGCGACCAGTTTTCATGGTTTGGGCACGGCGGCGCTGATCGCCATCGGCAATACCCTCGGGCCACTGCTGGCCGTGGTGCTGCTGCGCGCCCTGCCCCTCGATCCGGGCTTCCATAATCGCCGTGACGTGTTTGGCTTCCTGCTGCTGGTGCCGCTGGCGATGACCATTCCACCTACGGGCGGCCTGCTGGCCATTCTGCCCGCGACCGAAGCCGCCGGCCCGACATTCCTGCCGGCCTGGATCACCTGGTGGCTGGGTGATACGGTCGGCGCGCTGCTGTTCGCACCGCTGCTGCTGAGTTTTGACCGGGCGGTACTGCATCGAACGCTGCGCAAGCAGGGTCGCGAATTGTTCATTCTGCTGGTTGCAACCCTGGCTGGCGGTGGAGTGGTGTTTTTCAATCCATTGGCCACCGACGACCATGCCGTGACCCTGATGATGCTGCTGTTCCCGATGCTGGTCTGGGCAGGTCTGCGTTTTCCGCTGTGGATCGTGGTACTGGCGGCAGCGCTGCTGGCGGCATTGGCGGCACTGGCAGCGCTGCAACAGGCCGGGCCCTTCCGGATGCTGGGCCACCGGCCCGGCTATGAACTGGTCTGGTTGTTCACCACCACCATCACCGCTATTGCCCTGCTGGTTGCCGCGCTGCAGGGTGAGCGCCATCAGTTCGAGCAGGAGCTGCACGCCTATAACCGCTTCTATCGCTCGGCCACCCTGATCACCACCCGGCTGGCGCAGGCGCCGCTGGAGCAACTGGATCAGGCCATCCGCGACATGCTGGTGCTGCTGGGCGACTATTCCGGCGCCGACCGGGTCTATGTTTTCGATAACGACTGGCAGCGCCACGAATGGAACGACCGCTACGAATGGTGCGCACCCGGGATCGCGACACAGATTGACCAGTTACAGAACGTCCCCTTCGACACCTTTCCCGGCCTGATCGACCGGTTCCAGCGCGGCGAGATGTACCTGCTGCGCAACCTGGACGATATGCCGCCGGAGCATGCTCTGGCGCGTCCACTGCTGGCGGAACAGGGCATTCAATCTTTGGTGATGTATCCGCTGCTGGCAGGCGGTGTGCTGCTGGGCTTTTCCGGTTATGACGCCGTGCGCGCGCCCCGTTTGTGGAGCGAGCAGGAACTGGCTTTGCTCAAGCTGGCCGCCGACACTCTGGCCGAAGCGCTGCAACGCCAACAGCAGCACCTCGCATTGCAGTTGACTCAGCAGGATCTGCGCGAAGCCAATGAACGACTGACCCGGGCACTGGCCGAACTGGAACGCCTGGCCGACACTGACAAGCTGACCGGACTGTGGAATCGCCGCAAATTCGACGCCCTGCTGCACAGTGAGGTCGAGCGCTGCCATCGCTACCATGAGCCGCTGGCGCTGATTCTGTTTGACCTGGACCATTTCAAGCACATCAACGACAACCACGGTCACATCATCGGTGATCGGGTGCTCACCAGCGTCGCCCAGACCGTCGCTAGACATTTGCGCGCCTCCGATACCCTGGCGCGTTGGGGCGGCGAGGAATTTGTCATCCTCAGCCCGTTGCATCTGATTGCAGCGGTCGCGCTGGCCGAAAAGGTGCGACAGTTGATCGCCGACCAGTCGATACCGCCAGTCGGTACAATCAGCGTCAGTCTGGGTGTGGCCGAACTCAACATGCGCGAGAACAGCGAGGACCTGTTAAGTCGCGCCGATGCCGCGCTGTACCGCGCCAAGGCCACCGGTCGCAACCGG